>JACDHZ010000070.1 GCA_013820755.1 Chthoniobacterales bacterium
CTTCTCGCGCGACGTTCTCAAGCGTATCGCCAGCGGCGATGAGAGCTGGAATGACATGGTGCCGCCGCAAGTCGCGGAGATGATTCGCCATCGCGGATTTTTTGGTTACACGAAGAAGGAGTGACGCCGCCTCTTGAGCTTCACCTACGAAGAGCTAACCAAGCGCGAAGCGCTGGAATAATCCAGCATGCCCGGCTTCCCTGGGCACGCTCAAAGTCTCGGTGCCTCCCACCGTAAAGCTGACAGCCGTTAGCACGCGCCACCAGCGCTCGAACCCGGAGTGCTAGCCTTGGAAATCACCGAAGGCCTCGAAGCCGCCTTAGCATAATTTGCCGAAATCGCGTCTGATCTGAAACGCTAGCCTTGGCCAAGCATTGAATTTCTGATCACGGCAAAGTCGCTTCAAGCTCCACGAAGGCGCGAAGCAGTTCGTCCGCCTCGCTAGCGACAAACCTTATGGAAATGTGTAGGGTGAAACGCTGCGCGGGGTAAGTTGAGAAAACCAAATGAAATTTACTTGCATCTCCCTCGCTGCGATTATCGCGGCCCCTAGCTTCTTAGGACAAGCGACATCCCAGCCCAGGCAGTCGGAGATCGATTCGGCCGATCGGCTTTTTCAGGCGGGGAAGTTTACTGAAGCTGGCAAACTTTACTCGCAAATCGTCACACAAAATCCCAAGGAGTATGCGGCAACGCTCCAGTTGGGCCGCATTGCGTTGCTTTCCAACCGGCTCGAGGAGGCGCAAAAATGGCTGGAAAAGGCCATAAGCCTGCAGCCGTCTGACGCCGACGCAAAGGTCATGCTGGCCGAGACGTTTTATCGCCGCGACGATTTCCAAAAGGCAGCGGCTGCGTTGAACGGCGTCGACGTGAGCAGCAACAAGCTCATTCGTGAGCAATATCCGACACTAAACGTTGCAAAGCTTGAGAGCTTCAAGGGCCAGACGCCCTATGAATTGCATGGCAACGGTACAAGTACTCGGCTGAAGTTCTTAAAAACCGATCCGCTGCCGGTGGTCAACGTGCGCGTAAACGGCGGCGACGAAGTCACTTTCTTCATCGATACCGGCGGTTCGGAGGTTACGCTCGACACGGAGTTTGCCAAGGAGCTTGGCATCCCACAATTCGGCGCGGTCCAAGGCACCTTTTCGGGCGGACAGCACGCTGAGGTCCAGCAGGGCCGGATTGAGACACTCACTCTCGGCGATTGGACAATCAAAAATCTGCCCACGGCGATGTTTCCGTTGCGCCAACTCTCCGAGGACCTGGGCGTAAAGCGGATCGACGGAGTCATCGGGACCACTCTGTTTTATCATTTCCTGGCGACCATGGATTATCCACACGGCGAGCTGGTGCTGCGCCGAAAGACGGCGGAAAGCCTGAAAGAGTTTAAGGCATCAGGCAAGAGCATCCCTATCTGGATGGCGAGCGACCATTTCATGGTGGGCTGGGGTCGGGTGGAGACGCTTCCGCCGACGCTCCTCTTCGTCGACACAGGACTGGCGCAGGCCGGTGTGAAACTTGCGGAGTCGGTGATCAGGGAAGCCGGAATCAAGCTGGAAGAAGAGAAAGCTTCCGAAGGGGCTGGTGGCGGCGGGACATTGAAAATCGTGCCCTACACCGTGCATCAACTTTCCTTTGGAGACATAAGGGAAGAGAAGGTCCCCGGTCTCTACGACGGACCGTTTCCATGGGAGAACATGTTTGGCTTTCACCTCGCCGGCATGGTGGGCCACGATTTCTTCAAGGGCTACGCGGTGACCTTTGATTTTCAGAACATGCAGATTTTTCTGCAAGGGAAACGGTAATCTAAGGCATGGGCGGCCGGCATTGTAGCCGCGTCGCTATGTCGACGCGAGGCGAGCCGCACTCGCGTTTAGGGCTCTGGGTTTACGACCTGCGCATCACTCTCGCACACGCTTGGAATGCAACCAAGCCACGAAGCTGCTCGCAAACGATTGAAGTAGCGTGCCCGAAAAAGACGACCCCTCGCCATCGGGCAGCGTTGCACGCTACCAGGCGATCATCAATCAGTCGCCGATCGGCATCTTCCTACTCGATACGCAACTGCGGTTTCAGCAGGTAAACCCGAAAGCGGCACCGGTTTTTGGCGACGTCGATGAGATCATTGGCCGGGATTTTTCGGAAGTGCTGCGCGTGATGTGGCCGGAGCCGCTCGTGCAAGACTTGGAAGAACGCTTCCGGCATACGCTAGAGACGGGCGAGCCATTTTTCCAGAAAGGTTTCACCGGCAAGCGGCAGGACCGGAAAGCGCAGGAATACTACGACTGGGAAATCCATCGCCTTGCCTTGCCAGACGGCCAGCACGGAATCGTCTGTTACTTTATCGACATCAAGGAGCACATCCTTGCGCAGGATGCGCTCCGCCGGAGCGAAGAGGACTTGCGCGCGCTGGCAGATTCGATTCCTCAACTCGCGTGGATGGCAGATCCGAACGGGCACATCTTCTGGTACAACCGCGGCTGGTACGAATACACCGGGACGACGTTCGAGGAGATGGAGGGTTGGGGCTGGGAAAAGGTGCATGACCCGGCGTTTCTCCCGCGGGTGGTCGAACGCTGGACGGCGTCGATCGAAAGCCGGCAGCCGTTTGACATGGAGTTTCCTTTGCGCGGCGAGGACGGCGAGTTCCAATGGTTCCTCACCCGCGTGAATCCGGTGCTGGATGCGCACGGCGAGGTGGTCCGTTGGTTCGGCACGAACACAAACGTCGACCGGGTGAAACGCGCGGAAGCGGATCGCGAGCGTTTGCTGGCGAGCGAAAAAGAAGCGCGGGAGCGGGCGGAACGTGAGACGCAGATGAAGGATGAATTTCTAGCGACGGTTTCGCACGAGCTGCGCACACCCCTGAACGCGGTGCTCGGCTGGGCGACAATCCTGCGCGAGTCCGCGACGCCGGAAGAAATCGCGGAAGGCGTGGCCGTGATCGAGCGCAACGCGCGCGCGCAGGCGGAGATCATCGAGGATCTGCTGGACATGAACCGCATCATCTCCGGGAAGGTGCGGCTCGACGTGCAACGGGTAGATCTCGTTCCGATCATCGAAGCGGCGATCGAGTCGGTGAAACCGATGGCCGCGGCCCGCCAGATTCGGCTGACTTCCGTGCTCGATCCGCATGTGGGGCAAGTCTCAGCGGATCCGGGCCGGCTCCAGCAAGTGCTGTGGAACCTCCTTACGAACGCGGTGAAATTCACGCCCAAGGGTGGCCGGGTGCACGTCGCTCTCAGCCGCGTGAATTCGCACCTCGAGATCAGCGTGAGCGACACCGGCGAAGGCATCAGCGCGGAATTTCTACCGCACGTCTTCGACCGATTTCGCCAGGCGGATGCCACGATCACGCGGCGTCATCGCGGCCTAGGTCTCGGGCTGGGGATTGTAAAGAACCTGATCGAGCTGCACGGTGGAACGGTGAGCGCGGAGAGCGCCGGCCTGGATCAAGGCTCGACCTTCTACGTCTGCCTTCCAGCCGCCGTGGCGACGCTTCCGCCCGATCCGGATCGCCGCCACCCGCGAGCGGCGTTGCCGCGCGAAATGTCCGGAGAATATCCGGATCTCACCGGTTTAGAGATACTCGCAGTCGACGATGAACCGGATGCGCGCGAGTTGATCAATCGAATCCTTTCGCGGTGCGGCGCGGCCGTGGAAACGGCTGGTTCCGGCGCAGACGCTTTGCAGTCGATCGCCAACAAGAAACCGCATGTCCTTATCATGGACATCGGGATGCCGGACGAGGACGGCTACTCGGTCATCCGGAAAGTGCGGCAGCTTTCCCCGCAAAAGGGAGGCAACGTTCCGGCGATCGCGTTGACTGCCTTCGCCCGCCTGGAGGATCGTAAGCGGGCGATACTTTCGGGCTTTCAGATGCATATGTCCAAGCCGGTCGAACCATCGGAATTGGTCGCGATTGTCGCGAGTCTCGGAAACGGCGGGCGCTGATTCGCACGAGGCGCTTCGATTTCCTACTTCCAGAAGCGACGGGAACGGTTATCGGCCGGGAACTCCGAGCCGGGCGAAGTTAACGATCACCGACGTTAACTCAAAGTCGAACGGCGGAGCTAAAGCTTCCACTTTTTGGGAAGCTTTTGCTTTATGCTTTCGGTCGGCGCAAACAGGTCGCCCATCTTCTCCACGCGCCCGAGCACCTGATCCGACGTGAAGGCAAGCATCTTGGGGTTCTTCTTTGCAAGGCACGTCTCGACTTCTTCCCATGTCACCGGCGTCGACACAGTCGGGTAATCCTTCGCACGCAGCGAGTAGACATTGACGGTCGTTTTGTGTTCGTCGTTCTGACTCCAATCGACGAGAACCTTCCCGCCGCGCAGTGACTTGAGCATGCGATGCACGACGAGATCGGGATGTTCGCGCTCGAGATGCTCAGCGAGCGCGCGGGAGAGTGCTTTCGTCTGGTCGAACGTCGCGGGCGTATTCAGCGGCACATACACCTGCAGGCCTTTCGACCCGCTCGTCTTTGCCAGGCTCTTCAGCTTCATTCCGGCCAGTAGATCGCGCAGCCAAATCCCGACCTGGCAACACTGCACGATGTCTGCGGGAGGACCGGGATCCAGGTCGAACACCATCATCGTCGGCTTAGCGACATCCTTCTTGCGCGCGAGCGAGGTGTGTAATTCCAGGTCGGCGAGATTCGCAGCCCAGACGAGCGTCGGCAGATCCTGCGCGAGGCAATAGAACATGTCGCGCTGATTGCCGTGGCTCCAGACCTTTGCTGTTTTCACCCAGTTCGGCCGATGAGACGGACAGTTCTTCTCGTAAAAGAACATGCCGTCGACGCCGTTCGGATACCGCTTCATCGTAAGCGGGCGATCCTTCAGGTGCGGGAGCAACACCGGCGCAATGCGGATGTAGTAGTCGATCACCTGCCCCTTCGTGAATCCGGCTTTCGGGTAGAGCACCTTGTTCAGGTTCGAAACTGGCAGGTTACGCCCTTCGATCATAAATTCGGCTTTGTCCGGCATAGGCTTCAGTTCAGAATCGCGCGCGAGCGTCGTGGCGCGTCTGCGGTCGCTTGACGTCTCCGCACGCGACCGCGTGCTTACGTGGCCGACGAGCAGTTGTTCGTTTCACCTGTAGCTTCACCGGAATACTTCTCCGATTTCGAGGTGTCGAAGTTCCAAAACCGCGGAACCCACCTGTTGCGCTCGCCGTCCGCGCTGTTAGAAGCGCGCAGCCTGCGTGACTCGTTGTTGACGCCTTAGCCGGCTACGCTTGCGACTACCGATCCCTCGGGGATCCGATGCGTTCGCCGGCTCGCAAGCACGCCCAGTGCCGCGAGGCTCAATCCCATTAAGGTAAGTGTGCCGGACGTTTCTGGAACCGAACTCGCAGAAGTGAAGTTGACAGTGTCAATCCCGAAATCGACCAATCCAAGTGTCTGTCCGCTTCTCACACTAAAGGCCGTGAAGCCCGAGCCGGAAATGGATAGATGGCCAACGAACCCAGGGTGACCAAAGGCGGCGAGAGAGACGGTATCTGTGTCGAGAACCTCACCAGCTCCACCGTAACCGGTGAGCGTGAAACTGCCGCCGAACAGCCCATTGAAGACATCCAACTGCAAGAAACTCACAGGTACGTTGAATACTCCCGTGATGACCGCAGGGAGGTAAGGAACAAGAAAGTCCGTTGTCGCGTAGAGATTAGGGTTGGTTGTGGCAGCACCTTCAAATTTTCCTTGATCCAGGATGACACCTCCCGTGATTGTGACAGCTGTGTTTGTGACAACGTCTTGTGCCGTCTTATCGGTAAACAAACCCGTCGCCGGGTTTGCGTCGAAGTTGACAGTCGTCGCAAAGCTGGCCGCAGGGATGATAACTGATCCACAGAGAAGCAGCAGGCAGAGTAGTTTTTGCATATTGTTTTGCGGGGTGGGATACCGAGGTAAAGACCAGAATCGTCATTGCCGGCTGCGGTTGTCGAGCTCTATTATTGTTTTGCGTGCTGGTCCATGTACGGCAACCCAGTGCGGTGGCAGGCAACCTGCGAAGACTGCTGTGCGTTCAGGCTGAAATCAGCTGGAACATCCTCGATTCGGAGAATACCTCGCGCGAGCAAATCCCAAGGCTTACTCCTTCCGTCTCGCAAGTTGAACACACTCGATTGGGGAAGGAAAGACCAGCAGGCGTCAGTAAGCGCGCAATCGTAAGGCGTCGAGCAATGACGCGAGACCTTGACTTCCGGGCATTGCGATAAAGCGAGCCCGCCTCGCATTTCTTCCACCTTCGCAGGAACGCGCGGCAGAAGTGCGTTCACTCGATCCGTCACGTCTACACGGGCGAGCAACTGTTGTGGATCAATAACACCGGAACGGAGGTACTTCTTGTTGAGCAAAAGGAGGTAAGAGTTTCGAACCAGTAGCCCCGCGCCTTCGTACACGTAGCGTTGGAAAGCCAAGTCTTGGAGGTAGACCTCTCTGAGGTCACCTATATCATCCGGGGCTCCGGAGCTCTTGACTTCGATGATGTCCCACCGCCCATCTTCGGTGGGAACGATGATGTCGGCTCTGCTAAAGCAGGAATTGTAAGTGAAAGAAGCTTCGAAGATAGCCCTGCCTTTGCGGAGTGCAGTGTGCGTTGCGCGGACGGGCTTCTCAAAACCTGTGAGGCGGCCAAGATCAATGCCCCGCGGGAACAGTTTCTTAGCCCAATCACCGACTGTATGCCCCTGCTCAAAGATGGCAGCATGATGAGTCGACGGGCGGCAGCAACGCTTTGTTGTGATAGTGAATCCACAGCGCTTTCGGACATTGCAGACCAACGAGGTATTTCGTTTTCGAGAGGAGCGGCTTTCCATCCGAAGGCCCGAGCCGTCGACGAGGGGCAGTGCCAAACCAGCGGAGCACACGGTCGCGCAGTGACATGGGAACTTGGCGCACTGTCTTAACTCACGTTTAGCGAATCATCTCGGCTCGACGGCTAATGCCGTATCATCGGGAATGCGAACGGTTGGCCATGCTGCCAAACCAGAGTGCCCGGTGACGGTTCGAATCGGCTGCCAGTCCCCTGATCTTTGCCGCCGCTCCGAGTATCGCTTGCGCGTCGCGTTTGTCCGCGAGCCAACCAATGATCTTACCCTTCCGATCAACGATAGCATGGCAATAGCCATCCGGACCGTCGCTTCGGGAACTCCCCACCATCGGTTGTAGTGCACGTCGCCGAAACCGTTCGGAATCGTGCGGCGGAAAGCTAGGCCGGCGAACTTGGCGTCCGAAAGCTGCTGTGCTGAACCGACGGGAAACCGCGCCGGTTTGTAGTGATGGTCCGTTCCGTTCGCGAGCAGATTGTGTGGTGGCGGATCCGCGGATAAAAACCCCTTATCGATGCGTTTGCAGCGGAGTAGACGCCAATCTCGCGCGCGAGGTGGCGCAGCCTGGATCCTCCGGTCAACTGCGGATGATCTTCGAACTGCTGGCGCAGGGTGGCCATCGCATCGGGATACAGGCCTTGGTCACCGGAGCCAAGCAGTTTTAAGATCGGCAATCACGGCGCAGCGATCAGCAGACGCAACGTTCGGCTTACTAGGCTGCGTTTGGTCGCGTTCTGTCGGGCTCGCTCCCAGCGCGTTCGCGGACGCTGGCCGCGACTAGTTGCTGCGCTCCTGACCACGAAGAATTCAACGTCGTCAGCAAGTTCCTCCACGATCACCCGGTCGCCGTTGAAGCACGATCCTCCGGTCAGCTTACGCTGACCGAAGAACAGGCCCTGATCAGGCTGGCCGCGGGCCAGCTCGATGAAGCATCCACGAAAGAATTGCTGCCCCTTTTCAAAGCAATGCGAATGCGATTGCCTTTCTAGCTGCGCAAATAAGATCGCGTCGCAGCGATCCGGCGAACCGGCCGAAAGGGAGGGCGCAGAACGCCAGCGGCGATGAGGCGACCGGCGTCGGGAAATCGGAGCAATGATTCCAGCGGGTTAGTGCGCAAGTCCGGAATCGTTTTCCGTTTTACTGCTGAACATGAAAATCCCGCCCGTCATTCGCTCAGTAGTTATCGCTCTCTCCCTCCTGGTCACTGTGAGCATGGGCCCACAGGCCGCGGCGATCGAGGAGGCGAAGCAGTTGTTCGGTAAGCTCGCGGAGGGCGAAATCGAGACGCCGGCTGAATTCGAGAAACTCGCGGCAAAGGCGAAATTTTCCGGCACATCAGAGCAGGCAATCCTGGAAGCCAGACTGATATTCTGCATCAAGAAATGACATTGTGGACAGCCTGCCCGCGCTGCTGCCCAAAATCGAAGCGATCCTGCCTGGATGGAGAGAGCTCGAATCGCCGTTCTTCAAGACGCCAGAGCAACTCAAAGCTGCATTGCACGTCGGGCGCGGAATGATCGCGGCCCGCGATGGCGCAGCGGATGTTTTTGAGCACGAGATGAAAGAGGCGTTTTGGGTCGATCCGGCTCTGGCCGAAATCGCGGCAGAGCACGTCATCGCGCATCGCGAGAAGCAGCGGATGAATGCGACCGTCCTCCCGATGAACTTGGAATTCGAAACATCGAAAGGCGCGAAGACAACTCTCGCGCAGCTGATGGCAGGTCAAAACGCGCTCCTGCTAGACTTCTGGGCATCATGGTGTGCGCCCTGCATGGCATCGATGGACGACCTCCGGGCGCGTTCCTGATCGGCGGCGTCGCACGCGTGGTCGTCTTGCAAGACTGCACCTTCCTGATCAACAGCGCATGTCATACGATTGGCCGCCAGCCCTATTCCATCAGGTGCAGTGCGCGCGATTCCTTCCTGCTCGCCCTCTTTACTTTCGGCGAGGGTTATCACAATTATCACCATGAGTTTCAGCACGACTATCGGAACGGCGTGAAGCCATGGAATTTTGATCCAACGAAATGGATCATCTGGAGTCTGTCGCGCGTCCGCCTAACCGCGAAACTGCGCCGCGTGCCGGCTCAAAAGATTCGCGTCGCTGAAGAGAACCGCGATCTTGAAAACGGTGCGACTCCGCCAGACGCAGTGACCGCGGCTTTCGTGCGTTATCAACAAACCGGAGGCCGCGTCTGATGAGGACCTTCGCGCGAATCCTCTACTTTGCCCTGCTCTGCACTTTACTCACTGCTCCCGCGATGGCGTCCGCAGCCGAGTCGCAGTTCCACCCGGAAAAATTCTACTCAGGTCACACCCGCTCCACCGGAGTCTTCCGGAACACGATTGGAAAACCGGTGCAACGTTTCACCACTAACTGCCATGGCCGAATGCGCGGCCGAACGCTTTATCTCGATCAGCTTTTCCGCTACGACGATGGCCACACGCAAGCGCGCCACTGGCAGATTCGCCAGGTCGACGCCAGGCATTATATCGGCCGCGCGAACGACGTGGTGGGCGACGCTCGCGGCGAAGTGACCGGCTCGAGCTTCCACTTTGTCTACATGGTGGCGCTGAGCCCAACGAACCCGCTCTTGAACGTGCGACTCGACCAAACAATGACTCTTCGCAAGGACGGTACGCTTGAAAATCACGCCACCATCCGCAAGCTCGGCCTCCCGCTATCCCGGATCACGGAACAGTTCCGCCGCGTCGAGTAAAGGCACCCGTTCGGCTCTCTCCTAGATAGCACTTGCCGACGATTTCGCCCGAGGCACTCAGCGTCGATGACTTTCGCTTGCTTGCAAACGCTCTCGCGCTAATCGCCTCGCTTGCGCCATTACGCTCCCGCTGACCAGGTGCCAGCAGGACCAACATCTGCCGCGAAGCCGCCTGCGCGCATGATCCGTGCAGTCCAATTGTTGCAGGTGTTCGCAAAATAGTATCGGCCGTTGGCTGGGTAGAATCGGCTAATGCGGCCGTAAAGACCGGGACCGAGTTCGTACGCATCGACTGCGAAGGTGGCGCCGATCGCGTTGCAAACGTTTCTCAGCTCCACCGCGGTGCAAGGCATTCGCACAAATCCGGTCCACGCGAACGCGCTTTCCAGCGGTGGGTCGAGCCCGACGATGTGCAACACACATGCGCCGGGTAAGAAGATGGCATCGAACGCGGTTGAGACATTTGGCCGCGGAGCCATGTAAAAGGTGCGGTCGCCCCAACCTGCTTCGAGATAACGGCAATCGCCAAAGGTCCGGTCGAGAACACCTCGTGGCCACGCCTCTTTCGGAACGCTATCGCGCGGGACAATGATGCTCGTGTGCCAGCCGTGACTGCCGACGAAAAACCCCGCCTTGAAAGAAGGCTTTTCGAAAGCCCGCGTTGCGGCTACTGCCGCAGTCTTGCGCAGGCGGGGATGGACTGCCGGATCGTGCGAAGCGCATCCCGATAAAAGCGAGGAAAGCGCGATGGCCGCGAAGGCCACACGGCCGGCATTCCCGCGCGTTGCCAGCGTCCTCACCGGGTCACCTTCGACTGCGCTAGAATTTCTTCGCCAAATTGTGCGCCGCGGCCGCAGCCTCACCGATCACGAGCGGTACGGTCGCGAACGTCGCCGCCGCGGCGATGAGACACCAGATGCAGAACGCCTTGTGCTTCGCCCATTGATCGTAAGTGAGCTTGCCCGCTTGCACGGCGTCGATGCTGGCTTTGGCCGCAAGCGCCAGCGGAATCCATGGCTGCTTCACGGCGCGATCTTTCCCGCCCATGGCGGCGAGGCCCATCGTGGCCGCGTAACTGCCGAGACAGAGGAACGCGTCGGGCATCGAGAGTTTCGCGTACGCTTCATCCGACGCGTCGACTTTGTCGGCATCCATCAGCGGCAACGGTAGATCCGGAAGCCGCCGGATGATGCCGGTCTGGTAGAGCGCGATCAATCCCATGCAGCCGATCGCGGTTAACGATAACGCGATCACCCCGCGGCGTTCCTCGAGGAAATCGCCATGGCCGGTGCGTAATTCTCTACTTAGTTGTCCGGCGCCATCTGTTCATTTCCTTGGAGTGTCGAAGTCGCGTGTTATTCCCATCCCGTCTCACCCGATCGGTTAATGAAGACTTAGCGCGCGTGCGACCATCGTTGAATCGCTCGCTAAGAACCTGCTAACGGAACGCGGCAACGAACGCTTTCAGATGCGATAGATTTTCGGGAATTCACCGCCGGGTAACGCCGGGCGAGCGCAGGATTTTGCGTTGCTTATACGTCTGTTTTTAGCGCTCGGATGCAGCAGAGACGCAATTGTTGGCGCGTCGACATTCGCGTGAAACGGGCGCAACCACTCCGCGCGCGTCGCGCGTTTTCACATCGCCATGAACGAAGAAACAACTCTCGTCACTGGCGCTTCGAGCGGCAGCGGACTGCATCTCGCGCATGGGTTTGCGCGGCATGGCCATCCTCTCGTGATCGTCGCGCCCGTTCGATCAGAACTGGAAACCGCGGCCGAAGAATTTCGCTCGAAACACGGCGTGGAAGTTCGCGTGATCGCGAAAGACCTCGAGCAGGAAAACAGCGCGCAGGAAATCTTCGACGAGCTGCAGGCCGCTGGTGTCGAGATCGACATCCTGGTGAATCGTTGCTTACGACAACTTCCCGCTCGGCCAAATCTTCGACAAAGGCATCTTCATGGCTTTCGGGCAGGCGCCTGCGCAGAAACACATCGACACGCTCATCGGCATCTCGAGCGCCGTGAGATCAAGTTCGATGACATCATCTCGCCCTGGCTGCCGCTGAAAGAAGCGCCGCACGCCTATAAGATCTTCAACGACAAGAAAGACGATTGCGTGAAGGTAGTGCTGAAGCCGTGAGCCGGAGACCGGAGGAATACAAATATGCGCAAGCCTGCTGACATTTTCGCTATCGTGATCGGCGCGTTTTTGCTGATCGAAGGAATCTGGGGCCTAACGAGTGACGTTGTCTTCGGCGTTCTCACGACCAATCGAACGCACGCGATCATTCACATCGTGCTGGGATTGATTGGCCTCTTCGTCGGCTGGAAACGAACCGCGCGCGGATTTTGCATTTTCCTCGGCGCGTTGCTCCTGGCCGTTGGGGTGCTGCGCTTCATTCCGGGCGCCGCTGAGCTGATCGTCCAGCTGTTAAACGTCAACACTGCCGTCGCCGTGCTAAACATTCTGGTGGGCGCGGTGGCGTTGCTGCTCGCCTTCGCGGCGCCGAAAACAACCTTCAGAAATTAACGAAACAAACCAAACGGAATATGAGCAAAGAACAGAATATCAAAACCACCAAAGCTTTCGGTGCGGCGGTCAATAGCGGCGAATTTTATAAGTTTACGGACCTGATGACGTCCGACGTGGAGGATCACGATCCCGCGCCTGATCAAGGCGACGGTCCCCAAGGATTCATCGATTTCTTCACGAAATTCCGCGCGGCCTTTCCAGATCTAGAGGTCGCGGTCGATCACATGGTCGCCGATGACGAGAATGTGGCGATAGCCTATACGATCACCGGCACGCACAAAGGTGCTTTCCACGGCGTCGCACCGACCGGCAAGAAGATCGAAGCGCGCGGAATGCAGATCGCGCGCTTTGAGAATGGCCGAATCGCTGAGCGCTGGGGTAGCTCGGATGAGCTTGGCATCTTCAAGCAGCTCGGCGTCGATGCGACAGGCGGCCAGTAGCAGCGAGCGACTCAGAGCGTGTCACGCACTTTCACGGACACTCGACGGCTGGTAGGGCGAGACTCCGTCGAGCCTGAGAGTTGGCGCCCTTTGCACCCAGGCTCGCCGAGTCTCGCCCTACCAAGCTTGCAGCTATTTCTTAATCGCACCGGCGAGCGCAGGCATTCGCAACCGCCGCGATGCCAAACGCGAGGAAACCACCTGCGACGGCACCGAGCATCGCGCGATGCTTCACGGCCCAGAACGCCGGGCTTGATCCGAAAGCTCGATCATCGAAGCGGCCGTGCGCGCCGTGATCGCGCGGGAGCGGCTCGAACAAGTCGTTAGGCTTGTTCGGATCGTCTGCTTCCTCCGTTTGCTGGCCATCGTAGCCGGTCTTTCCGAGATACAGGTCTAACAAACTTGGAACCAATTGTTCGCGACGATCGCCGCCGTGGTTGGAAGGCCGACGTTCACCTCGCGTCGGTTGTTGTGCGCTGCCCAATAGATCGCTTTCGCCGCAACTTCGGGTTGGAAAATCGGCGGGACCGGTTGCGCC
>JACDHZ010000206.1 GCA_013820755.1 Chthoniobacterales bacterium
CGCCTATGTGAAGCAGCTGCGGGACCGGGGTGAGGTCGTTGCTATGGGGGGCGACGGGATCAATGACGCGCCTGCCTTGGCTGCCGCTGATGTCGGAATTGCGATGGGCACCGGCACTGATGTCGCGATCGAGAGCGCAGGCGTTACTCTGGTCAAAGGCGATCTGCGCGGCGTCAAAAACGCGATCGTCTTGAGCCGCGCGATGATGGGAAACATCCGGCAGAATCTCTTCTTCGCGTTCGTCTACAATGTGCTCGGCATCCCCATCGCCGCCGGCGTGCTGTATCCGGTGTTTGGCATCCTGCTAAGCCCGATGATCGCCGGAGTGGCGATGAGTCTCAGCTCGGTGTCTGTCATCGCGAACGCGCTTCGATTGCGGACGCTGCGCCTCCAATAACAACACGACTCAAGCGCGGTTACACCTATGCATGCACGGACCGTAAGCGCGACAGTGAACAGACCTGCAGCGGAGGTTTACGACTATCTCGCTGATCCGCCGAACTTCCCACGTTGGAGCGAGTTTCTCACAGCGATCCGTCCCGAGCAGGGCGACTGGATCGCAGCCACACCGCAAGGCGATGTCCGCATCCGTTTCGTGGAGCGGAACCAGTTCGGCGTTGTCGATCATTATGTGACCATCCCGAGCGGGGCCACAGTATACGTGCCGCTGCGCGTCGTTCGGAACGGCGATCAGGCCGAAGTCCTCTTTACAGTATTTCGTCTCCCCGAGATGACGGAGCAACAGTTCGAAACGGACGTTGGGCTGGTTCTGAGAGACCTTGCAAACCTACGCCGGGTGCTGGAGGCCGCCACGAGATCGTGTGGACAAAAGTAACGCTCCGTCCTGTTGCTGGCGCACAGTTCGGATAGCGGAAAGGCTGCTAGCAGTACAACGCTTGCTCTTTCAAACGTAAAACTCTTCGCCGTTCGCCCGCAGATCGAGTTCCAGTGTCCAGGCAGAGCGGTTCTGCTTCGCAATATGCCAATACGCGTCAGCCATCTTCTCCGGGTCGAGCAGGGCACGTTTTGCGCTGGTCTCGGCGCCAACCTCACCGATCAATCCGTCGACCACGACATGCGCTACGTGCACGCCTTTCGGCCAAAGCTCGCGCGCCAGTGATTGGGCAAGGCCGCGCAGCGCAAACTTCGCGCTGCTGAATGCGAGCCATCCGCCACCGCGCACACTCGAAGTCGCGCCGGTGAAGAGCATCACGCCGTCGCCCGCTGCGATCATATCCTGCGATGTTTCGCGCGCGGCAACAAAACCGCCGAGCGCCGTAACGCGCCACGATCGTTCAAACTGCTCTGGTGTCGTAGCCGTAACGCCATCACCTGCCGCTGCGCTGGCATTATGAATCAGAACACCAATCGGTCCGAGGTCCGCGCGGACACGCTTAATGGCCGCGGTGATCTGATCCGGCTCGCCGACGTCCGCTGTGACAGCAAGCGCACCGGCGCCAATCTCTCGCGCGAGTTCATCGATGAAATCGGGTGACCGCGCGATCAATCCAACGCGAAAGCCTTCACGCGCGAAGCGGCGCGCCAGCGCCCCGCCAAGGCCGGGTCCGACGCCTGTGACAAGCGCAACGCGGTTCATAGTTCATCTCGGTTCGCGAGACGGGCGTGCGAGTTCTGCGAGCAGTTGGTCTCCATCACGCTTTCCCTCCGAAACTGACGTAATCATCGAGATCGAGCAGGTCGGACCACGCTTTGATGTCTTCGCGAGTGGTGGACAACTTGCCGACCATCTCCGCGAACATCGCAAGTGTCTCGGCGTCGCTGTCCGGCGGGCGGCGTTGTTGATAATCGCTCCACTGCTCGATTTCCCATGGTGTGCGCTTGTGCTTCGCATTGCCGTTGATCCACTCCAGGATCTCGCCGTCACCCTTGGCGGCGGCGAGTTGCTCGCGCAGCGCAATCGCGTCGATGCCCAGAAAGTTGATAACGTGCTGGTCGAGCGGGCAATTGTAGTGGAAATCGCCGCTTGTCCCGGCAATTTCGGCGCGGCCTTTGTCGAGCATGCGCGGCAAAAGCGCGTAGCCGCCGAGGCGCGAACGCGCACTGCGCGGAGGACGTGCCGTGAGATCGGGTGCGGAGATGTTTTGGTCGTTAGGCATATTTTTCTTTCGGTTAACTGCGGAAGTTATGCGGGCGCGAGCTGCTCGAGTTTTTCCATGATGGTTTTCTTCGAGGCGACCCCCGTGATCTGGTCGCGCAGTTGGCCGCCGTGGAAGAAAAGCAATGCCGGTATGCCGCGGATGTTGAAGCGTTGTTGCAGGCCGGGATCGTCGTCGACGTTGACCTTGGCGACGCGAAAACGATTGCCACTTTCCTTCGCGATCGCATCGAGGACCGGCGCGATCATTTTGCACGGCCCGCACCAGGCAGCCCAAAAGTCGACGACTGTCGGGACAGGTGAGTTGATAACTGCTTTTTCGAAACTCGCTTCGTTGATGTTGATTGGTTCGTTCATGGTTTGGCTGATGTGTTAAAGGTTGGTCGTTCGCGCGGCACAACAACCCGCAAGAGCATTTCTGTTCCGCGCAAGAAAATGATTGGACACGCTCGACCTAATCAGCGAGACCGCTCCTTCTTAGTTGTTGTTCGGCTATGCTGTTTACCGCTTCCCAGCCGCGGCAGCGGCTGAACTGATCTGATGCTGGGCAGAAGCCATTCGCAGCGCCGTCGCCGTATCTATCACTGTCGCGAATTCATAATGCAGGCTTGCGAGGTTGAGTGCACTGACTTCGTCTGCTTTGTACAGGATACCGTCGGGACCGCGGGTGTCGAAAGTCGCGGTCGCATCCGAGATCACGAACGTTTCAAAGCCCAGATTACCCGCCATGCGCGCTGCGGTCGAAACGCAGTGGTCAGTGCGGATGCCCGTGATCACGAGCGTGTTTAAGCCTCTCGCGCGAAGGTCAGCCTCCAGGCTTGTTCCGATGAACGCGCTGTTCACATTCTTCCCGACGACGGGCTCGTGTTCGAGGGGACGTACCTCGTCCTTGATCTCGTTACCGACCTGGCCCGGCCACAAGGGCGATTGCGCAGATCGAGAATCGTGTCGGACAAAAATAACGGGCCGTCCGGTTGCTCGCCAGAGTTCGAGTAGCTGCTGATTGTTTCGCTCGAGATCGGGATTATTGCGCACGCCCCACTGCGACACGTCATCGAACCCCTTTTGCATATCGATCAGAAGGAGAACAGCATCGTTCGGCATCTGTTTGGCACTGCTGCTAACATCGTGTCGCGTGTTCTCTGCCGTTTGTGCGACGCGGGTTACGCCAACCTCTCCTTGGAGACTGACACCTTCAATGCCGCGATGTGACAGGTCTGTGAAAGACGCCTCTTTATCTCGTCCAGTAATCATTCCGTAAATTAGGCAGGAGCGGCTTTGCGACACAGATTCAGATCGCGCCAAATGAGAGCAGTACAGGCAGACACACTTATTAAGCGGCGCGTGGTGGGTAGACGCTTAGGCGCCACCGGCATCAATATAACCTTGCCGACGTGCCTTGTGCCTGACGGCTCATCGACGCGCAGGCATCCACACCAATGCTCGTCCTAGTTGTCGTCATCGTCGCGAGCTCTTCGCTCGAATCCTGGGGCTTTCAGGCGTGGAAAGCTTTGACTCGTGATCGCGACGCCTTTCAGAAGCGAGGCGGCGGTCGCCAGTAATGGAGTAAGTAGTGGGCACGTCCCCTTTATGCCGAGATATCTCCAGCAGCACGTTCAGCCACCGCCTGTATCATTTCCGGCGCGGCTCAAACAGCTCGATTGGATTGCCTGACGGATCGTCGACCAGGATCTGTTTGCCACCGTTACCATTGACGATGTCGTTGCGGAAGTGGGCGCCGGCGTTCCGCAAGGTTTCAGTTTTAGCAGCGAGGTCTGGCACTTCGATCTGGATCCGATTCCACCCGCCTGGCTCCGGCTTGCGCCCGTCGGGCATCCCCTGACCAGCTCCACCCGCCCCGGGCATATTTAGCAGAAGCCACAAGTTCCCCCGCGAGAGCATTGCAAAACCGGGCGCGGGATGAGTCTCGACTGTAAAATCAAGATGCTTCGTGTAAAACGACACTGCGGCCTCCACGTCGTTCACTATGTAACGCACGGTCACTCTGCTCATTGTTTTTCCTCCCTTTTCTTGTTCTATCGTTGGTTGCGGATCGGTCTCAGCAGCGTGTGAGGTGCGCAGGAAAAACGGAAGAGACAATACGGTAGCAACTAATGCGAGCGTAGTTCCAATGCCGCGATATGACAGGTCTGTGAAAGACGCCTCTTTATCTCGTCCAGTATTCATTCCGTGAATTAGGCAGGAGCGGCTTGCGACACAAATTTAAATCGCGCGAAATGAGAGCAGTACAGGCAGGCACACCTTGTAAGCGGAGTCACGCGACAGAATCACAGTCTCGTCACGTATCGTCGCTCTCCCTGCGACCCGTCTCGGGAAAAGTGCACGCATTCGTTGCAGTCGGCGTCGACTAGCGCAGCCCTTGGAGGCATCGGCGTTTCGCCCACGCAGCCCTCTGTATTACGTCGATTAGTCGTAATCTGAATCTGCCTTCCGGTTTCCTCATCGTCGATCGTGTGGGAGCTTGAAAACGATAAAGAGCTTCGGGTTCGCGTCGCCGTACGGTTGCGGCATGCACAAGCGAACACCAGCGGATCAGAAGTTACCGTAGGCATCCGCACCAATGCTCGTCCTAGTTGTCCT
>JACDHZ010000071.1 GCA_013820755.1 Chthoniobacterales bacterium
AGCGGCAAGGGTCACAAAGGTCAGAAGGCTCGTTCCGGCGGCAGCATTCGGCTCGGCTTTGAGGGAGGGCAGATGCCGCTCATCCGCCGTTTGCCAAAACGTGGATTTAATAACGCCGCCTTTCACAAGAACTACGCGATCGTCAATCTCGACGATCTGAACACGTTCGACGCCGGGTCGGTCATTAACGAACAGGTGCTACGAGATTCTAAGTTGATCCGCGGCAATGTTGTAGGCCTTAAGGTTCTTGGCAGCGGTGAACTGAAACATGCACTCACGATCGAGGCTCATAAAGTGAGCGGTGCAGCGCGTGCTAAAATCGAAGGTGCCGGCGGCTCTGTGAAGTTGCACGAGGCACCGGTCAAGGCTCCACGTCTACCCGCTGCGCGCACCTCCGCTCCGAAGGCGTCGGCGGTTGAAGCTTCCGCTCCGGCGAAGAAAAACGCGCGAGCTAGCAAAGCTCGTCCGAAGAAAAGGCCGTCAAAAGGCTAGCGTCTTTCGCAGCTTACCAACTCTTAGTCGATGGTTTCGGCGTTCCTCAACAGCGTTAAAATCCCGGAGCTGCGTCGCCGGATTCTCTTCACATTAGCCGTCATTGTGATTGTGCGGCTGGGCGCAGCTATCAGCACTCCGGGCGTAAACTCAGCGGTGCTGCAGGAGTGGTTTCGAGATGCATTAACGCAAAAATCCGGCGGTGGTGTAGCGGCGCTATTTAATTTGTTCAGCGGCGGCGCACTCGAGAATTGCGCGATTTTCTCCCTCGGTATCATGCCGTATATCAGCGCCTCAATCATGTTGCAGTTGTTGACGGCGGTAATTCCGAAACTCGGCCGGCTCGCGCGTGAAGATGGTGGGCGACAGAAGATCATGCAGATCACGCGTTACGCGACGGTCGCACTTTGTATTGTGCAAGGATACCTGCTGGCGGTTTCATTCCAGCATCCGGAATCATACCAGACGATGCTTCCCGGCATCACCGAGACCATCGGGAAACTTGGGATTCCACTGGTTGCGGACCTTGGAATGACCTTCCGCATCGTGACGGTGCTGACGCTGACAGCGGGCACGCTTTTTCTGATGTGGCTTGGCGATCAGATAACAGAGCGCGGAATCGGCAACGGTATCTCATTGATCATCACTGTTGGCATTGTAGCCCGCCTGCCGGCAGCGCTGGCACAGGCTTGGAAGACATTTGTCCCTTCGGGGGAGGGCGGGGGAAGTCAGGTGAATCCAGCGATCCTCGTATTGATGATCGCATTCCTTTTCATCGTGATCGCCGCAGTGATCGCCGTCACGCAGGGCGTGCGTAAGATAACCGTCCAGTACGCCAAGCGCGTAGTGGGCAGAAAAATGTACGGCGGTCAGACGCAATACATGCCGCTGAAAGTTAATTATGCGGGCGTGATGCCCATCATTTTCGCTTGGGCGCTCCTGCTGTTCCCAACAACGATCGTGAGCATGGCTTTCCAAAATAGCCGAACCGCGCGTCAAATCGCGGACGCGCTATCGCACGGCTGGCCTCATTACGTTGTGCTGGCCGCGATGATTTTCTTTTTCAGCTACTTCTGGGTGGCGACACAATTTCAGCCGGCTCAGATCGCGGACGACCTCAAAAAATACGGCGGCTACATCCCGGGTGTGCGACCCGGTAAGCCAACTTCGGATTTCCTCGATTTTACAATGACCCGGTTGACATTTGCTGGCGCGATATTCCTGACGCTGATCGCGGTATTGCCGAGCCTTCTCAGCCAGGGTTTGAACGTGCCGCCGATTACGGCGCAGTTCTTTGGCGGCACGAGCTTGTTGATCATAGTTGGTGTGATGCTCGACACGATGCGACAGGTGGAAACGCACCTGATTCAGCGGCATTACGATGGGTTCCTGCGAAAAGGGAGAATCCGTGGACGTTTCGATCGCGCCTCTTACAATCGCGGCGAAGCCGCTCCGCAAACAACCTTGATGTGGCTGTACGTGGGAATCGCCGTGCTGGTAATCGGCGGTGTCGCGATCTTTGTCTACGGTCGCTAAGTGAAAAGGCGACTCGTCCTTCTCGGCGCACCTGGTTCCGGCAAAGGAACGCAGGCCGAAATGATCACGCGCCAGTTCGGCATTCCAGTCACCTCTCCCGGTGCTATTCTCCGCCGCGAGAAGGAGCTCGGCACGCCTCTCGGTCTCGAAACTGCAGAGACAACGCAGCACGGTGGCCTTGTGTCTGACAAAATCATTGTCGAGCTAATCGAGGATTGGCTCCGGTTGCACGGTAGCCACGGGTTTGTGTTCGACGGGTTTCCGCGCACAACACCTCAGGCGGAGAGCTTGCGAGGGATTCTCGTCCGCCACCGTACGCCGCTTGATCTTGCGATCTGGCTGGACGTTTCCGAGAGCACGGTGGGCGAGCGCATCTCCAGTCGACTCCAATGTCAGGGCTGCGGCTTCACTACGACCACCGCCAGTGCAGTGTTCGCCGAGCGGCCCATTTGTCCTTACTGCGACGGCCCCCTCGTCAGAAGGACGGACGACGACGCAGCCGTTCTGCAGAAGCGACTCGCCGAGTTCAATGCGAAGACCCAGCCCCTTGCCGCGTTCTACGAGAAACTTGGCACACTCCGCCGTATTGATGGAAACCGGGATCGCGACGCTGTGTTCGGAGACATCGCTCGTCTCATTGAGCAGGCGGCATGATTCCGATCAAGAGCGGAAAGGAAATAGACAAGATGCGGCAGGCCTGCCGGACCGCGCGTGAAATCCTGGAGCGCGTAAGTGATCTGATACGGCCGGGAATCAGCACTAAGGAGGTCGATGAGGCTGCTGCCGATCTGATGCACGAGGCTGGGGTGAGAAGCGCGTTTCTAGGCTACAGGCTGGGACATCGAGTATTTCCGGGCAACATCTGCATTTCCCTCAACGACGAAATTGTGCACGGAATCGGCAGTCAGCGTCGTGTTCAGTACGGCGACATCGTGAAACTGGATATCGGGGTTGTTGAGGAGGGCTGGGTCGGCGACACGGCGTCGACTGTCCCCGTCGGGATGATTGATGCACGCACGGAAAAACTGCTCCGTGTAACTGAGAATGCATTGCGACGTGCCATCGTCGTAGCGTCGGAGGGGGTGAGACTCGGCGACGTTTGCGCAGAGGTGGAGGCCGAAGCGCTCGGCAATGACTTCAACGTTGTGCGCGAATTCGTGGGGCACGGCGTAGGGCGCAAGCTCCATGAAGAGCCTCAGGTTCCAAACTACGGAAAGCGCGGGAGCGGCCCGCGTCTTAAATCCGGAATGACGCTCGCGATCGAGCCCATGATCAACGCCGGTACGGCCGCGGTGAAGCTGCAGGATGACGGGTGGACCGTTTGCACCGCCGATGGGATGGCATCCGCGCATTTCGAGCACACCGTGTTGATCACGAAGGCGGAGCCGGAAATTCTTACGTGGCGCGGGAAGGCGCAGTTGAACTAGCGGGTTGCACCACCGCCACCGGATGAGTGCGATGTTCCGACGTTCAAATAGTTCCGCAAAAGATGGCCCCGCGTGTCATTCGAACCTTGCGAGCCGAAAAAGTTCTGCTACAGGTTCCCACTTACGATTTATCGAAGGGGCGGAGCAATGTCTCCACAGTCACAACGCGGAGCCGAACTCCGCGTTTTTCGTCCCGATGAATCGCGCCAGCTATGAAAGTGCGACCCTCAGTAAAAAGACTTTGTGAAGCGTGCAAGATCGTGAAGCGCAAAAATGTTGTGCGCGTGATCTGCAAGAACCCGCGCCATAAACAGCGTCAGGGGTAGGAGAAGTTATGCCAAGATTGCTCGGAGTTGAAATTCCATCTGAGAAGCGCATCGAAGCGTCGCTCACATACATTTACGGCATCGGACCGACGACGGCGAAGCGCATCCTCGGTCAAACGAACATTGATCCCAATATCCGCGCACGTGAACTCACGCCGCAGCAGCTCAACGATATCATTCACGCTATCACCGGCAACAAGCTGATGATCGAAGGCGATCTCCGTCGCGACCTGCAGAGCAACCTGAAACGGCTTCAAGCGATTAACTGTTATCGCGGTATTCGCCACCGTCGCGGGTTGCCCGTGCGCGGCCAGCGGACGTCGACGAATGCGCGGACGCGCAAAGGACCGCGCAAGACGGTCGGTGTGATTCGTAACAAGGATGCCAAAGCCGGTAAGACGTAGTCGGCGATCACGAAAAAGTTAGAACATCAAGAATGGCTGATTCAGAAGAGAATATACCGGCGAGCGATGCCAGCGACGCCGCCGAGAAGAAGGCGAAAGCCGGCGCCCCGCAGGGCGGCAGTTCAACGCGCAGTGGCGATGCGCCGCCCGAGCCGATTGCCGCACCAGCCGCTGGCGAAGCGGCACCTGCTCCACGGCCGACGGGCGCGGCTGCTCCCGTTCAGCCTTCAAAGCCGGCGAAGAAAACCGCCAAATCCAGGAAGGACGAAGCCGCACCTGAACCGCCAAAGGTGGAAAACCTCTCGCTTGACCCAAATGACGTCGAGAAGCCGAAAATCATCAAGGCAAAGGGGAGCAAAAATGTGCACTCCGGTGTCGCTCACGTGCTCTCCACGTTCAACAACACGATCGTGACGATTACTGACCTGAGCGGTAACGTGATCGGATGGTCCAGTGCGGGGAAAGTTGGCTTCAAAGGCTCCCGCAAGAGTACGGCTTATGCCGCTCAAATGGTCGCCCAAGACGCGTCGCGCCAGGCGATGGGTCACGGCCTAAAAGAAGTGGAAGTGCTCGTCCGTGGGCCGGGTGCGGGACGTGAATCAGCTGTTCGCGCTCTGCAGGCGATCGGTCTCGACTTGACCGTAATCCGCGACGTCACACCCGTGCCTCACAATGGCTGCCGACCGCCGAAACAGCGCCGCGTCTGATTTAGCTAAAGCTTCCTCAAACCACCCACTCTCAACCTTTCATGGGCAGATACACCGGACCAAAAACCAAAGTCGCTCGTCGTTACGGCGTACCACTCTTCGGACCATCGAAATCTCTCGAGCGAAAGAATTATCCGCCTGGGATGCACGGGCCGAAAGGTTCGCGTCGGAAGCAATCCGACTACGCGGTCGCTCTCGGTGAAAAGCAGAAGCTTCGGTATCAATATGGCCTTCTCGAAAAGCAGTTTCGCCGGATTTTCCAAACGGCCTTGCGCCGCCGCGGCGTAACAGGAGAAACACTGCTGCAGCTGCTCGAGACACGGTTGGATAACGTTGTTTTTCGCCTTGGCCTTGCGAATACCCGCAGCGGCGCGCGGCAGCTCGTCTCACACGGGCACGTCCAAGTGAATGGGCGCGGCGTAAACATCGCTTCCTACAACGTGAAACCGGGTGACGAAATTGTTATCAAGGATCGCCCGAAATCTCGCCAACTGGCTTTGCGAAACCTTGAGCTGACGCAGATCGCCCCGGTGCCGGATTGGCTGGTTGCAAACCGTGATGCGTTAAGTGGTAGAGTCGCGCGAATCCCTGCTCGCGATGAGATGCAGCCGATGGTCAACGAGCAGCTTATCGTCGAGCTTTACTCGCGATAGTCACTACAACGCGGTCGGGTTGAAAGCCCCGTTGTCGCGGTTATAACCGGGTTTGTAACACCGCAAGGTACTCAAGTGCCTTACTGTAGCTGCGACGCTGCAGAAAATGAAGGAGCTGCGGATCGATTTGCCTCGGCAGTTGGTCTTCGATCGCTTCAATTTTCTCTGAGGCACAACGCAGACGCGTCATATGGGCCACTGGGTCCTGGCGACTCTGCGCATCCTCTATGACGGAGAGGCGTTCCCGCAGAGCGGCGGCCAAATCGGAGAGGAGCTTGTCCACAGTGGAAGGAGGTTTGCTGCCGCAGCCGAGCCGGAGCGATGCGGAACCGTAACCTTATCGGTCCGCCACACGCGCTTCCTCAAGCAGTTGCTTCTTCGCCTCGATCCAGTCATGTGCTGAATCTCCCTGGCGCCGCTGCTGGATCCGTCGTTCAGCCAAAAAATACGCGCGAACCCGAATGTCCGCATCTGACGGCTCCGATTTCGGGCCGAGCTTCGCTGGCGGCTGTTTGGCGTTGCTGGAACTTCCCTTTGCGCCGCTTCTCCGTCCTCTAGGCGTAGCTGCTCGCTTCCCCTTCTTTGGTTGCCCCGCAGCAGTTTCATCGGAGCGCGATTCGGAGGACAACGCTCGCGTCGACCCCGAAGGCGGAGCGTCGGAAGAAGCAGGCAGTGTTTTTTTGGAGCTTTTGCGCACGAATTTCCGAGTTGTTACAACGGATTAGTGGGGCACTGATCCTTTGCAAGCAGAATTTTCCGAACGCGGTTGCAGCCAACGCAGCGCGTACGGTACGCTCCGGGATGCGGCATTTCTTCGTAAGATGGTTCGTAACGGCGGTTGCGGTAATGATCTGCTCGATGGTGATCAGGGGAATCCGCTACGACAGCATCGGCGCCCTGCTCGGCGCTGCCCTTCTGCTCGGACTTCTAAATGCCTTCGTCCGTCCCGTGCTTCTGTTGCTGACCTTGCCCCTGGTCCTAGTAACGATGGGCCTCTTCGTGCTAGTGGTAAACGGGCTTATGTTGCATCTCGGTCCGAGCTTCGTCCCTGGGTTTCACGTCGAGACATTCGGCAGCGCGTTTTGGGGCGCGATCTTCATCGGTCTGATCAGCTGGATTTTAAGCGCGTTTTTCCGCGGCAGCGACGGGCGGGTGCATGTGCTCACGCACCACACCCAGATCAAGCGGGTAAAGGGCCGTGTAGTTGAACGCGATCAGCAGGCGTGAAAACGGCAGAATGTTCGGACAGGAAATCACATCGAGTCGGTTAAGAATAAAGATCTGTGGCATCACAAATTGCGATGACGCTATGGCCGCGCAGGAGTGTGGGGCCGACGCGATCGGACTGAACTGCTTCCGAGGCAGTAAGCGCTATCTTGATGTGGAGCGGGCCGCTCATTGGATTGGGACGTTGCCTTCGACGCTCATCAAAGTCGCCATTGTCGTGAACGCGTCGTTCGAAGAAGCACTGGCAACATCAGAGCTGCCGTTCATTGATGCACTTCAGCTGCACGGCGACGAAACGCCGGAGTTCTGTGCCGAACTCGCAGCAGCAGAAGTCCGGTTCGGCAAGGCGATCGCGGTCAGCGGCGACATGTCTCTGGAGAACGCCGCCGCGTTTTCGACCGACACTATTGTGCTGGATTCGGTGCCGAACGGAGTTTTTGGTGGCTCGGGCACGACGTTTCCTTGGGAGATCGCGCGGCGGTTTGTGCAGGCACAGCCGCCCGTTCGCGTCATTCTCGCCGGCGGTCTCACTCCGGAGAACGTACGGGCTGCAATACGCAAGGTGAGACCGTTTGGAATCGACGTAACTACTGGCGTCGAGAGCCGCCCCGCCAAAAAAAATCATCTCAAATTAAAGCGGTTTATAGACACGGCGCTGGGCGCTTAGCGCGCGGCGTTCTAACGCAATAACGCGACGGCCGCACAAATGTCGTTTGTGCGAATTTGTAGCCGGGCGCACGGACGCGACGCGCAAAGTTGACGGGATTGGTGTGCTTCGTGCTTTACACACTTCGCAATCTCCACCTCTTCATGCCGATCTCATGCTTTAGATACCTCGCCTGCGGAGCGGCGGCAATGCTCGTGGCAGTGCCGATGTGTCAAGCGCAGATCAATTCTCCCGCAGCTCCGGCGGTTTCCACTCCGATAGGGGCTGCGGTAACAGCTCCTCCGTCGGACCTGACGACGAAATCGTCATCAACCGTCACCGCGCCGTCGCTGGCAAAGCCCGATGATAATTCCATGACGGTGGTGCAGGCGACAGCGGCACCGTTGCCGACGACCTCGCCGGCGGCCGGCGCAGAAACTGGCAGCCTCACGACGACCAACACGACCGCAACCGACGGGATGGTTGAAAATGGCGGAGTCGGCGTTAGAGAATTCCAAGGCGACGACGTGGGGCAAGTCCTGCGCCTTCTCGCACGGCAGGCGAAGATCAACATGGTGGTGAGCGACCAGATCCCACCGGGCGCAACTGTCACGATGCGGCTTGACAACGTGACCGCGCTCCAGGCAATCGAAATCATCGTGCAATCGAAAGGGTTGTTCCTGAAGAAACTCGATAACGTTTACTACGTCAGGACACCGGCGGAACAGGAAAAGGAGCCGACACAAAGCGGCAGCTTCCAGTTCAGCTATGCGCAGGTGGCGAAACCGGAAGCTCTTAGCGTCAAAGCAAGCGCAACCGGCGGGGCAGAGGGCGGCCAGTTAACCAGCGGATCTACCGTGACGAATGTCGAGTTGCTCGCTCTCATCAAAGGCCAGCTACGCAGCGGTTTGGAACCCCAGTTCGATTTGCGCACGAACACGGTCTTCTTCCGCGAGACCCTCAGCAACTTCGATAATTTCAGGCAGTTCCTCGCTCAGATTGACCGACCGACGCGACAAGTCATGATCGAAGCGCGCCTCGTGGAGGTCACCGCGAATCCAAAGCAAGCGTATGGAATCAATTGGGCAGGCGTAGTCGGCAGCGCAGATTCACCTCAGAAGATCAGTTACGGATCGAACCGCGGAGGCTTCAATTTCCCGAGCTCGAACAATAGCATCATTGGAAACTTTGGTCAGCTGGCCGAAGGGGCGTTCGCGATTCTTTCTGTGCCGCAGATGTCTGTGACGTTGCAGGCCTTGAATGAGGATGGGGACGCGGAGTTCCTCGCGAATCCTCGCATTGTGACAGCCGACAACCTGCCGGCTAAAATCCAGATCACGCGAGCTCAACCGATCGGGGAAGTGACCCCAGGCGGCGTGGGTCCGGATGGGCGGTTGTTGCCTCCGACCTTCAATAGTTTCAAGGAGAAAACCTTCGGGAACACCCTTCTCGTCAGGCCCTCAGTAAACAAGGATGGCTTTGTCACTCTCTCGGTGAAACCTGAAATTAGTAACAAAGTTGGCGATGAGGTTCTTCAATTCCAAGGAGCGACACTTAAGAGCCCTGTCATCGACACTCGATCGCTCGAGTCGAACGTGTTGATCAGGAGCGGCGATACGCTCGCTATTGGTGGTCTCGTACAGGACGAAGTTCGCAAGGCGCGCACAAAGGTCCCGGTGATGGGCGATGTTCCGGTACTGGGATACTTATTCCAGAGCCGCTCGAACGAGCGTGTAAAACGTAACCTCCTCGTCTTCGTTACGCCGACAATCCTTGATCAGCGTTACGGCACTGGGTTGGAAGATCAGGTCAGCGGATTACATCACGTCGGTGAGGAATACGCCGATCCAAATGGCTGGAGAAATAACGCAAAAGGTGCAGTCCGATTAGTGCCGACCGCGAACCGCCAATCAGCTGCTGATTATCCAAAGCCGGGGATTCCTCCCGCGCCGGCGACGAACGGAACAAGCAAGGTACGGTTCGTAACCGAAGCGAAAGACCGGGATTTTTAACATCTCAAAACAGTGTGGGGTTGAGGGGGCGGGTCTCGAAAGGGGCCCGTCTCTTTGCTTTCAGAACGACTGCACGGGATGGGGCCGAGGTCGGAGTTAGCCAGGGCATAAGGGTGCGATAGCTTCATCCAAAGCAGACCGTCTCAACGTCAATTCGCGAGATAACTTTTCAATCGGTCGCGCAGTTCGGTTCGCGCTCGAAAAAGCAGGCTCTTCACAGCAGGCACCGACTGCTTCAACACCTCCGCAATCTCCTCGTAGCTGAGGTCCTGATAACGACGAAGCACGAGCGCCATTCGTTGAGTCTCAGGCAACTCGGCGATGGCAGATTCGACAGCGCGCTGTAGTTCGCGCTCCAGCAGGGACGCATCAGGCGTGGAACTCTGTTCATCCTTTAGCTGCATCTCCTCGGCTTCCGGGTCGCTCTGGAGCGGCACGGACGCATGGCGCTTTCGCCGTCGGATTTCGTTGAACACGAGATTGCGCGTGATTGTCAGGAGGAAAGTCGTGAACTTCGCCCGCGGAGTGTAGCGCTTCGCGCTTTTCCAAAGGCGCACAAAGACCTGCTGCGCAAGGTCTTCAACCTCGGAGTTATCCCCGAGCATGTGACCGATCGTGCCTGCGACTAACGCCTGATGGCGCGTCACCAGCTCCTCGAATCCAGTCATGTCGCCGCTTGCTGTGCGAGCCATCAAGCTCACATCCTCCGCGTCGGCTACACCCGCTGGCGCTGAATCGTGTCGGGACATCACCAATCAGACGCAGGGGCACGCTCGATATCTGATAAACTGGCGACAGATTGCGGCTCGTCCATTCTTAACAATACGCATGCGGCGGTGCTTTTTGTTGCAAGCGCAGGGGCTCGCGTACATCATGTGCCGCTGGTTTTCCTGCAATTTCCATGATGAATTTGTCCCTAATTCCTAGCGAGCTTCGCGACATCGCGAGCAAGGTGGACGCTGGCATTCGGATCACGGACGCGGAGGCGCTCCGGCTATATGCCACGAAGGATTTAAATGCGCTCGCCATCATGGCCACGGCTGTCCGCGAACGGAAGAATGGGAATTTCGCGACGTACATTCATAACCGCTACATCAACTACTCGAACATCTGCATCCTATCCTGCCAGTTTTGCGCGTTTGCTGCGCGGAAGCGAGATGCGCATGCGTTCGAGCTATCAATCGATGAAATCGTTGTTGCTGTGCAGGATGCATTACGCCTGGGCGTGACGGAGGTGCACATGGTAGGTGGCCTGCATCCGAGCTTGAAAAAGGAGTGGTACCTGACACTGCTACAGCGTCTGCGCGCGTTGGATCCGGATCTGGTCATAAAAGCGTTCACAGCAATCGAAATTCGGCACCTCGCGGAACGTGTGTTCAAACTACCGATCGCTGACACCCTCGAGATTCTGCGCGACGCTGGCCTCGGGGCGCTGACGGGTGGCGGCGCCGAGATTTTTGATCCGGCCGTGCGGGATGAAATCTGCCGCGGCAAAGAGAGTGCGGAGGAATGGATCGAAGTGCATCGGACGTGGCACCTCATGGGCGGCCGCAGCACTGCGACCATGCTTTATGGTCACATTGAAACACTCGGGCAACGTGTCGATCACCTGCGGCAGTTGCGCGAGCTCCAGGATGACACGGCCGGGTTTACCGGTTTCGTGCCGTTTGCATTCGAACCGCAGACACCGGTTCTCGCGCATATTCGTCGTGCATCTGCTGTCGAAGAGCTGCGAAACCTCGCGGTGAGCCGCATCTATCTCGATAATTTCGATCATATCACTGCGTACTGGGTCTCGATCGGCCTCCCGTTGGCCCAGCTATCGCTCAGCTACGGCGTTGATGATTTGCACGGCACCATCATCGAAGAGAAAATCTTTCATATGGCTGGCGCGACGACACCGCAGCAGCAAAGTGTCGAAACTTTGGAGAACGCGATTCGTGAAGCGGGGCGTGAGCCGATGCAGCGCGACAGCTATTATCGTCATCTCGGCGGGGCGCGAGATCACGGGAAGCGTATTGCTGCGGAGCGTGAGCTCGCCTGCGCCTGAGCGGCACAGTGGCGCCGGCGCTCCGCATCGGCTGCGTAAAGTATCTCAACGCCCAGCCTCTCATCTACGGCTGGCCGGGCGAAGTGGTATTCGCGCATCCCGCTGCGCTCTGCCAGCAGCTCTCCGACGGCGAGCTCGACGTCGCCTTGGTCTCGAGTTTCGAGTTTTTGCGGAACCCGATCTACACGATCGTGGACGGCGTGGCAGTAGCCTCAGCTGGTCCGGTGTATAGCGTATTCCTCGCCCACACGGAACCGCTTGACCATACAGAACAGATCGTGCTGGATCCCGCTTCAAAGACGTCCGTCAACTTGCTTCGATGCCTGCTCGCGGAGCGTCACCTACGCCCGCGGTTGGTCAGTACGAAACCGTCCAGGGAAGAGCCGACAACCGGTCGCGCACAGCTAATGATCGGCGACCAGGCGATTGCATTCCGGCAACGAGCCGCTGGTAAACTCCGGTTTTGGGATCTCGGCGCCGCATGGCGCGAAACCACTGGCTTTCCGTTCGTCTTCGCAATTTGGCTGATTCGTCCGGAAGTCAGGGATCCAGAAGAAATTGCGGAAAGGCTTCGAGCTGTACGCGACGAAAATCTACGAACGATCGACACTGTGATCGCCGCACAACCAAATTTTTCGGCGGATTTTTGCTCGTTTTACTTCCGTGACTGCTTGCGTTTCGAATTCGCAGAGACAGAGAAAGCAGGTTTGCTGCGATTCGGCGTGCTATGCGAAAAACACGGAATTCTACCGTTGAAGCCGGCCCCCCTCCGGCTGGCCTGAACAGCGGAAGTTGGCCCGCCACCGGTCTGCGAATCGGAATTTCCGGCTGGAGATATCGACCTTGGCGCGGCGTTTTTTACCCGAAAACGCTTCCGCAAACCCGCGAGCTTGAATTCGCAAGCCGCGCTCACAATACAATCGAGATCAACGGCTCGTTCTACTCGCTCCAGCGGCCCTCCAGTTACCAGCAGTGGTACACCGAGACGCCACCAGGATTTGTCTTCAGCTTGAAGGGGCCGCGCTTCATCACGCACATGAAAAAGCTACGCGACGTGGAGACGCCACTCGCGAATTTCTTTGGCTCCGGCGTTCTTGCACTACGCGAGAAGCTTGGACCAGTGCTTTGGCAATTTCCGCCAAACTTCGGGTGGAACGAAGAGCGTTTCAGAAACTTCTTTGAGCTACTGCCCAAGGACACAGCTGCTGCGGCCGCGATCGCCAAGGCGCACGATACGAAATTAAAATATAGCGCACTAACGAAAACCGACGTCACGCGACCGCTCCGACATGCGGTCGAGATTCGTCACACAAGTTTCCTGGTACCGGGATTTTTCACGCTGCTGCGGCGGCACAACGTAGCCTTCGTCTTCGCCGATACCGCGGGGAAATGGCCGTATGCGGAGGAACTCACCTCGGACTTCGTTTACATACGTCTCCAT
>JACDHZ010000072.1 GCA_013820755.1 Chthoniobacterales bacterium
GCCGGCTTTCGTCGCGCATTGTTGGATGGAAAAGCGCCTCCTTCTTTTCCGCTGGCGCGGTGATGAGTTGTTGCCATCGCTTCATTAATGAATCCGCATCGGAGCCATAACCCACGTGCGTTTGGTTTGAACGCCAGCGCCGTTGTGAACAAAGAGATCGATGAGTTTCGGATAAGTCGCCCACGCGCCGGTCGAGGCCGGGAGGAATGGCGCGCGCCAGGCGGTCGGGCAGTCGATCCATTTGCTGGCCTTGAGCCGCAGCTCGCCGAGCGCGTTGAACTTCTCCGTGCGATGGCCGGTCGGCAGCGCGTGGAAGCGCACCTTTGCCGGCACGCTCGGATCGCTCTTCGCGGAGCGCGAGGCGAGCACGATGCAGACGGGCTGCTGCACGCCCTGGAAGATGCGCGTGGCCACTTCCGGCTGATGCCCCTCGGGCGAGCGTCGATGACCCAGATGTCGTCGCAGGTGCGCGGGAGGTAATCGCGCATCTTTTGAAATCCCGGCCCGCCGAGGAAGCCGGCGACGGTGATGTAGCAAACGATGCCGGCGCGGTTCGCGGGGTGGTGATCGAAGACCTTCCACGTCGCCCAGCGCCAGAAATAGACGTAGAGATTGCGCAGGTGCTTGCTGTGCGCGCCCGCGCCCCACTCGCGCGGCGGCATCCACTCGGCGAGAGGCGCGCTCTTTTCCGCAGCAGCATTTTCGCCCTCGATCCAGCCGCCGCGGCCCTTGGCCTTTTCTTTGTAGGGCGGATTGCCGAGGACGACGGTGATTGGCTCGTCGCGCTTGATCTTGTTCGCCGCCTTCCGCGACTGCGCGATGGGCGCGAGCATGCCGGGAATCCAGCCCTCGTCGTCGTCGGGATTGCCGAGCGTATTCGTGACGAACATGCGCACGGACTCCTGCGGCACCGCGCCGGTCAATTCGACGACTTCGGCCAGGATGCGGAGCTGTGCGACGGCGAACGGGCCGAGCTGCATCTCGAAAGCGATGAGCCGTTTCGCCGCGGCCTCGATCGCGCCGCGCACCGAACCCGCGCCTTCATCGGCTTCGACCGTCTCCGCGATTTTCCGCAGCACGCCAAGCAGGAAGGTGCCGGTGCCGGTGGCGGGATCAGCGAGCGTCACAGCCGGTGAAGCAAGACCGGCGTGCAACTGGAAGCGGTCGCTGCGCAGCACTTCGTCGACGAGACGCACCATCGCGCCGACGACTTCCGGCGGCGTGTAGTACGAGCCGGTGAGCTTGCGCAGGTCGTTGTCGTAGATCTCGAGGAAGTTTTCGTAAAAGTAGAGCCACGCGTCGGGATTGCCCTTGCTGATCTTCTGCCAATCGACCGTGTCCAGCACGCGGGTGAGCGTGCCGAGTGAGGTCTTCAGCGTCGCCTGGTTCTCCGCATTGTCGGTGAGCAGCCGAAGCGCGGCGCCGATGAGGGAGTTCGATTTCGTCAGCTCGGTGGCGACTTGCTGCAGACCGCGGTCGAGCGGGATGTCTTTCGCTCGCGCCATGAGCAAGCCGAAGGTGACCGCCTGCGCGTAGCCGTCCGGAAGCGAACGCAGCCGCTCCCACTGCGTCTTATCGTGCGGGTCCTTGAACTTCCGAGGATCACCGCCTTTGCCCGGCGCCTTCAGCTCGACGTGCCCGACAAGCGCATTGCGAACGACGACCGCGTAGTCTGGCCGCGTCTTCAGGTCGCTGAGCGACGATTCGCCGACCGCGGTGACGTCTGAGCGGCGCAAGTTCGCCAGTTCGGCGAAGTCATCGAGTAGCTGCTCGAACGGCGCGCGCAGTTGATCCTCGGGCTGTCCGGCGGCGGCGGGATTGGCGAGCTTGTCTTTCGCGCTCGCTCCAAAACGAGCGAGTGCCGAGGCGATGCTTGATTTCGGATTCGCGCGGCCCAGCATCGCAGGAGCTAATCAGAGTCGGGCACTCCCGACAACGTCTTGCGCGTCGGTTGGTGCGCGAACGCTGTGAATCCCGGCGACGAACGCTTCTCGTTAGGCTGGTGTCGTCTCTTGAGGCCGAAGCGGCCTCAGACCGCCTGCGCTACTTACGCAGGTTGAGTTTCTCGAGCAGGTTTTTATACCGGTCCGAGTTCGACTTGCTGAGGTAATCCAGCAAGCTCCGGCGCATCGCGACCATCTTGAGGAGGCCCCGGCGCGAGGAATGATCTTTGGCGTTGGTCTGCAGGTGTTCCGTCAAATGAGCGATTCGGCGGGTGAGGAGTGCGACTTGCACATCCGCGCTGCCGGTATCCTTCTCATGAAGCTGGAATGCCCTGAGATCCATCGTGTCGCTGCTTTCTGCCATAACGAAGAGCCCAGTGTAGATGAAGAATGGGCGTACGCAACTACCGAGGGTTCCAGCGACTGCTCGATTCCCGTGAGGCGGCCTTTGGCACGGGGAGAGTAAAATACTGGGCGAACAGCACTTCGGGGCGCCTTCTTGGTCTTTATCTTCCGGAACTCGCTACCTCAACGACGAGTGCGGAGACCGATTAGGCCGGTCTTACGTTTTTCCTACGCGATTTGCCCGAAGCTGTAGCCGCAGCCTGGATCATCAAGAGCCCAGTTCCAGCGTGAAATGGTGGGCAGCGATTTTCATGCGCTTCTTCAGATAGAAGCGATGTGCGTCGAACCGGTGAACACCCGAATCGAGCGTCAACTCGCGGCACCCTTCTCGCCGGGCCTCCTCTATCAGCCAATCGAACAGCTGCCCGCCGAAGCCCTGCGAGCGATCTGATTCTCGTGAGACCAGATCATCAACGTAAAGAGTGCGACCGGAAAATAGCAGTTCGTACATTCGGTAACCCGCCGCCGCCCGGATCTCCTGTTCGCTTTCAAGGTACGCCAGCCGAAAACCTTCTCGCATCTGCCGTTGCACCTGACGTACGAACGCGCGCTGATCCGTGTGGTGCGGGCGCAGCTCGCGCATCACTCGATGCACACGGAGGATGTCCGCGGCAGTTTTTGCTCCTGCGATCCGCGTGCCGGTGCTCGCCATCGTTCGTGCTGTTTGGCGCATTAATTCCTGACCGGTTGCTCCCGTTTTCCGTCGTACCACAGGCCGAGCCTGTCACGCCTTCGAAGCGAACGCTTCCCGCTAAGCATCATTCCTGCCCATTGACGGAACACGTGCCTGCCCGAATGCATGCGCACCTTCCGTGCTGACGTCGTGATCGGATCGCGCAGGATTTTGAACCGGCCGCTCTTCTTTAGAGCGATCGTGAGATACATCTCTTCGCCGGCAAAGTATTGCTCATCAAAGCCTCCTGCTGTTTCGAAGCTCTCGCGCCGCATAAACATAAACGCGCCGACGCCCAGATTCGCCGCGAAGTAGATCGTGCAGAAGACGCGAAGAAACAGACGAGCCCAAAACGGCACCGCACTGTCGAGGACGAGCCGTGCGCTTCCTCCAGCAAATCCGGTGGCCAACGCCTGCAAGCCAGCAGTCACGTGAACAGGAGCAATGCGCGTATCGGCGTCCACGAAGAAGAAGATTTCGCCCCACGCAGCGCGTGCACCTGCATTCCTCACAGCAGCAATCTGGCGGAGGTGAACGTTGACCACCCGCGCTCCAGCAGCCTCAGCGATGTCAGCTGTGGCGTCGTTTGAATCATCATTCACGACAATGATCTCGTACGGTTCGTCCGCTGCGTGGGCCGCTGCGTGGATCGACCCAAGGGCACCGGGTAATTCGTGCTCCTCGTTATAAGCGGGAACAATGAAGGAGAGCATGTCGTGGCGGCCGCGGAAGGAAGCCTAGTCTGCCGGGCGCGAGACGGGTTCGGGCGATGGCGGTTGAGAAGCACTGGCGGATGAGACAATGCTCAGGCCGTCATATGTTTCCTGCACGATCTGGTCGACGACAGCCGGCATGCTCTTTGTCGCTTCCCATACCGCAAGCTGCCGATCGGCCCCCGTTCCTTCGTTCATGATGCGACCGATTTGTTCGATCGATCGCTGGCTGCCGAGCTCTTCCACTTCTTTGCCGACGAACTCGATAAGCTCGTGGATGAGGCTGCGCGTCTCCACTTCGCATTCCCGGCCGAAGTCGATCAGCTTCCCGTCGAGGCCGTAGCGCGAGGCGCGCCAGCGGTTCTCGTCGATCAACCTGCGTCGGTAGATCCGGAAGTTTAGATTCTGGCGCTGCAGTTTGTGCAATCGCGAGATGATTGCCTGCATCAACGCAGCCAGCGCGATGGTGTCTTCGACGCGCGATTGCGCATCGCAGATGCGGAACTCAATCGTATCGAAAAATGGATGCAGGCGGATGTCCCACCAGATCTTCTTCGCGTTATCAACGCAGTTCGTCGTAACGAGGAGCTTCAGGTAATCCTCGTACTCGGAGAGGCTTTCAAAAGCGTCGGGAATACCGGTGCGCGGGAAGCGTTCGAAAATTTTCAACCGGTACGCCTTGAATCCGGTGTTCTGCCCGAGCCAGAACGGCGAGTTCACAGAGAGCGCAAACAGATGCGGCAGGAAATAGCGAGCCTGGTTCATCACGTGGATGGCGCCGTTCCGGTCGGGGATGCCCACATGCACATGCAGGCCGAAGATCAGGTTCGCACGCGCCACCTGTTGCATGTCTTTCACGATGGTCTCGTATCGCTCACCGGCCGTGATAGGCTGGTCCATCCAATGCGAGAACGGATGAGTGCCAGCTGACGCAATCTTAAGGCCAGCCCGTGCGGCAAGCATGGCCAATTCGCTGCGCAACCGGATGACATGTTCGCGCGCGTCGCCCGTCGAATAGCAGATATCTGTACCAAGTTCTACGACCGACTGGTGCATCTCTGGTTTCACGTGCTCCTGCATCGTGACCTTCCCGTGCTCGAGGATCTGCTGAATGTGCGAACGGAGTTGGCGCGTCTCGGGATCGATGATCTGAAATTCCTCTTCGATGCCGAGGGTGAAGACGTGGTCCTTCATGACTGCTTAAGAAGAAGCGCCAAGTGCTAAACAGGCGCAAGTAGGCACCCTCCCCTTGGGGATCTTCATCGCAATGCGGGTTGCTGTTGAGTGAGGCAGTGAAACGCACCCAGCCCCCAGATCAGCTCACGACAATCGATCGGCGTGACACAACGCTCCGGGAATGCCCACTGAATGGTAGCGATGGCGGGCGCGTCGCTCGGATCGTTGAATGTCGGCACGAGGACGACCTCGTTCGCGATGTAGAAGTTCGCGTAGCTCCCCGGGAGCGTGAGATCTTCGCGTTCCATCCGCGCCGCAGTTGGCAACAACACGATCTCGAGCTCTTCCCCATCGATTCGAATCTCTTGCAAGCGCCCGAGATTTTCCTGCAGCGGCTCGTAGTTCGCGCTGCTGGTATCCTGTTCCACCACTGCAAGGACTGTCCGCTCGCGGACGAAACGCGCGAGGTTATCGATGTGCCCGTCTGTGTCGTCGCCTTCGGTGCCTCGGGCGAGCCAGAAGACATCGCGCACGCCGAGGAAGTCGCGCATTCGCTGCTCGATTTTCGCGCGGGTCATGCCGGGATTGCGGTTCTCGTTCAGCAGGCACGATTCCGTGGTAAGCAATGCGCCGGCGCCGTTCACGTCGATAGAACCGCCCTCCAGGATCATTCCGCCGTCATAAACCGGGAGACCAAGCGCCTTGGCGACGCGTGTCGGCACGGCGTCATCGAGGTCGGACGGCGGATACTTTCCGCCCCATGCATTGTGGCCCCAATCAATCACGGCGAGCCGCGGTTCGTAATCGCGTGTCAGGAAGATCGGGCCATGATCGCGGCACCAAGGCTCGTTCGTGGGGATCGTGTAGTACGTCAGATGCTCCTGCGGTAATCCTTCAAGCACCGCACGCGCTTCCGCTTCGTGTGCACGGTTTGAGACGTTGATGCGGACCGGCTCGGACGTCAGCAATGCGGCGACCATCTCGCGAAACGTCGGCATCACGCGGTCGAACGCGTCCGGGAAGCTGATGCCTTCCCGCCGCGGCCACGACAACCACGTCGCGGCGTGCGGTTCCCATTCAGCCGGCATGCGGTAGCCGAGTTGTGCGGGCGTAGCTTGAGTAGCTGTCGTCATAGTAACTTTGCTAAAAGCGGAGCACGCCGCTGTTGTGCAGCGAGCAGCGGCGGAAAATCGAGCAAAGCAGGTGAAGTCGTTGTGTCCACAAAGTGGCGCGCCGCAGCTTTCAACTCGCGCCACCGTTCCCACTCGAGGTCCGGAGCGTTCACGATATGGCGGAGCAAACTCCGCCACTCCATCAGCGCTCGCTCGATATCGCCAGAGCGTAGCGCATCCGTTGTTAAGCGAAAGCGCGACCCGGGATTGGCCACTACTTCGCGGATCACTTCCGACGCGCCGGAGCCGTAGTGCAGCGGCGTTCCCATTTCGAGGTAACCGGGGTGATCCGCGCGCTGATAAATGCGCTGCGAGAGAATTCCGAGCCGCCCACCCATCACGGCATCTTCGCCGGCGAAACGTGGTCCGCCGCGGATGTTCGCCAGATCGAATACAAGCTCGTCGATCGGGTAAGTTTCGTCTTCGAGCGCAGCTGCGACGGCAAGTCCTTCGCCTGCCTGGAAAAAAGAAAATACAACACCGCGCCGGGTCGGAGTTCCATCTTCCGCCACCAGTCCGAGCCGTCGCCATGCGTAGGCAGGGTATGACGAGATTTGCGCGTTCGAATCATGATCGAGCTGATCGCAACTGCGGCAGACGAGCGGTATCCCTTCGCGTTCAGGAGGCAAGTGCAACGCGCGACCGTGCGAGTCAATGACTGCCGCGATCTCGACCGCAGCGAAACTCAGGCGCGCCGACATCGTCGCATTCCGGGTGACCATTTCAGTCACGTGTGCACCCGCGATAAACTCCGGAATGCGTGGCAGCACCTTTTCGTGAAATGCTGCGCGCGAAATCGATTTCTCGCCGATCAGCTTCCGAAGCCACTTCACCGGCAGCAACGCATCCTCTTGAGCGAGCGTGGCGATCGGCACTTCGCGTCCGTAAATACCTGGCTCGCGCAGTTTGCAGAGATTGCCAAAGCCGCGGCCGTCGAGCATGCGCGGAAGGCAGAGGGCAGGCATCCATTGATCCGCTTCGCGGACGAACACGTTGCCTAACGAGCAGTTTAGTGAGTTCCCGTTCTTCGGTTCCCATTCGCCTTGCGAATTCAGAATCTCCGTGATCGGGCGCCGCACGAAACGTGCGCGTTCAGCATCTACCCAGAACCCGCACGGACGAGGTCCAATAGCTAACGAGTGCTCCGCGCCGAGGGGAACCTTTTGGGTGCTGAAGAGGGAGCGGCTCAGCTCCACCGCTGCGGCGAACGGCTGTTCACCGCGTTTTGCGGCTCCGTTCATGACGCTCACGAAGCTTGGCCAGTCGACCTGCGCCGCGCGCTTCAATTGCCGCGGACGTGCGTCGCCGAGCCGCGGAATATCAGGAACGAGTAACACGTATCCTGTTTCATCTAGGCCGCGGCGCCCGGCACGGCCGAACATCTGCAGCAGCTCGTCCGACTGGACGTGCCGCTCGAAGTTCCCTGCCATATAGCTCGTCCCCGTGATCAAGACAGAGCGCATCGAGAAATTGATGCCGGCGGCGAGACCCATGGTTGCGACGACGACATTTAGCTGTCCCGCCTTTGCCAGCGGCTCTATTAATCCCGCCCGCACCGCGTAGCTCAAACCGCTGTGATGGTACGCGACACGGCTGCGGAGCAGCTTTGACAGCTTTTTGCCAGCTAATGATTCCTGCGCAGGTGACAGCTGCAGCGGATCGCGAATCGTCATGGTTGACGCAATTGATTGCGCCATCTCTTCACTAGCATTGCGGCGCGGTGCGAACATGAGCACTGGCGCAAGATCCGCCCGCAACGCCCGCCCGATCATGCGCGGCCAAAAACCTTTCGCCTGCACGAACGCAGAGTCCGGCAAGTTACGAAGATCCACTTCTTCCAGCGGCACAGGACGTTCCTGGTGAGCGATCAACACGGCATCTCGGCCGATGCGCTGGAACCAGGCGACAATATCCTGCGGATTACCCACGCTGCCGCTGAGCAGGAGCAACTGCGTCTGCGGCGGCGCGAGCGCGAGTGCGAGCTCGTAATGAACACCGCGGACCGGATCGCCGATCATTTGATATTCGTCGACAACCAGCAGCTTTGGGCCGTTTCTGCGAAGGAAGCGTGCCCGCTGCGTTTCGAGAGTCGCGACCAGTGCCTTTGCGTCGAGATTGATCGCAAGATCGCCCGTCGCGATGCCAACATCCCAGCCTTTCGCGCGCCACTCGGCGAGCTTGTCGTTCGCGAGCGCTCGCGTCGGAACGGTGAAAATCGCCTGCCCTTTCAGGGAGGGATAGAGCAGCTCGAAGATGTAAGTCTTGCCGGCGCCGGTGGGCGCCTGCACCACCACATCCTGCCCGGCTTGCAGCGCGCGGACGGCTTGTTGCTGCCAGAGATCCGGGACCACCAGGTTGACCTCGAGCCCCTTCAACATCACGGAAGATCGTAGCGCCCGAGCGAGGTTCAAGATCATCGCGCGCGAGACGGCAAGTGAATGCTGATCGTGCTGGCATTTATTAGCTTCCCCCGTAGAATCCGCCCGAGTGAGCAACACAGCGTCGGTACTGACTTCCAAGGTGGCTACTGGCATCGCCGGACTCGATGAAATCCTTGGCGGCGGCCTTCCACCTCGTCGCATCTACCTCATCCAAGGTGCGCCAGGCAGCGGGAAAACAACGATCGCACTGCAGTTCCTGCTGACGGGCGCAGCTCTCGGCGAGAAGGTGCTTTACATCAGCCTCTCGGAAACGCGTGAGGAAGTAGAAGAAGTCGCACGGTCACACGGTTGGCCGCTCGAGCAGGTCGAGATCGTAGAGCTGTCGGCAATCGATGCCCAACTATCTGCACAATCACAAAATACGCTATTCCACGCCGCGGATGTCGAGTTAACCGAGACGACAAAATTACTACTCGATGCCGTCGATCGGGTGAAACCGACACGCGTAGCTTTCGATTCCCTTTCAGAACTGCGGCTGCTGTCGGGAACGGCTCCGGTATCGCCGGCAAATTCTCGCGTTCAAGCAATACTTCGCCGGGCGTAACTGCACGACCCTCCTGCTGGACGATTGCAGCAGCGATGGAGTGGATGCACACGTGTTCAGCCTTGCGCACGGGGTGATCGTACTGGAGCAACTGTCGCCTGAGTACGGCGGCGAACGGCGGCGCCTGAACGTGCGCAAAGTTCGCGCCAGCAAATACCGGAGTGGTTATCACGATTTTGTGATCGAGAAGGGAGGGGTCACGGTGTTCCCGCGGCTGGTGGCTTCTGAACATCCGGCGGATTTCATCGAGGAAAATTTCTCCAGCGGTGTTCCTAGCATCGATGAGTTGTTAGGCGGAGGTCTGCCGCGCGGCACGAGCACGCTCTTCTCCGGACCTCCGGGAACTGGGAAGTCGACGCTGGCTTTGAAGTTCGCCATTGCTGCTGCCCATCGAGGGGAAAAGGTGGTGCTCTACACGTTTGACGAAAGTCTGAGCGTCCTCCATGCGCGTGCTGCGGGGCTAAACCTTGGCTTCGATAAGTTAGTGGCGAGCGGAATGATTTCCGCTGTTCAGATCGTCCCGCCGAGGTTTCCCCGGGCGAGTTGGCGACGCGGGTGCAGCGTTGCGTCGAAAAAGGCATAAAGATGGTTTATCTCGACAGCCTGAACGAGTATCTGCACTCGATGGGTGAAGAGCGATTTCTGAATCTCCAGCTCCACGAACTGCTCACATATCTTAATCAGCACGGCATCGTGACCATGCTCGTCATCACTCCGCACGGGCTGCTCGGGAATATGCGAAACCCGATTGATGTCACCTACCTCGCAGACACGGTCGTTACACTCCAATTCTTCGAGGCGCACGGTGCGGTGCATAAGGCGGTATGGGTCATCAAAAAGCGGATCGGCACGCATGAGCGCACCATCCGCGAGCTGTCGATCGACGGCGGCATCTCCGTTGGTCCGCCGCTTGTCGAGTTCCGCGGCGTGTTGACGGGTGTGCCGGCGCTGGTTAGCGACGAAGATCGATCAAATCGTCGCGTCGATGAACACAAACGCTGAGGTTTCTTCACGCGACGCGGTCCTGATCGTTGCGCCGATTGGGAAGGATGCGGCGCTGGCTGCGGGTGCTTTGGAGCAGGCTGACATCCCGGCGCAGATTTGCGACCGGCTGTCCGATTGCTCGGCTCAGATTGGCGAGAGCACACTGGCGATATTGATCGCGCAAGAGGCGCTCGCCGCAGACGAGCTACCGCTTCTGCCCTCCGCACTGCAGGCGCAACCGCCCTGGTCCGACATCCCCGTTATCATCCTAACGAGCACCGGCGGCGGAGATCGGATGAGCCTCGAGGTAGTGAATATCTTCGGGCCGGCAGGCAACGTCACGTTGCTCGAACGCCCGCTCCGGAGTGTGACGCTGGTCAGCGCTGTACGAGTAGCGTTGCGCGCGCGCTACAAGCAACGCGAAGTGCAGAAGCTGCTCGCGCAGCGCGAAACTGTTCTCACTGGAATCAGCGATTCCTTCGCAGCCCTCGATCACGACTGGCGTTACACCTACGTGAACTACAAGGCAGCGGAATACGCCGGACTCGCCAGAGAACAGATGATCGGCCGCCGCATATGGGACGTCTATCCAGAGGCAAAGGGCGGGACGTTTTACCGGTATGCTCATCGCGCGGTGAAGACGCAGCAGCCGCAGCAGTTTGAGCAGTATTACGATAGATGGAAGTGCTGGCTCGAAACGCGAATCTATCCCGCGGTGGATGGCGTGGCGGTGTTCCGCGCAAACATCAGCGAACGCAAGATCGCCGAGGAAGCACTCCACGAGAAGGAGGCATTGGTCCGATTACTCCTCGATTCCGCTGCAGACGGTTTCTACGGCGTCGATCGAAAAGGTGTAACGACACATTGCAACACTGCGTTCCTGCGGATGCTCGGGTTTGAGCGCGAGGAGGAGGTGATCGGCAAGAAGCTGCACGACGTCATTCACCATACTCACGCCGACGGTTCGCCCTATCCGAAGATCGAGTGTCACATCTACCAAACCGCACAGACTGGGAAGCCGGCGCACATCGACGACGAACTGTTCTTCCGGAAAGACGGAAGCAGCTTTCCTGTCGAGTATTGGGCTTATCCGATTAACCGTGACGGCGAGCTGCGCGGCGCGGTGACAACGTTTATCGACATCACCGAGCGGCGGCAGGCGCAGCTCGCGCTACAGAAAGCAAAGCAGGAAGCCGAGGAGGCGAATCGCGCGAAGGATCAATTCCTCGCCATGCTTTCGCATGAATTGCGCACCCCGCTGACGCCAGTGCTAATGACGATCGCCTCGCTGCGGCGACAGCCGGACATCTCCGACGAACTGCGGCGCGACCTCGAGGTGCTACAGCGAAATGTAGAGCTCGAGGCGCTCTTGATCGACGACTTGCTTGATCTGACGCGGATCACCCATGGGAAGCTCGAGCTGCGCCTCGATGCAGTGGACGTTCACGTTGAACTGGAGCACGCATTGAACATTTCCGACGCCGACCTCGCCGCTAAAACACTTTCCGTGATGCGCAGGTTCGAAGCACGCGAACATCATTGTTGGGCGGATGCAGCGCGCTTACAGCAGGTCTTTTGGAACCTGGTGAAAAACGCGGTGAAATTCACCGCTCCGGGTGGCGAGGTCGTGGTGCACACGCGCAATGATCCGGCGCATAGCATTGTGGTCGAGATTACCGACACTGGCATCGGGATTGCCCCCGAGTTGTTGCCTCGAATTTTCGACGCGTTCGAGCAAGGCGGACGCACAATAACGAGCCAATACGGCGGTTTGGGCCTCGGCCTCGCGATTTCAAAGCGCGTTATTGACCTGCATGGCGGCACGATCGCGGCATACAGCGAAGGCACCGGGCGTGGCGCCAGGTTTGCCGTCACACTCCGCGCAATGGAAACGTCGCTGCTCGAAGGGCCAGCTATCTACCTGCCGCCGAGCACCCGCGCTGCGGCAAGCGCGAAGATCTTGCTCGTGGAAGACCACGAGGACACCGCGCGAGTGTTGCGGCGCATCCTGCAGCATGCTGGCCACACGGTGTCGCACGCCGCCACTATTCACGCGGCGCTGGCACTCGCGAAGGAACGCGGCTTCAACCTCGTCATCAGCGATCTAGGGTTACCGGATGGCAGTGGTCTCGATCTGATGAGAACGCTTCATGCAGAGCATGCACTTCCTGGAATCGCCCTAAGCGGGTTCGGGACGGAGGACGACCTTGCAGCGAGTTCCGCCGCGGGATTCACAGAGCACCTGACGAAACCCGTCGATTGGCCGCAGTTGCGCAACGCAATCCAGCGTCTGCTGTCGAACCCAACAGAAGTTGCTCGAGTCTGATAGCGCGCTTCGCGACCGTTCTCTCGGCGATTTATTCCGAAAGCGTTATAGTGTTGCGCATGGGCGAGTTGCTGATTTGCAGCGATTCGCCGCAGAAACAATCACATGAAAAAGTTTTTTGGCTTCGGCTCCTCCACGCCTCCACCTCCGCCATTCCCGGGCAAGCCGCCCGCTCCGCCTGCAAAGCGCGCGCCTCCAGCCGCTCCCGTGCCGGCGATCGTTGGCCACTGGCAAGAGCCCGGCACTTCCGATACCACCGAGTTCAGAGCCGATGGCACCGTGATTGAGCGCACCGGCACCGGCGAAACAATTCGCGGCCGCTATTCGCTCCGTAACAAACAGTTGAAGCTCGATCTCGATGGTGTAGCGGACGACCTGTCGCTCCCTGTCGCCGTCGGAGCCGAAACGCTCGAGATAACCGATAGCGAGGGTAAGGTCACCCTCTACCAGCGCATCTCCTGACGGGGAGCAGCGAGAAGGCGGACAAACGTCG
>JACDHZ010000207.1 GCA_013820755.1 Chthoniobacterales bacterium
TGGCGTGGGATGGAGAGCATCTTTGGATGAGTTCGCGCGATCTTGGCACCTACTACAAGGTCGACGCCCGGACGTTGAAACTCGTTGAAGAGATCGACCCACCCGGTGTTGTCTGGGCCGCGGTGTTAACGACCGACGGCTGGCGGCTGACGGTCGGAAAAGGGCTGAACGATGACCGTTATGTTTATCGGTACACGCCTGGCGCGGGGTTCGTGAAATTGTTCGCGTGCCCCGACTTCGCTGGTTCCTACCTGAGCTTCGACGGGAGCTATCTCTACCTGAGCCAATGGTACAAAGGCGATGTTCATAGAGTCGACGACTCAGGGAAGATCTCCCGCACGATCAACGTCAGCGCAGAGATATGCGGCCACACGTTCGTCGATGGATCGCTTTACGTACTGCGAGGCACTGAACAGGATGGCGAAAGCTGGACGATCGCGCGCCTCGACCCACGCGACGAAACGCCCGTCGTCAACGATCTCGGCTCGGTTCCGTTTGCCTGCCGCTCCCTGGCTTTCGATGGCGAGAAGTTCTGGACCAACCACCGTGCTGCCGGCGAGGTCGTTTCATTCAATTTGCCCAAATGACTGAGGTTCCTGCTGTATGTCGTGCCGGCGTTCGCGCGAGACCTTAAACGAGCCAGTCTGCGTTTCCCCGTCGACGATCCCCTCTTGAGTCTTAGGCGCGCGAATTGCGACCGGGCAGCACGCTTGACGGCGAACCTTACTACCTAGGCGTTGCGCACAAAAGCGGCGCTATCGTAGTACGTGCGGAAGGCAGTTACCGCGTCCTTCTCGAAGTCGATCAGGCTTGCCCCGCGGTAATCTATTTCCCTGCCATCAGCCATACGTCCGCGCGATCTCCACTCGAGCGCCACAGTGCTCTCACCCGCAATCTCGCTAGTGAACTCTGAGCGGATTTCCTGGAACTGATCGAGGTAGGTCTGCCAAAAGAGCGTGGCGTCATTGCCGTGATCGCCACCGAGATTAGTGAGAGATGCTCCTGCCGCGAAGAGCTGCGCGACGTGCTTTGGATCGCGTTCGCGTTCTGTTTGTTGCAAGGCGTTCTTGAATCGTTCTGTCATATCAAATTCTTCTTTGTGTGATTACGCCGCGGCAGCACATGTGGATGTAATTTCTACTCACAACGAGAGCTGACCTTCAATGGTCGGTTCGCACAGGGGTAACACACGCGCGTTGCTATGTACCGGATTGGAACACGAAGTGCGATAAGCGGAGCATCGGCAGCATTCCGGTGTATTGGTATTGATGTCAGATCCAAGAAACGTCGCGCACGATAAAAAGGTTGCTCAGGAAAAACACCACGAAGCCGCCACGAAAGCTGAAGGCCGGTCGTCGAACGAAAAAAACAACGTTACAGAACGTGCCGCCGTTGAACAGGCGCCGGCCGAGCACGAGAAGTCCGTCGCCATTCTTTCGAAACTGAAAGAGATGGAGTTCCACTCCCGTGCGAACATCGAGACGCTTGCCGAACTTACATTGACGATCGAAGACGAGCTGAAACAGAAAGAGTTCTCTGATCCAGTGGGTGCTCTGTATTCCGCTCAGGATAAATTTCAGACGCAGATCGCCGCATTGATTGAAGGTTACGAAGCGAAGTGCGAAAGTCTGGCGCCGTCTGCGTAGACGGACCCTGTAGCTCGCGGACCATCCTCGGCGGACATTAACTCCAGTTGAGTCACGTGCGGGAGCACGTTCTAGCCACGCTGAGCTGTCTTCGCGCACTCCGCCGCTTTGATGCACGACGTGCATGACATCCCTGCGGGCCGATTGCGTCGCCAGCAGATCACCGCGCCGATGTCAGTGGACGTCGCAGAGGTTGTGCGGGCATTCGGCGCGATGCAGGCGCAGGATTATCGCAACGCGCTCTGGGCTGTCGGGCTGCGGAAGTTCATGCTACGCAAGAGCGTCAATTTTCCCTTGGTTTTCGTTAATCTTTGCTTCTTGGGCACTGATTTCAGAGAGAAGTTCTGTCATTTGGTCCTCTTCCTCTATCCCTTGGATCTGCAGGGTTAGAGCTAGGAGGAGGACGATTGTCAACTTCTTCATTTTAGGAAATGCTCTCCGCTGGGGCGGGTTTTGTTTCCTTTAAGGCGTTGAGAAAAATGCCTTTAGTTTGGCCGGAGTCGCGGTCGGGTCTCCGGTCAGGTAGCAATACATTACCCCGGCATCCGAGCAGTCGAATGTGCTTTTACCGGCTGCTTGGCCCCGATCCCACAGCCAGCGCATTTTTGGGTCGACGGAGTCGCGCAGCCAGTAGTATTCGCTGTAGGGCCTGTTGGTTCCGGGATTCTGGTCAATCAAATGCAGGAGCTTTATCCCCATCAAGCCTATTTTGTTGAATGAATATAGGGGGGCGGGCAGTCCTTCACTTGCGCCGTCTTTGGTGGCGTGGTTGTCGTTCCATGTTCCGTGGGACATAAAGGTGACATACCCTCGGTGTGTCTTGTCCGATTGAGCTACGGCCAGGCCGATCGTCTGCTGCGGTCCCAACCCCAGGATTACAAGTGGGTTGTCGGCTGTTGATTTGTTTATCTCTGCTGCCAGATGCGCCACTGCAGCATCGCGTGATTGTGTTGCATTAAAAAACACCGGACTAAAACCGCCCCACTGAGTTGCTGTGTCCACAGTGCTCACGCGCATTGCTTCCTCACTCGCGAGTGAGCTCTGCCAGTAATGGTTTGCGTAATCGTAATGGACCAGCTTCGCCTGGTTCCCCGTTTTGCCTATCATGGCGACGATCATTGCCGAAGCGCAAATGTCGTCTGCGTCGTGCCAGTTGCCGTCCGCGCTGACGGCGATACGGGCGGTTGGGCATTGTGCCAGCGCCGAGACGCCGGTTAATAGCAGAATAAGCAAGGTTTTCTTCATAGTTTCGATGTTCAATATTGTCCGGGAACTGCAATGCTGCCATAGGAATCGTCGGCGGCCTCAGAGCCAATCCTCTTGGCGTCGTCTGGTTCGATGCACACGGCGATTTCAAAACGCCGGAGACGACGACGAGCGGTTTCTTCGACGGCATGGGTCTCGCGACGGTTGCCGGTTTGTGTTGGAAGAACCTCGCTGCCTCTGTAGCGGACTTCGCTCCGGTGCCGGGTGAAAGCATTCTCCATGTCGGCAGTCGCGATGTGTCGGAGGATGAGCTGGCAAATATGAGGCAGGTCGGCGTGCAGGTTTGCACTGCCTCAGAAATCCGATCGAACGGCGTCTCCGCGAGCCTGCCGAGACACGTACGGAATCTGGCCGAGTGCGTCGCTGACGTGTACGTCCACGTCGACCTCGATGTAATTAATCCGTCAGACGTGCACGCAAACGGCTTTTCGCCGCCCGAGGGCCTGTCGGTCGGAACGATGGTAGAGATGCTGCGCGTCTTGAAAGCGAGTCTTCAGATCGCCGGGCTCTCTATCGCGTCGTACGATCCGATTTGGGATCCTGAGAGTCGTGCAGCGGGAGCAGTGAGCCGGTTCCTGCAAGTCCTCAACGAACGGTAGGAGCGGCGACAATTGACGAATCGCCGCTCTGCCGGCAACCAATCGTCGAGGTGCGACCTGTGCAGACAGTATTGACGGCACCACGCACGCGCTCGATCTCATGCCATGTCTCCATCGACCCGCAACATGCTCCTTCAGCCATGTTCCTGCTTGCGTGCCAGTGCTCCTGCCAACCAGGTCTCCCGGCGCCGCGAAGAGCTCTTTTCGCTCATCGGACACATGAGTCTCACCCGGTTGACGATTGTCTGCGCTTTTGTGGCGTTCGCCTTCGCTCCCGCCGATGCAGCCGACGATGACGCGTCGGCCGCGAGGCGCGCAAGTCTCGAGCGCATTCAGGAGATGCGGAAAGATCGTCCGGGAGACGGTGTGCTGGTGTTCTATCAGGCGCTCGTCCACATCAGCCTAGGGGAGCGCGATGGCGCGTTCGAGCTGCTCCGCAGTTTGGAGGGGCGGAACCTTGGGCTGATTCCGGTGCGGGACATCGGGTTCGATGCCGTATGGGACGATGCGGACTTCCAGGCAATTCGTAAGGAACTTGAGGAGGAAGAAGCAAAAACACCGATCTCGCCCGTCGCGTTCCGGCTCAAGGACCCGAAGCTAATTCCCGAGGGCATTGCATTCGACGCGAAAAGCGAACGCTTTTTCATCGGCAGCATCGCGCAACGGAAGATTATCGCGACGGACGGGAAAGGGGAGTCACGCGATTTCTCCAGCGTCGACGATAAACTCGATACGGTTCTTGGCCTTGCGCTCGACCCAAGCGGCGAGCACTTATATGCGGTCAGCACCAATGGATTGCTCGACGAAGCCAAGACCGAGCGGCGAAATGCTGTTTTTCGTTACGGTCTGAAGAGTGGCCAACTCGTGGACCGCTTCATCGCCGCCGACGCAATGCAGCTAAATGATCTGGCAATCGCGCCAGACGGGACGCTTTACGTTACCGATTCGATGGGGGGTACTTTGTTTCGAAAGAAGCCGGACGAAGCGGCGCTTCTGCCGTTCGGCACCGCAGGCGCGCTGCGCGGGGCCAACGGAATCGCGCTAGGCGCAGACGGGATGTTGTACGTAGGAGTTTCAACCGGCATCGTTCGTATTGACATCGCGACGGGGCAGCCCACGAAGTTACCGCAACCGGACACCGTCGTAACCGGTGGGATGGATGGGTTATATTGGTATAACGG
>JACDHZ010000208.1 GCA_013820755.1 Chthoniobacterales bacterium
TCGTGTGTGAGTCGGTCCCAACGAGCGTGTCAGGATAGAACACAGTCGCGCGGTCGCGATCGGAGCTGAGCACGCCTTTCGCGAGATACTCGAGATTGACCTGGTGCACGATGCCGATGCCGGGCGGAACGAGACCGAATGTCTTAAATGCCTGCTGTCCCCATTTCAGAAATTCATAGCGCTCCCGGTTGCGCTTGAACTCCATGTCCATGTTCAGCTGCAACGCCAGGGCGGAGCCGGCGAAATCGACCTGCACCGAGTGGTCGACGACGAGATCTACGGGCACGAGCGGTTCGATGATCTTCGGATCGCCACCGAGCCGTTTCACCGCACTGCGCATCGCGGCGAGATCCACAACCAGCGGCACGCCGGTGAAGTCTTGGAGGACAATGCGCGCGACCACGAAAGGAATCTCTTCGTTCGCCGTTCTCTTGGCGTTCCAATTCGCCAGCGTCTCGACATCCTTGCGCCGCACCTTCTTGCCGTCGCAATTCCTCAGGACCGATTCGAGCACGATCCGGATGCTGACCGGAAGACGCGAGATTAGCCCAATCCCTTGCTCCTCGAGCGCGGGCAGCGAATGGAAGTAACTATTTTCGCCGGTCGCCGCCTCGAACCGTTGCAGTGTGTTGAATTCGTCGTCCATTACGCCACCAACTCCTTCGACGACAACCCGGTGATGTGGCCCACCGGGAGAATGTCGAACAGCCGGGCGTCATCCATGACGACGACGAAACCGGTGCGCTGGAACATGATGTGATCGCGGCTGCTGCTCATCGTGATGGTAACATCGTACATGTCTGCTATCTTAGCTCCTTTAGCCGCGTTTTGATCTTGTCGAAATCCGGCAGCGCGCGAGCGTCGTCGTTGCTCTCGGAGTATTGAATGACGCCAGCGCGATCGATTACGAACGCAGCGCGTTTCGGGACGCCACCCATCGTCAAACCCAGTTGCGGCAGGAACGAATCGTATGCGACCTCATAGCAGCGGGCGACGTGGTGCTCGTAGTCGCTCAAAAGCGGGACGGTGATGCTTTCCTTCTGCGCCCAGGCTTCCTGTGCGAAGGGATTATCGCCGCTGATTCCATAGACCGCCGCGTTCAAGGCCCGATATTCGCGTAGTCCATTGCTGATTCCGCACATTTCCGTCGTACACGTGCCGGTGAATGCCATTGGGAAGAAAAGCAGTAACGTACTTCCCTTGCCGAAATTTTCGCTCAAGGTGATCTGCTTTGGCCCATCAGCGGTTTTGGTAGGCAGCGTGAAGTCTGGTGCTTTGGTGCCGGCGGATAGTGCCATCGTGATGAATGCTCGCTGCGGAGGAAGTCACTATAGAAACGCGCCCATGATGGTCAAAAGATTTGCCGAACGCGGGCACCCGTTCGCCTAACGAACAATGGACCTTCTCTGGTGGTTCGCAGCGGTGGTGGTAATGGCGGTCGGGCTGATTGGCACCGTGCTGCCGGTTGTGCCGGGGACGACGATGATCCTCGGTGCGGCGATCGGTCACCGCGTGATGGCCGGGCCTGAACACGGCATGGGCTGGGTGGGGCTCGGCGGCCTCGTGTTGTTGGCGCTTCTTTCCTACGCGCTCGATTTCGCGAGCGGCTACTTCGGCGCGAAGTTTTTTGGCGCGAGCCGCTGGGGTGTGGCTGGCGCGGTCATCGGGGGCATCGCCGGTCTCTTCACCGGCTTCGTGACGCTGCTTGTGCTGCCGATTGTCGGCGCGATCGCCGGTGAGCTGATCGCCGGTAAGCGCCTGATCAATGCTGGGAAAGCCGGATGGGGAACACTTTTGGGCAACCTCGCCGGAATGGTGGGCAAACTGGGCATCGCCCTGGCGATGATCAGCTGGTTTCTTTTCGACGCGAGGGGACCGCAATTCTGATGAATTGCGCCGCCCGCATCGGGGACGTAGATTTGCTCCGATGGCAGATGGTCGCTGGTGTGCAGCAATGCGCGCTGGAGGAAAGTCCGAACACCACACGGCAGCATGCCGCGTAGAACACGCGGGCGCCGCGCTCGTAAGCGCGCGGTGACGGAAAGTGTCGCAGAAAGTATACCGCCGATCGGCAGCGATGCTGGTGGGCAAGGTTGAAAAGGCGAGGTAAGAGCTCACCGCTCGCGGAGCGATCCGCGAGGCAGGAAAAACCCCATGCGGTGCAAGACAGAACAGAGGGAGGGCAGCCGGTCCGTTGATCCTCGGGTTTCGTTGCATCACGGTTCCGCCCCCCAGCGGGATCGGGCGGCTCACGCGAGTGAGTTGAGATAAATGATCATCCGCTCGAGCAATCGAGCGACAGAATTCGGCTTATCGCTATCGAAATGAAGGGCGTTCTCGCAAATCGAGGGCGCCCTTCCGCTTTTCGATCAGCGGCTGTGGTTTGCCGTCTCGGCGGACGGCGCATTGTCGGCTCGATGCCGCTCCGAGATCTGCATGCTGAAACTGATTCGCTACGCTGAACAGGAACCTCGTAAACCGCGAGCGTCCAGATACCCAACACACGCGCTCCGACCACTGCCGCGCGGAAGAAAATTGAGAAGAGCCCTTCACCCAAATGGTCGGCTGGCGGTGCTCACATCGATGTCGAGATCGGTGTGATGCACGTTATGAAAGCGCCAGAAGAACGACGCGAGGTGCATGAACTTGTGCCACCAATGACAGGCGTAGTCGTAAGCATCACGCCGCGCGATCGTGATGAGCGAAGGCAGATGGAGCCAGTTGAAGAGGCCGAAGTGGGTTTCGAGCTGTAAGGACGAAGCGTCACCCGGGGCGTGCTTTTCGGAATCCCGGGTTCTGCGCTCGCTCTTCATCTCGAGCGAGAGGAAGTAATTGAGTCCGGTCCGAATCACCGCAATCGCGCCGAGTTTGCCAATTTGCTGCCAACTTGGAGCAATCGCGGTTGAGAGGATGTCGGCGCCGAGTTGGAACTCGAGAGCGAGGGCGAGATAACGAGCAAGTGTGAGTCTCGTCGCGGTAAAATCCGTTGTGTCACGACCTGCCACCTGCCGTATCAATTGAACCACGGCGACCAGAACACCGAGCGTAATTAGTGCCGCACCGATCGTTTCGATGCCGAGCTTCAGCCATTGCACGGCCCAGACAATCGTCTCCTCAATGGCGGGAGCTGCTGGTTCCGAGACAGCGAGGACGAGCGCGTTCATGTGTTTCGATGCAGATCTGTCTCATTCAAGGTGCGCCTGAGAGGATTCCGCGCAATGAGCACCGTTACTAGCCGACGGGAAGCGCAAAGACGATTGGGCGGCTGGAGGAAGTGATCTCCAATGTTCCGAGCGGATGTGATGATTACCGCTGCTGTGCCGGAGCAACGCTGGCACGCGTGAATTCGGAGAGGCATTCGTCCAGGCAAGAGAGCAAATGCGCCACGGTCTCCTCCGTCTCGTCGCCCATGTTCGAGAGACGGAAGGTGTCGCCTTTGATCTTCCCGTAGCCGCCATCGATGACGAGGTGATGCTTCGTGCGGAGCTCCTTCACAAGCTTCGCCACGTCGATGCCGCGATTGTTCCGTACACACGTCAGCGTCTTCGAGCGGAAATCTTTGCCCGCGAAAAATTCGAGGCCGTTTCGCCCGACCCAGTCGTGCACGAGCGCATTCGTCCGGGCGTGGCGGGCGTGCCGCGCCTCCAAGCCTTCGGTGAAGATGTCGTTGAGCTTCGAGCGCAATGCATTGATGTGCGCAACGCTCGGCGTGGTCGGCGTCATGTCGCTCTCCTGGTTCTTCTTGAACTCAAGGAAGTCGAAGTAGTAGCCGCGGTTCGGGATTTGCGCAGCGCGCGAGAATGCCTTCTCCGAGACGCTGAAGAGCGCAAATCCTGGGGGCAACGCGAGTGCTTTCTGGCTTCCGGTGAGGAGAACGTCGATGCCGAGTTCGTCCATCGCGATCGGCACCGCGGAGAACGACGAGACGCTGTCGACGATCAGCACGACATCCGGATATTTTCGCGCGACGGCGCAGATCTCCTCCAGCGGGTTCACTACGCCGGTGGAGGTTTCGTTGTGGATGAGCGTGACCGCATCGAATTGCCCGCTCGCGAGCCGCCCATCGAGTTGCTGCGCGTTAATGTGCTGGCCCCATTCTACGCGAAGCGGCTCGGCTTCTTTTCCGCAACGCCGGCTGACATCAAGCCACTTGTCGGAAAACGCGCCGCACATGCAATTGAGCACACGCCGTCGGACGCAATTGCGAATTGCGGCTTCCATCACGCCCCACGCTGACGATGTTGAGAGGAACACCGGCTGCCCGGTTCCGAACAACTCCTGCAGTCGCGGATGAATCGACCGATATAACTCGCGGAAAGCTTCGCTGCGGTGGCCGATCATCGGCCGTGTGAAGGCCTCCCATGTCTTTGGCGACACCTCCACGGGCCCGGGAATAAAAAGCTTGTCGTGGGAAGCCATGTCGGGACGGCAAGGTCGGACATTCAACGTCGGACGTCCACCGTCCAAGTTAACGGAGCCACCGCCGAACGTCACCCGATATGTCAGCGCGCCTTGCGCTCGGTGACCCCAGCGATGCGCAAATCCTCGCCAGTTAGCTCGAGCAGCAGCGTCTTCTGCACCTTGCCGGAAGAATGCTGCGAGCCGTTCCGCAGATCGAATTGAAGCGGAAAGGTCACGCGAATTCGGCTGTCGGTCTG
>JACDHZ010000209.1 GCA_013820755.1 Chthoniobacterales bacterium
CGACCGCTTCGAATGGGCTCTGCTGCATTTGCTCGACCGGCACGAGGAGGCCAGTCTCGCCGTGCACCACCACTTCTTTAATGCCGCCGACCGCGCTTGCGACCACCGCGGTCTCACACGCCATCGCTTCCAGATTGATGATGCCGAACGGCTCGTAGATGGAGGGACAACAGAAAACCGCCGCGCCCGCATACAGCGCGAGCACGGTTGGCTTATCGACCATGCGCTCGATCCAGATGATGCCTTCCGCGCCATGCTCCCGCTGCGCAGCTTCCACCGCCGCTTTCATTTCCGCGGCAATCTCCGGAGTATCTGGCGCGCCGGCGCAAAGCACGATCTGGAAACCGGGATCGAGGTACTTGATCGCGTTGACCAGGTGCACGATGCCCTTTTGCCGGGCGATGCGCCCCACAAACAACACATAAGGCAACGCTGGATTGATTCCCTCGCGCTCCAGCACGGCACGCACCGCGGGATCGCTGGGCGGCGCAGGCCGGTACTCCGCCGGATCGATGCCGTTGTAGATGATCGGCACCCGTGTTTCGTCGATCTTGAACAGCCGAAAAATGTCGGCTTTGGTCTCCCGCGACACGGCGATCACAGCATCCGCCATCTCCATCGCGGTCTTCTCCACCCAGCAGGAGAAATCGTATCCGCCGCCGAGTTGCTCACGCTTCCACGGCCGCAGCGGCTCGAGCGAATGGACTGTGATGACAAGCGGGAGCCCGTAGTTGAGCTTGGCCAGAATCCCGCCGAGATGGCTGTACCAGGTGTGGCAATGCACGACGTCCGCATCAATGCCGGCAGCGTTCCAATCGACGCCGCGGCTGACGGCGGCAAACACTGATCGCAGAGGTTTTGGCGCTTTATAACCAGTGGTGTCCTTCGGAAAACCGCGAACGCGTAGGTGCCCGTTAGCAAGCGTCGCATCCTGCTCTCCAAACGTGCGCACCTCCACGTCGATCAGCTTTGCGAGCTCGCGTGACAGATAATCAACGTGGACGCCTGCTCCGCCGTAGGTGTTCGGTGGATACTCGTTAGTCAGAAGCAAAGCTTTCATCGGTCGATTACCTGTCAAAGTTGGCTGCGCGTGAACTCAGGAACGGCGTCCCGGCGTTCGGGAGCGCACGCGCCTCGCGTGCTGGTTTCGCCGCGAGTCGACCGCACCCTTCTTCGCGCTTGTCCTGTCGATCGATATCAGCAGCGGCTTGTCCGTGCCACTGTCGTTCGTGCTGGGCGCGAGTGTTTAACTACGTGGTGTGACACACAAAGAAAATCGAGCGAAACAATCAGGGCGGACGATCTCTTCCCGGCTCAGCGCGGACCGGCAATAACATGCTGCTGATCATTTGCGCCATTCCCATCGTGGGGTTGTATCCTTTTATTAAAGCGTGACGGACCTCGCACTCTGTACATCAACGTCAGTGCTCCCGTCTTTTCCTCAGCCGTGCCCGAGCATCATCAGCACTCCTGAGCACAGACGCAGCGCGGTTCGTTAAAAGGTGATCGTCAGCCCCAGGGAATACCGGTTGCGTGAATACGAACCGGAGGTTTGGTCGGAAGCAACATTCGTATATTTCCACTCCGCAAACGTCAAAATGGATTCGTTGATCTTGTAATGCACGTTGAGCGATAGATCGAAAGCGTTTTGGGAGGTCGCGAACTCGTCTACTGGCGCGCCATTGACTTCGTCGCTGGCGTAAGTGCGATAGTGCGCAGCGATGCTGGTGCCGATCCGCGCGGTGAGCTCGTAATTCAGCCGCAAGCCGGTAGTGAAACTTGTCCTGCCCCGAGTGCCGCTGGACGTTGCAGGGCCAGACGAACCCGTCCCGACAGCCGATTCAACAAAGCCGTACCGCGCGTCCCACATCAATGATGTTTTTTCGCCGAGCGTGTATGTCAGATTCGCGTTAGCAGTCGGTGAGGCGCTAAAGTTGCTGTTTTCTGTTCCGGGCTGATCAGCCGAGCGAAACTGCCCACCTACAGCCAAGGAAGCTTCCAGGTGAGGTCCGATACTGGAAGTGACTCCAGCTAAAATCGACTGCGTGATGGAGTCTCGACCCTCAACGTCATAGCTGACCAGAGACAATGAATATGTTCCAGTGAGTGAGACGGTTGGCAGCAGGAGAAAACGCAAGTTCTGAGAGAGCCGATGTTGGTAGCGGTCGCCAATGCTGCCGGGCGTAGTCTCTTGATATTGCAACGTATCGAAACTGTAGCTCGTGATAGTCGAGATTCGCGGCAACCAGCGGTATGTCGCCGAAATTTGGTCCCGATTGTAGAAGTAGTTGCCTCTGCGCTGATTCGAACTTCCCTCGATGTCAAAATCGGGATCGATTTTGTACTTCGCTTCGACATCGCCGGTTAGAGTTAACCGTTCGCTGACAGCATGCTGCACCGAAAGTTTGACGCCGAGATCCGGATCAAACGGAGAGCGATTGGAGCCCGGATAATAGTTGAGCTTCGCGTGACCGGTGAGGTTCCCGCGAGTCCGAGGCAGTCCAAAGTTGTAGTTGAACAAAAGTTCGCCGCTACTGAAAAAGGAACCTCCGTCATCTGACGCGCCGCCGTCAGACGATCGTGTCCGCCGGTTATCGTCGTATCCTGCCTTCAGCGTTACCTTTAGTTCCAGCGGCACCCGCCAAACCGGTGTCTCGGGGTCTGCTTCACCTTCTCCTCCAGAGGCTGTCGCAGGCCTGTCCGAGTACACTTCGACGGCAGGACCCTGCGCGACACCCGTTATCACAGCCGACTGGAACATCGCGAAAGCGATCAAGAACGCAGGTATCCGCACGAATCCTGGCATGCTGATCCTGAATGTTTGAGGATCACGGCCGGCACTGCCGATCTCTTCGATCGTTTGGTTAAGCATCGACTAAGGCGCTGGATCCAGGTTCGTCGGGCAGCACGCGGCGGACTCGTCGCTTAGACACATTCGCCAGCGGTGGATTGTTTGAGATGAACGCGACACAATGTGCTGCCCCCGGGCAGAAGTCGAAAACTACCGGAACTGCGTTGTAGGCCTCAAGAACAAACGGACGATGCGCCGAGATCTCGACGTGCGGGATAGACTGCCGCGCCCGACGCCCCGACCCGCCGCTCGCCCAACAGCCGCTGCGGCAGGACTATTGCGGGCGCCGTACTCCCGCATGTCGTCCGCGCACAGCAAATGGGGCCGGTATCGCTCGGTTGACGCAAAGCAGCAACGCCGGGCTTAACGCAGATTGTAAAGCTCGAACAGCGCTACGCCGGTCGATTCACGCTTGCCAGCGACGATCGCGGTGTATGACCCGGCGGACAGTTTTAGAGCAACAGCAGACTCGCGCCGGTCGTGCGGGGCAAGGCCGGCTTCGGTGATCTCCGCCGCCTGTCGCGCATTATCCTGCCAGTTGTCGTTGAATCTCAGTCGGGCACCGTTCGCATCACGAACGTCCAGGGTCGGATCGTTAAGAGGATTCTGGATCCCTGCCGAGGCAAGCGTCGGACCGATGGCACGAAGAACGACCTTCGTTGGGGCAGTGCCACCTCCGATGATAAACCCACCGATCATCACGTTATCTCCGGTTTCAACAAACCCACGCGAGCTAATATTGACCAGCTTCGAGTCGCTCGAGGAATTGAGATCGTAGATCTCGACTACGCCAACGCCCATACTCCCGCTCTTCCCAGCAAGAATGGCGCTGTAGGTGCCCGGCCGGAGCGTCGCGACAATCGCGGGCTCTCGATCGTTCGTCGGCGCGACACCAGTCGCTTCGATTTGGCTGCGCTGCGTTGTCTTCCAGTTATCGTTCGCTCGGATCAATGACCCGTCTCCGCCGCGGAGTTCCAATGTTGGGTCCGCAAGAACGCCGTCGAGCGTGAGAGAGGGCCCGATGCCGCGGAGAATTACCTTCTTCGGCTCGTTCCCCGTAATAATGAATCCGGCGATTAGCACATTGTCGCCAGTCTGAATACGAAGACGCGTCGAAAGGTTAAGTGGCTGGGCCGGAGTAGCGGTCGGCGTCGGTGTTGGCGTGGGCCTTGGTGTTGGGGTTGGAGTTGGAGTTGGGGTGGGCGTTGGTCCTGTTGTTACGCGAGGATACGTGTTTCCACTCGCAGTGGAGTAGGTAGCGGCGGTGTTTACAGGCTCAATCGCGAACGAAGCCCCTTGGGAAGCATCAACGGTGATACTGCCGCCCGGCACGGTTTCGGACGTGATCGTCCGAATCGCGTTCACGCTTAGCACGAGAGAGATCTTTCTCGCAGTCCGGTTCGGAACCGTAACCTCGTACACCTGGCGTTTCGACGAGCTGCCGGGGGCAGCGTGCGCGATTTTGAAATCACCTTCTCCTGGAACGGACAGGATTACCGAAGCACCGCTTTCTTCGAAAGGCACGGCCATATTCCCATCGACGGTGATGACATCCTTCAGCGTGACGGCGATTCGGGCTCGAACAGGAGCACCGGTGGCAGCCGATCGGTTGTTAAAAGTGAAGGTGTCGAAAAACTTGACCGTTCCGCGCGCTTCGGCGTGCTCACCGTTGGGGGACGAGCCACCCGTCGTCGTAGCGCTAGCAAAGCAACGCCCCTCCAGCTTACCGAGAGCCGCGATACCGGAGTACTGACCACGAACAAATCCAGTTGTGCCATTGAAGGTGTCGGAGCGTACATT
>JACDHZ010000073.1 GCA_013820755.1 Chthoniobacterales bacterium
GCGCGCGTTGCGTCTGTTTTGGCTGATCAAAGCTCAATGTTGGGTTTCCCACCAAAGGATGCGCGGGTGGAAAGATACAATTGTGCGACGGAGACCTCGCAGCGCATACGGGGATCGAACCCGTGCACCGGCCTTGAGAGGGCCGTGTCCTAACCACTAGACGAATGCGCCGTGGTAAGTTGAGGCACGATCGTAACGCCAGCGCACCGGTTCGGCAAGTATGGCCTCGCCAAGCCGTCTTCCGCTCGCGCTCTCTAAGGCCCCCGCTTCAGCGAAGGACGCGGTGTCGGAGAACGTGCCGCCAGGCCAGAGCCGAGTGCGGTCGTCGCAGGCGTCGCGCGTTCCGACTTTGCTGCCGCTGCGTAAGACATTGGCCGCACACGTGGCTGGAGCAAAGAGCGCAAGTGCTCACGCCGGCGGTCATTAAGATACCCTTCCATTTCAGGAGAACCGAGGGCGATCATTTTATCGAAGAAGATGTTGAAGTACTTCGCGAGTGACTGGCGCCGTTCCAAATCGGTGCGCGCACTTTCGGCTGCAGTGCGTGCCGCTTTCACAGTGGGATCGTTCGTCGCCCGGTTTCGCAGTTTCCGCCATTCAATCTGCAGCCGATAGTTCTCAGAGGCCTGACTCAACGGCTTAGGCTTCAACTCTTCGTCTAGCTGTTCGACCGTGGGGAGGTCTGGCGCCGTCCCCGGCGGAGCCGAGGGATCAGGCATCGGGAGGATATCGGGCGGAATTAGCTGCGGCGGCGGAATCGTCGCTCTCGGATTCGCTGGAGGCGCAGGTGCGGTGGTTTCTTGCGTGCGAGGCTCCGGCAACACGACTTCCTGTGCGCCTGCGTTCACGCCCGTGAGCGGCATGGACACAATGGCGGCTGCCCCGCATAACAGTGCGAAAGCTTCTGCCCGACGAGCCGTAATCGTTAGCAATGTGCGGAGGTGATCCATTTCTGAAACAATTGCGCATCCCAACTGCCGAAGCCGGCGAAAAGATCGGGGTGACAGGATTCGAACCTGCGACCTCCTGGTCCCAAACCAGGCGCTCTACCAAGCTAAGCTACACCCCGTCGCGCGGCTGAGTCTTTACCATGCTGCGGCGACTCGCGCATGCGGAATTCTCTGGGCAAAGAGGCCATTACGCATGCTACAAAACAGTTTGCGGAAATAAGACCTTGCGGATGTTCGGCTGCGAATCCACGTTGTCCGGCCTCGTTCTCCCCGTTTTCGGTCGGCACGCTTCCGCGCTCCACCTCCCTGTTTCCCATGTTCAAAAACAACAAGCTTAACGTAGTCCTGTTCGTCGCTCTGATAGGTCTGCAAGTGCTCGGTGTCGCCGCTCTCTGCACGCGCTTCGACTGGTCGTATCTCCCGGTGATGCTGTTTATCTATCTTTGGGCGGGGATCAGCACTACGCTTTATCTGCATCGATACCTGACGCATCGCGGATTTGAGATGCCGGGGTGGTTGAAATTCTTTTTCGCAACCGGATCTGCCGTAGCGTTATCAGGAGATCCGGTGACGTGGGTTGGAGATCATCGATATCACCATCTGAAGTCGGATACGGACGAAGACATTCACAGTCCGATTCACGGTTTCCCATACGCCCACATGATGTGGCTGGTGCGCAAGCCTCCGGGCTTCCGTGACCGATCGCTGAGGTATGCCGCCGATGTGCGGAAGATTTGGTACTGCCGGCTTTGGGAGCGTCCGTACTTTTACGTCATCCCACATCTCATCGTGGCCGCGGTTTTGTACTTCACCCTCGGCGGCGTCGGGCTGCTCTGGTGCCTGTACGTTCCGATGCTTGTCGTTTATAATTTTACATGGGCAGTGAATTCGATCTGCCACATGGAAAGCGTCGGCTACCGCAGCTTCGAAACGACGGACCACAGCAAGAATAATTTCTGGGTTGGGCTCGGTGCGTTTGGCGAAGGTTACCACAACAATCATCATGCTCAGCCGCGCTGCGCCGCACACGGACGGCGATGGTGGGAGTTCGATCTGACCCGCTACATCATCTGGGCACTCGAGAAGTGCGGGCTGGCGTGGAGTGTTCACTGGCCAAAGCCGCAGAAGCTTGAGACCGTCGCTCCTGTCTCAGAAGACGAGGCTGGCGCGCTCTTGCTTTTCGGGGCGCAGATTCGCGACCCGTCCCTCCGCGACTCGGCGGAAGCGCAGCGCAGTCAATAAGCGAGGTTCGGCGCCAACCACCGCTCGATGACGTCGATCGATTCGCCCTTGCGTGCAGCATAGTCGCGCACTTGGTCGCGTTCGATTTTGCCGACAGCGAAATAGCGTGATTCCGGATGGCCAAAGTAAAGACCGCTGACGCTTGCGCCAGGATGCATGGCGAATGATTCGGTCAAGATCACGCCGGCGTTTTCTTCCGGATGAAGCAAATCGAACAAAGTGCGCTTCTCGATATGATCCGGTGAAGCGGGGTACCCGGCGGCGGGTCTGATCCCGCGGTATCGTTCACGGATCAGCTCTTCGCGGGAGAGCTTTTCATCCGCGCCGAATCCCCAGGCGATACGCGCCTGCTGGTGCAGAAATTCCGCGAACGCTTCCGCGAGACGATCGGCTAAGGCCTTCGTCAGGATTGCATTGTAATCGTCGTGCTCGTCGGAAAACCTCTTCGCGAGTTCGTCGGCTCCGAGTCCCGCAGTGACCGTAAATCCTCCGAGGTAATCGGCGAGACCGCTCTGCCTAGGCGCGACGAGGTCGGCCAGGCAACGGTTTACCTGGCCGGCCGGTTTTTGCATCTGCTGACGCAGGAAGTGAAACGTCGCGAGCCGCTCGGTGCGCGATTCATCGGAGTACACTTCTACGTCATCGCCAACTGAGTTTGCGGGCCAGAATGCGTATACGCCGCGGGCGGTCAGCGATTGTTCGGTAACCATTCGATGGAGCAGTTGCTGCCCTTCAGCGAATAGCTCGCGCGCTTGTGACCCCACGACAGGGTCATCGAGTATCGCCGGGTAGCGACCGCGAAATTCCCACGTGTGGAAGAACGGCGACCAATCGATGTACGGCACGAACGTCTCAAGGTTGATCAATTCCGCGGCGTCGTCCGCGCCGCTCCTCGACGCATCTGTGGTGAATATTCGCGTGCCGATAAACTCCGGCGTGGGCGGCACGTAGCTGCTCCAATCAAACTGCGCGCGCTTCTCTCGCGCCTGCTCGATCGTGAGCACTTTACGATCCTGCGACTTTGCGGCATGCGCTTCGCGCAAGCGGAGGTAATCGGCACGCGTTTCCACGTCGAAATCCTCCTTCAGCTGCGGGTTAAGCAAGCTGTTCACTACTCCAACAGCCCGCGAAGCATCCAGCACGTGAACCGTGCTGCCGTCGTAATGCGGAGCGATCTTTACTGCTGTGTGCGGGCGGCTTGTGGTCGCACCGCCAATCAACAATGGCACTGAAAAGCCTTCACGCTTCATTTCCTGCGCGACGTGCACCATCTCGTCGAGGGACGGAGTAATCAGCCCGCTGAGTCCGATTACATCTGCTCCACGTTCGCGCGCGGCCTCCAGGATCTTCGGCGCCGGGACCATCACGCCGAGGTCGATTACCTCGTAGTTGTTACACTGCAGAACGACTCCCACAATATTCTTGCCGATGTCGTGCACGTCGCCTTTTACCGTGGCCATCACAATGCGTCCCTGCGGCTTGGCTCCGCCAGATTTCTCCGCTTCCATGAACGGCATCAGATAAGCGACGGCCTTTTTCATCACCCGCGCGCTCTTCACGACCTGGGGCAGGAACATCTTCCCCGCGCCGAAAAGATCGCCCACCACACTCATCCCGGCCATCAGCGGACCCTCGATTACATCGAGTGGCCGTTTGCTCTTGCGCCGTGCTTCCTCTGTATCGGAATCGATAAAGTCGACAATCCCTTTCACGAGCGCGTGCGCCAGCCGCTGCTCAACAGGTTCGCTGCGCCAAGCCTCTTTTTCGACAGGCGCTTTATCCTTCGCTTTCACACTTTCCGCGAAATCCACGAGCCGCTCTGTCGCATCATCCCTACGATTCAGGAGCACGTCTTCCACGCGCGTGCGCAACTCCGGGTCGATCTCCTGATACACGGCGAGTTGCCCCGCATTCACAATCGCCATGTCGAGTCCCGCTCGGATTGCATGATACAAAAACGCTGCGTGAATCGCTTCGCGCACCGGATTGTTACCGCGAAATGAGAAGGAGACGTTGCTGATCCCGCCGCTCGTCCGAGCGCCGGGCAAGTGCGTTTTGATCCAGCGAACGGCTTCGATGAAATCGACGCCGTAGTTCCGGTGCTCCTCCAGTCCCGTCGCCACGGTAAGGACGTTCGGATCGAAGATAATGTCGTTCGGCTCGATTCTCGCGGATTGCGTGAGGAGCTTGTAAGAACGTGCGCAGACTTCTATCTTCCGCTCGAGCGTGTCAGCCTGCCCACGCTCATCGAAGGCCATGACTACGACGGCTGCGCCATATCGCCTAACAAGTGCCGCCTGCTTCAGAAATTCCTGCTCGCCGTTCTTCAAACTGATCGAGTTGACAACTCCTTTGCCCTGAATGCAGCGCAGGCCCGCTTCAATCACGCTCCACTTCGAGCTGTCGATCATTACCGGGATCCGGGCGATTTCCGGCTCGCTTCCGATCAAGTTCAGGAAGCGCGTCATGGTCGCTTCCGAATCGATCATTCCTTCGTCCATGTTGACGTCCAGGATGTTGGCGCCACCCTTTACCTGCTGGCGTGCGACGGCAACGGCGGCGTCGAAGTCACCGCTGAGGACTAGCTTCGAGAAACGCGGCGAGCCCGTAATATTGGTCCGCTCGCCGACGACGACAAAACCGAACTCCGGCGTGACGTTCAGCGGCTCGAGGCCGGAGAGCCGCAGATTAGAATCATCGTCGGAGTCCGAGCGATGCAGCGCTGCGAGTTTCCTCGGCGGACAATCCCGGACGGCTTGCGCGATTCGACGGATGTGATCGGGCGTTGTGCCGCAGCACCCGCCAACCACATTCAACCAGCCATTCTGCGCCCAATCCGTGAGCTGCGGCGCGAGGCTCTCCGGCGTTTCGGGAAAACCGGTGGCGGAAAGGGGATCGGGTAGGCCGGCATTCGGGTATGCGCTTGTGTACCGCGGCGCAGTGTGGGCCAGTTCCTCGATATATGGCCGCATCTCTTTCGGACCGAGTGCGCAATTCAACCCGACAACCAGGGGACGCGCATGCGCGATTGAGGTGAGAAACGCTTCGACTGTCTGTCCGCTCAGCATACGTCCTGACAAATCGGTTACCGTGCCTGAAACCATCAGCGGAACGAACCGGCCGTTCTTCTCGAAAGCTTCAGCGATCGCAAACAACGCTGCTTTTGCGTTAAGAGTGTCGAACACAGTCTCGACGAGCAACAGATCGACGCCTCCTTCGAGTAAACCGAAAACCTGATCCGCATATGACTGACGGATCTGGTCGAATGTGACCGCGCGGAAACTCGGATCATTTACGTCAGGTGAGATCGAAGCTGTTACAGGCATTGGGCCGAGGGAGCCCGCGACAAAGCGCCGCAAGCCCGTGTCGCTGCCGATGCGATCCGCGGCGGTCCGCGCGAGCTGCGCCGCGACGACATTCATCTCTTGCGCGAGCGAGCGAAGCTCCTGATCATCCACCACCCGCTGAAAGAATTCCGGATCTTTGCGTCCGTTGCCCGGCTCCTCTTGAAAAAGGAAATCGTGCAGGCCGATCGTCGTGGCGCTGAAGGTGTTCGTCTCGATCAGGTCCGCGCCGGCGTCGAGGTAAGATAAGTGGATCTCTTCCACTAGCTTGGGTTTAGTTAGCAGCAGCACCTCGTTGCTGCCTTTCAGGTCTTTGCCCGCCCAGTTGCGGTAGCGTTCACCGCGGAAATCAGCTTCGCTCAGCTTGTAACGCTGAACCGTTGTTCCCATCGCGCCGTCGAGAACGACAATACGCTCCTGCAGCAATTCCTCGAAAGGATGGACAATCTCAGCCGGCATTGGTGGAGAACTAACGCTGCTCCATCGCGTCATCAACCGACAAATCGTCGTATCATGATATGTAGATATGTCCGAAGACTCCGTTGCGGAGAGTAGTGGTTGGCAAGCTGCTCGGCGCGGCCGCAAAACACTTGGTGTACGCACTCGTGTGCGTAAGATGCAGTTCGCCGCCGCCGATGTGGCGAAATGGCAGACGCAACGGACTTAAAATCCGTTTCCGGTAACCCGGAGTGCGGGTTCGAGTCCCGCCATCGGCAGCGGCTTTATGAACCGATCCGGAAACACTATGGAGAAGAACCTATCTATTCCGATTATTCTCGGGACGCCTCGTCAAGGGAGGCGCAGCGAACACGCGACGCGGTTCGTTCTGGAGGAAACTTCGAAACGGGCCGGAGTCGAGACGCACCTCGTCGATGTTCGAGAGCTTCCAATGCGGTTTGATGACGCTGGTGAGCAGATCAAAAATCCTGAGTTCTCGGCGCTGGTTGAAAAGTGTGATGCGTTGATCCTCGTGGTGCCGGAATACAACCACGGGTATCCCGGTATGCTGAAGCATGCCCTCGACATGAACCTGAGCGAGTACATCCACAAAGCTGTAGGAATCTGCGGCGTTTCAGCAGGTGCTTTCGGTGGAGCGAGGGTCATTGAAAACCTTCTACCGGTAATGCGCGAACTGGGGCTGGTTGCCACGTCCACAGACGTCAACTTTAGCAATGTCGGGAAGATCTTCTCCGATTCGGGTGAGCTTCTAGATGGCGCATTCGTCGGTCGGGTCGGTAAGTTTCTCGATGAATTAATCTGGATGGCTCGCGTGCTCAGGCATGGCCGCGAGAACACCGCTCCCGTGTGATTACAGCTGTTGCGAGTGCACAAATCGCTAGAGCTGCGAATGGAGGCTGCGGGAATCCGCCAAGGGGACTTACAGGAGACATTTGCGCGTTCGGCCGGGCCCGGCGGGCAAAATGTAAACAAGGTTTCAACGGCTGTGACGCTCCGGCACTTGCCGAGCGGCGTCAGCGTTACGGTCCAGGATTCCAGGTCGCAGGCCGCGAATCGCAACCTCGCTCGTGAGCGATTACTCGACGAACTGGAGCGGCTCGCACGTGAACGACAGCGGGACGAAAAAGCGCTGCGCGAGAAAATTCGGCGGAGGAATTCGGCACGCCCGACGCGTTTGAAGCGCAAAATTCTCGAGAGCAAACGTAAGCGCTCGACGCTCAAGAAACTCCGCAGCACAGTGCGCGAGTGAAGCGAGGGGCGAACGCAAAACGCGTCAATTTCGGGATTATCGGTACCGGCTGGCCGGGGCAGCAGCATGCCAGGGTCATGGGGGCGATCCGTGACGCCTTTCTCTACGCGTGCGCCGATCTTGACGAAGCGCGGCGCCGCGATTTTGAAGCGTCGTATTCACCGCGGAAAAGCTTTGGCGATTACCAGGAATTGCTGGCCGACGAGAAGCTAGACGCGGTCATGATCTGTCTGCCGAACTTCCTGCATTTCCCGGCGTCTCTCGCTGCGCTCGAAGCAGGCAAGCATGTCTTCTGCGAAAAGCCGCCAACGATCAATTCCGCCGAGATGAAACTGCTACAAGATGAGGCAGCCAAGCGCGGCCTGGTGTACTTCTTCGGACGGCAATTTCGATTCACGCCGGGAATGCGGGCAGCGAAGGCACTCATGGCAGGTGGTCGTCTCGGCAACATCTATCACGCGCGCGCGACATGGGTGCGATCCCGCGGAATCCCGCAGGGAATCGGAGGATGGTTCACCGAGAAGAAGCGCTCCGGTGGCGGCGCGTTGATCGATATCGGCGTACATGCGCTCGACTCCGTTTGGTATCTGATGGGAACCCCGCGACCAATGTCCGTAAGTGCACAGGTGTATCGCAATTTCGAGCATCTCGCGCGCGACCCGGTGTTCGACGTCGAAGATGCGGCGTTCGCCTTCATTCGCTTCGAGAACGGTGCGGTCGTCCATCTGGAAACCTCCTGGGCTGGGAATCTTCCAGACGATGTGCCCATGGGACAGTACTTTGGGCGAGAGTCCAACAACTCGGTCGTATACGGGACGCGCGGAACGATTCGACTGAAGCCGCTGACCTTGTTTGAAGATCGCGGCGGTGTGCTTGAAACATTGCCTGTCGCTTTGCCAGACGACATCGACAGCTTCGAGCTACAGCTTCAGAATTTCATCGACGCGATCAAAGGTCGCGCGCCAGCAGTTAACGATGGTGAGCAGGCGCTTCAGCTGATGAAAATGATCGACGCGATCTACGCGTCCAGCCAGCTTAGTCGCGAGGTGCCAATCGTCTGACTCGCAGAAACTTGCAATCCCATACGGCTAACGAGTGGACTAACTCCGAACTGAGGGTGAACCAAAAAACTTACACATGAAAAAACTCATTATCCTCATACCGGCTCTCGCGGTAATCACCATTGCGTTGAGCTCCTGCACGACAGTCGTCGAAAAGCCGGCGACGACCTCAACCACGTCGACCAGCCGCGAGATGACCACGACACACCCGGCAGCGACATCCACGACTACGACGCAGAGCACGACCGGCGGCCGGTAAAAGCCAGCGTCAGCTTAGGAGAGGGACACGCGTCGCGTGTCCCTTTTTTTATGCCTCAGTAGGTTCGACGTCCGCTGCAGCTTCAGAAGCTTCCTGGCTCACGACGGGCGCGATGTCCTGAAGCTTCTCCGCGCCTTTCAGATCCATCAATTTCACACCCATCGTGTTCCGGCCGACAGCGCGGATCTCTTTGACTCGTGTCCGGACCATCTGGCCTTTGTTTGTGATGAGCATGAGTTCGTCGTCGTCGGTCACGGTCAGTGCGCCAACGACCTTGCCAGTTTTGTCGCCGGTTTTCATCGTGATGATACCTTTGCCGCCGCGGGACTGCGTGCGGTAATCATCGAAGGGAGTTCGCTTTCCAATGCCGTTTTCACCGGCAACCAGAAGCATGGCATTCGGGTTAACGATCGCGATGGCAACAACCAGGTCGCCTTTATCCGGGCGAATACCCCATACTCCGACGGTGTTTCGCCCCTGATCGCGCAGCTGCTCCTCGTGAAAACGGAGGCTCATTCCTTGATCGGTGATGAGAACGATTTCGTTGTCGCCATTCGTTAGCTTCGCATCAATGAGACAATCATCATCTTCGATCTGGATCGCGATGATGCCACCTTTCCGCACATTGCTGTAATCGGAGAGGTTCGACTTTTTCACGATTCCGGAGCGCGTCGCGAAGACGATGTGAAAACTCTCGTCCCAAGTCTCATCGACAATATTTGGGCCGGTACCTGATTTCTTCGCCTGAACTCGTATGGTCGCGGCGATCTTCTCGTCACTACGCAACTCGAGCAGGTTCGCGATGGAACGTCCCTTAGCCGCTCGCCCCATCTCCGGTATTTCGTAAACCTTTTCAACGTAACATCGGCCTGATTCCGTGAAGAACATTAGAAAGTCATGCGTCGTAGCAGTGAAGAGATGCTCTACGAAGTCGCCTTCGTCTTCTTCGCGCGCACCTTCGCGAGTAGCCATACCGATAACACCTTTGCCTCCGCGTCGCTGCGCGCGAAAGGCACTCACCGCCGTGCGTTTGATGAAGCCCCCATGAGTGATGCTGATGATGCACCCTTCATTCGCGATGAGATCCTCCATGTTCATCTCGCCTTCGTCCGGCACAAGTTGGGTCAGACGAGGACCCGCGTGCTTGGCGCGGATATCGCGCAGTTCTTTCTTGATAATGTCGAACACGCGCTCTTCCCTCGCGAGAATGTCACGAAGATCCTGAATCGCGATGATCAGGGCCTTGTACTCATTGATGATCTTTTCGCGCTCGAGGCCGGTGAGCTGATACAGACGTAGATCAAGAATCTGGTTCGTCTGGTGTTCGCTGAATGCATATCGTCCTTCAACAAGACGCGCGTCGTTACGAATCGAGATTCCGATCTGTTCGATTTGACGGCGGGTAAATTCGAAGGCGAGTAGCTTTACTCGTGCTTCCTCGCGATTCGCTGACCCCCGGATGATTCGAATGAACTCGTCAAGATTCGCCAGCGCGATCAGATAGCCCTCGAGTGTCTCCGCGCGTTCCTCAGCTTTCCGCAGCTCGAAACGGGTGCGCCGCAACACAACCTCGCGGCGGTGGTCGATATAAGCCTGGTTTGCCTCCTTGAGTGAGAGCAGCTTTGGCCGGCCGTGATCGATCGCAAGCATCGAGGCTGCGAACGAGCTCTCCATCGCGGTGTGCTTGTAGAGATTGTTGATGACCACTTTAGGATTGCCGTCCCGTTTCAGCTCAATTACGACCCGCGTGTTCTCGTCCGACTCATCGCGAATTGCGGTGATATCAGTGAGCACCTTTTCGTTCACTAGGGACGCAATACGTTCTACCAACGTTGCGCGGTTCACGTTGTAAGGGATCTCCGTGATGACGATCTGTTCGCGATTCCCTTTCAGCTCCTCAACGCCCGCTTTGCCGCGCACTTTCATGCTGCCCCGACCGGTCTCAAGATATTGACGAATACCCGCAAGCCCCATCAGTGCGCACCCTGTCGGGAAATCAGGGCCTTTCACGAACTTCATTAATCCCTCGAGCCCGATATCGGGATCGTCGATCTGTGCACAGATACCGTCGATCACTTCGCCGAGATTGTGTGGCGGAATGTTGGTGGCCATGCCGACAGCAATGCCGGTGCCGCCATTGACCAGCAGGTTGGGGAAAGCGCTCGGAAAGACGGTCGGCTCGGTCCGCGTCTCGTCGTAGTTCGGAACAAACTCGACCGTGTCTTTGTCCATGTCGGTCATCAACGCTGCGCCGAGGTGCGTCATTCGCGCCTCTGTGTAACGCATTGCCGCAGGGGGATCGCCCTCCACGGAACCGAAGTTGCCCTGTCCATCGACGAGCGTCTCTCGCATCGCCCAAGCCTGGGCCATATGCACGAGAGTGGGGTAGATCACTGCCTCGCCGTGGGGGTGGTAGTTACCACTTGTATCGCCGCAGATCTTCGCGCACTTGCGATGCTGACGGTTCGGAAACAGTGATAGATCGTGCATCGCATAGAGAATGCGACGTTGCGATGGCTTGAGCCCGTCCCGCGCATCCGGCAATGCCCGCGAGATGATGACGGACATCGAGTAGTCGAGGAATGACCGCGAGACTTCCTCGGCGACGTTGATCGGCTCTACTTTTTCGTTCGGGTTATACATAGGACAGCAGTTCGGAACGTTTGGCGCTCAGCGCCTTGTAGCGCGCTTCCCATTCGGCGGAAATGGCGTCGGCCTGGCGCTCAGTTCGCGGGGGAGTGAGCTTCACGGAGTGCGGGAGACGAATGCTGAGGAAGTCGAGCGCGGCCGCGAGCGAACGCTCGTAGTGACGCGCGAAATCTTCGTACTCGAGACGGAATGGTTCGATACCGTTGCGCGCGAAAAAATCCGACCAGATCTCCTCCTCGCGCGTGACATCGAGGATGCAGTGCGAAATAAGACCGGCGTCGAACTCCGGCTCGCCCGCAGGTGCCGCTGGAGCATCAGATCGCCACATGTCGCTTTGCAGCGCGCGCGCTTTCGAGATCGCCTGCCGCAGCCGATCGCGCCGGCGGATGTAGATGAACTTCAAGTGCGGCAGCGCCTTTTGCATCAACGAAAGCTCGCCGTCTGCCGACGAACCGGGACCCGGCGCCGCGGCGAAGGCGGCCCACAAACGGCAGGAGATCCCACCCCATCAGCTTGCAACCGAAGACACCGTTGCGCGTCGCAGCCGCGCGCACGATCTCGCCGAGGTATCGAGCGTAATCCGCCTCTGAATCGAGATGGTGTTGCGCGCCGTAGCGCGCGTGCAGCGCCTCGCAAAAGTAGCGCTTCGGCTTGCCTGCGTAGCCGGTGGCGCGCAGGCCGTCAGCCAGCATGTTGCTACCCGAGCGCGCGACCGCACAGATGGCATAGCAACGCGTCGCATGACGCCAGCGATGGAAAATGCCGCCCGCGCTGCAATCAGACATCCAGATTGCGCACGTTGAGCGCGTTATCTTCAATGTACTGGCGGCGCGGCTCGACCACGTCGCCCATCAAGCGCGTGAACATTTGATCGGCTTCGACCGAGTTGTCTTCCGTAAGGTCCACCTTCAGGAGCTTGCGCTTCTCGGGATCCATCGTGGTGTTGAACAGCTCCTTCGCGTTCATTTCGCCCAAGCCTTTGAAACGCTTGATCTGCACGCCGCGTCGGCCAATCTCGACGATCTTCTGGTGGATCTCGGGGATCGAGAAAAGAGGGTGCGTGACTGCTTTTTCGCCGTCGCCTTCGATCAACTCGAAGATTGGCTTATCACTCGCGGCATAGTGGTCGACCTTCAGACCGCGCCGACCGAGTTCGCCAATCAATTTTTGAATCGTTGTCGCTTCGTGGAGTTCCACCTTTTTGCCACGTCGGCGAACACCTGGCTTCGAGGCTGCCGCGCCCGAGGCTAATGGCAGGAGCTCCTGGCCCATGTCCACATCGAACAAGTTCAGGTCAAGGTTCGCCTCGTGAAATGAGCGCACTTCGCGTTCGTCGTGGAAATAACGGACCGACTCCTCGTT
>JACDHZ010000074.1 GCA_013820755.1 Chthoniobacterales bacterium
TCCGAGGGCTCGGGCGCGAAGGGTTTGGTTAGGCGGTAGCTTCTGCGGCTCGCGTGCTTGCACATGCGAGAGGAGGAGGACGCAAAGGAGCAGACCGAGAAGGAGAGCGCGCGACGACATCATACCGCAGAATAGCGTGGAACAAGCAATGCGACAGTCACTCGCGAGTGCAGGTACATCACAGTTTCGCCTTCGCGCGTCTCCTCCTGACGAATAGATTGCCGCTGTGAAACTGCTCTCCACCATTCTCTTGTTCTGCGTTCTGGGTGCGTCCGTTAAGGAATTACGCCCACAGGCAACTCCACGCGCCGAAGTGAAACCGGACGTAACGAACAATGCGCTTCTAACCAAGGCAACGCCGAGCACGCGCACCATCAAGGCCGGGGATCCGACCGCGCTCCGGAAACTTGCGCAAGATTACTACGACTGGCGAAACGAGAACTACCCGGTGGCGAGCAGCGACTCCGGATTGCACACATGGGACGACCGGCTAACCGATTTTTCCGCGGCCAAGATCGCCGAGCGCGCGAAGCACGTGCGCACGTTGCTCGATCAAGTCCGCGGAATGTCTACTTCCGAATGGTCGAAAGACGACCGGATCGATTGGCTGCTGTTCCGATCGCAACTGGAAGGCGCGGATTTCAGCGATCGCGTGTTGCGTTTTGAGCAGACGAACCCGCAGGTGTACGTCGGCGAATGCAGTAACGCGATCTTCTCGCTGCTGAAGAAAGAATACGACACGCCTGCCCAACGTGCAGTCGCCGCCACCTCACGGCTCAAGCTGATGCCGGCAATGCTCGCGGAGGGTGAAAAGAACCTGCAGAAGCCAGTGAAGCTGTACGCGCAGCTTGCGATCACTTCAGCGCGTTCGATCGACCCGCTTTTAAACGACAGCATGATGACCCTGGCGCCTGACCTAACGCCGGCCGAACGCGATGCGCTCGTGAATGCGCGGGACGAAGCGCTGGCTGCCATCCACGGTTTCGCGGATCGATTGGAGAAACGGCTCCCGTCGATGGTGGATTTCGCGCCGATGGGCGTCGCTAACTACAACTACTACCTCAAGCATGTGCTGCTCCTGCCGCTCGATGCCGCGCAAGTGGAAATGCTGGGGCGCGCGGAGTTGGCCCGCTATCGCGCCCTCGAATCGCTGCTGCGTGATCCGTCACTTGCCGACCCGGATCCAGCGCGCAGCAAAAACATCCCGCCGGACCAAGCCTCGTTTCTCACCGCGTACGAGAGCCGCGAGCAAGAGATGATCAATTTCCTGAAGGAGCGCCAGCTCATCACGCTACCGGATTACCTTGGCCGGTTCGAAATCCGCGAGTTGCCGGAAGCATTCAAGCCAACCAGTCCGGGGGGCTTCATGAATCCGCCCGGTCTTTACGATAATGACCCGACCGGCTTCTATTTTATCCCGACGTATAATCGTGAGTCGAAGAACTTCTACATCCGCGCGGCGATCGAAGATCCTCGGCCGATCCTCGGACACGAAGGCATTCCCGGCCATTTCCTGCAGCTCTCGATTGCTAACCATCTGCCTAACGAGATTCGCCGCCAGAACCAAGACGGCGTCTTTGTAGAAGGGTGGGCTTTGTACGGCGAGGAAATGCTGATGCGTACCGGCCTCTATCCCGAAAATTCGGCCGCACAGGGTCAAATTCTGCGGCTCTCGCGCTATCGCTCTGCCCGCGTCGGCGTGGATGTGAATCTCCAGACGGGCAAGTGGACGTTTGAGCAGGCAGTTCAATATTTCATGGAAGCGGGCGGGCTCGACCGCGAGTCAGCGGAAGGCGAAGCCGCTGGTGCAGCATCGAGTCCAACGCAGAAGATCTGGTATATCACCGGCAAATGGCAGATCATGAATCTGCTCGGAAAGTATCGCGACAAAATCGGCGCGAACTTCCGGCTCGGGCAGTTCCACGATGCTCTCGTGAGCACCGGCAGTCTTCCATTGTCTGTTGTCGAGTGGATCATGCTCGATGACCCGTCGACTCTCCAAGAGGCATTACGACCCTAGCAGCAGTAGCTCGCCTGCGGAACAAACACGCACTTCGAATCGAGCGCACGCGGCAGGTCAGCTCCCTGATTCTGCAGTAGACTCCGCTCATGATCGCTTTAGCCGAAAAGCTCGCCTCGGGGTTCGAACGCGATGCGGCACGCGAGGTCGCGCGCCGTCGGACCTTCGCGATCATTTCACATCCCGACGCCGGAAAGACGACGCTCACCGAAAAATTCCTCCTTTACGGCGGGGCGGTTCAGCTAGCCGGCACGGTGACGTCCCGAAAGAACCAGCGTGCCACAACGAGCGACTGGATGGAGTTGGAAAAACAACGCGGCATCTCGGTTTCGTCCACGGTGTTGCAATTTGAATACGGCGGCTGCGTCGTGAACCTCCTCGACACGCCGGGCCACAAGGATTTCTCGGAAGACACGTATCGCGTGCTCACTGCCGTCGACGCGGCGGTGATGGTGATCGACGCCGGAAAAGGCATCGAGGCGCAGACGCTGAAGCTATTCGATGTCTGTCGTCGGCGCGGGGTGCCGATCTTTACCTTCATGAATAAGCTCGACCGGCCAGCACGGCCGCCGCTTGAGCTGCTCGATGAACTCGAAAAGGTGCTTCGCATTCACGCGCTGCCGCTCAACTGGCCGCTTGGCAGCGGTCCCGAGTTCCGCGGCGTGTATGATCGGGAAAAAAGCGAGGTGCATCTCTTCGAGAAGACACCCGGCGGTGCGTATCGCGCGGCAGTTGAGGTAGCGGGCGCCGATGACGAAGCGGTGCGGGAGGCGGTCGCACCGGATGTTTACGCACAGTTCCGCGACGAGGTGAGTCTGCTCGAAGGCGCTGGAACGACGTTTGATCTGAATGACGTCCGCGCAGGCAAAGTAACGCCGGTTTTCTTCGGAAGCGCGATGAACAACTTCGGTGTGGAGTTCCTCCTGGAGCGATTCCTCGCACTCGCGCCTCCTCCAGCTCCGCGTCGCAGTGGTGGCGAAGTGATCTCGCCGGATGCAAGCGGCTTCTCTGGATTCGTTTTCAAGATCCAGGCGAATATGGACCCGAAACACCGGGATCACGCGGCGTTCATCCGCATTGTGTCGGGAGTATTCCGGCGGGACATGAGTGTGCTAAACGCCCGCACGGGGAAGCGCCTCCGGTTGGCGAATTCAAAGCGGCTCTTCGCGCGTGAACGTGAAACCGTCGACGAGGCGTTCGCTGGCGATGTCGTTGGTATCGTCGGGAATCACGGCTTCCAAATCGGCGACACCGTTGCGGAGGATGCCGGCGTCGCGTTTGATGAAATGCCGCGGTTCGCGCCGGAAACATTTGCCTATCTGCACAACTCCAGCCCATCGAACTTCAAACGCTTCCGCGAAGGCTTGTCACAGCTCTTGAAGGAAGGCGTCGCGCAATCGTACGAGTTGACGGATTCACCCGTGCGCGTGCCGCTGCTTGGAGCAGTGGGCGCGCTCCAATTCGACGTGCTGCAATACCGGCTCGAGACGGAATACGGTGCGACCACCAGGCTGGAGCCCGCATCCTGGAACCTCGCACGCTGGGTTCGCGACAAATCGGCCACGAATCTCGGCGCACACAACGGAGAATCGCCGCGTCCGAAGCTGCTTCTGCCAACAGGCTCAGCGCTGGCGAAGGACATGCGCGGCGACTGGGTTGTGCTGCTGCCAAACGATTGGACCGCTCGCTATTTCGAGGAAAAGAACTCAGCCGTGGACGTGCTCGCGCTGCCGCCGGGTAGCTAACCCGAAGTATCGCAGCCGCCGGTAGCGGCTTCGGCGACCCGGTCACTCCGACGGCTGTCGTGCGAACAACGGCAATGGCAGCAACGGGCACGCGACCGGCAGTCGTTTGCGGGCGCTAGCCTAACGGACCGTGTGACGCCACAGCTCGGACGGCCGCGGCTACACGAGTCGCGGGCTGTTCGAAGTGACGGGCCTTTTTTTACCTGCGTTCTCGATCCAAAGCCATTTTCAATCGGTTAATCCTGTGAATGCTGTCTGTTTGTTTTCTGTTTTCCCGCTCGTGTCGCCGGATTAGATTCGGCACGTGAGTTACCAGGTTTTCGCGCGCAAATACCGGCCGCAGACGTTCGACGAACTCGTTGGGCAGGCTCACGTCACACGCACGCTCAAGAATGCGGTCGAGCAGAACCGGCTTGCGCATGCTTACCTGTTTGTCGGTCCGCGGGGGATTGGGAAAACTTCCACGGCACGGATTCTCGCTAAGGCGTTAAACTGCATCCACGGACCGACCGTGTCACCGTGCGGGGTCTGTGATTCCTGCAAAGAGATTGCGGGCGGCAATAGCCTCGATGTGCTCGAGATCGACGGCGCGAGCAACAATGGCGTCGAGCAGGTGCGTGAGCTGCGCGACAACGTCCGCTACGCGCCGAGCAAAGGGCACTTCAAGATCTACATCATCGATGAAGTGCACATGCTTACTTCGGCTGCTTTCAATGCGCTGCTGAAGACGCTCGAGGAGCCGCCGGCGCACGTGAAGTTCATCTTTGCGACGACGGAGCCGCAGAAAGTGTTGCCGACAATTCTGAGCCGCTGTCAACGATTCGATCTCCACCGGATTCCGGCGAATCTGATCGCAGACCATCTGCAATATATAGCCCGAAACGAGAAGGTGACACTCGAGCCGGCAGCGGCACATGCGATCGCTAAAGGCGCTGATGGTGGCCTTCGTGACGCGGAATCAATGCTCGATCAACTGGTGGCATTTTGCGGCGAGAGGATCGCTGAGGAGGACGTGCTCAGCGTCTTCGGATTCACGAGCGAGCAGATGGTCGCGAGTTTTACCGACAGCATCCTGCGCGGCGCGACGGCTGAAGCCCTCAATTTGCTCCATAAGGAAGCGGAGAACGGGAAGGACATGATGAAGCTCATGTCCGACCTCATCGCGTATCTGCGCGATCTGCTGGTCTTCAAGGTGAAGCCGGACGCGGTAGCTGAAGATCTCAACCCGGAGCTGCAACAGGCACTCGTCTCGCAGGCCGGAGCGATTGAGACCGATCGGCTGCTGGAGTTGATCGATCAATTCGCGAGTGCCGAAGGCCGAATGAAATGGGCGCCTAACAAACGCCTTCACTTCGAAGTCGCTGTAATAAAGGCGATCCAAACACTCGAGCAGGTGACGTTAAACGAGGTAATCGAAAATCTGTCCGCGTTGCGCGATGGCAAGGCACCTCAGACTCTGCCGGGCAAGACAGTGATGACTCCGGTGTCACCAGCTGCTGCACGTGTCAACGAGCCGATCCACGCACCAGGGGCGTCGCAGAAGCCGCTTTCGAAGGCACCGGCGGCGCGAGCGATTGAAAAGGCGATCGCCCACGAAACAACAGCCGCGCCAAGCGCATCCACTGGCGGGTCAGACCCGGCGTGGCCGCCAATTGATGCGGAGGCTTTGTGGCAGAAAGCCGTCGATCAGATCCGCGCACGCCGACCGTTCATAAAAGGATGGATCGACTCCGCAAAAGTCCTCGGACAAGAGGGTCGCTCATTCCTTCTCGGTTTCCCGGCAGAACAAAAGACGGCCATGGATTCGATCGCCACTCCGAGGAATCGCGAATTCCTGGAATCGCTGCTGAAGGAAATCAGCGGTCGGGATTGGACCTTGAAGTTCAGCCTCAAAGAAGGGCTGAAGGTGGAGGCGCCGAAACACGACGAGGAGCGGCCCAGCGATGGAGCGCCTGCGAAGGCGGACAAAAAGAACGAGGCGGCGATGGCGTTCAAGGACGATCCATTGATCCGGGAAGCGCTGGAAATTTTCAAAGGTGAAATCAAACCGTGAACGACTGACACATTATGAATCTGAACAAGTTGATGAAGCAGGCTCAGAAGATGCAGGAGCAGATGGCGAGAACGCAGGCTGAGCTAGAGGAGAAGACGGTCGAGGTGCAGGCGGCTGGCGGGAAAGTGACAGTGGTGGCAAACGGCGCTGGTGACGTGCTTTCGTTGAAGATCGATAAGCAGATTGTTGACCCGGATGACGTCGAGTTTTTGGAAGAGGCGGTGCTCAGCGGGGTGAAGCAGGCGATCGAGCAAGGCAAGGCACTCGCGCAATCCGAGATGACGAAGATCACCGGCGGATTGGGTGCCGCAGGGCTTGGGCTGTAGCACCGCGGCTTAAATCGCGCGGCTTTGCGGCTTGTGCGACTCAAACACAACCACTTCAGTGACCCCGAAGCCGCGCATTTCCTCGCGCAGTCGGTCGTAATTCTCTCCGAGCTGAACGTGAGAATGAGCGTCGGAAGCGGTCGTGAACCGAATCCCTCTGTCAATTGATAACTCCACAAGTTTTTCCGACGGATAAAGCTCGTTGACCGGCTTGCGCCAGCCGGCGGTGGAAAGCTCCACCGCGAGCCCAAGCGATGCGATGAACTCGAGCGTCTCGCGCGCAAGTGCTCGCACATCCGTTAGCGGACGGTGACCATGGATTTTCACCAGGTCGAGATGCGCAAGGCAATCGACGAGCCCGGTATCCGCCAGCTCGCGGACACGGCGAAAGTAATCTTCGTAAACCCGATCAATATCGCGTCCCGCGAATTGTTCGGCGCCGTCGGGCACGCTGTCGAACATCTGGTCCACGCGATCGAGAAAATGAACGGAGCCCAGGACAAAATCCAATTTGTCCCAATGCTCCTCGACCCAGCGCCGTCCGGCTTCCGAATGCGTAGGATCATTGTCCAGCTCAATTCCGGCGCGGATTTTTACATCGCGATTAGCATCACGAACGCGGTTGATCTCGTCGAAGTCGACACCTTCGCAGTAGCGATCGTGATCCGTGAACGCGATGTCGCGCAATCCCCGGGCACGCGCGCAATCGACCCACGGCTGAAGCAGTTCCCGTGTGTATCGCTGCACGCGGTGGCCTTGCGGGTGAGTGTGATAGTCCGAAAAAAGCTGGTGATTCGTCGCTATTGGTCGATCGCGCGACATGTCACCGCTCATCGGTATTCAGCGGCTGACGAGCAACCTCATGGCGCGGTGAGGAACTTCTGCCGCACCCGCAGCTCGGGGTACTTCGGAAAGAATACCTCACCGATAAACACCTTGTTCGGTGTCAGCTCGCGAGTGGCGATTGTCTCCGCGTACTGAATGTGCTCCTGAGGGTTGATCAGAACCGTGCCGGCGGCTTGCGCGAACGCGTGATTGTCGGACCAGGCAGTAAGCACCTGTTCGGCGGAATTGCGAAGGTATATCTCGATCCGCTGCGCATCAGGAAAATCGAGTGTGATGGGACGCTTCGCCTTGTTAGTTATCGTAAGCTTCACGTCCATTTGACGCACCTCTGAAAGTTTGATCGGCTGTGGGGAAAGCTCCAGCGCAAGGACGAGGCCCTTGAGATTCGGATCAGCGTACTCCGGCAGCCGCTCTGATGCGAAGGGGTGCAGCATGCGGCTAAACCAGCCGCGTTTCTGCGCGGGCGCGCCGGGCTTCGTTTCCTGCGCCAACACCGGCGAGCTCAACGCCAGCGCGAGCACCAACGGCACGGTGGCACGTCTCATGAGCCGCTAATCACCAAGCGTTGCAAATCGTGTCAAACCCTTTATCAATCGCGCATGAGGACTCTCCTCGCCTGCAGCATCGTTGTGCTGCTCGGAATCGCAGCCAGCGATGCTCGCAAGCCACGCTGCACTCTGCGCGTCCACGTGCAGGCGAATGCAAATGACGGCGAGGTGTTTTCCAGCCAGCTACGCTCGCCAGCCACTGGCAAGAACGTCGTTATCGAGAAGGTGCCGACGATCTCTGAATTCGATGTGGCTGCATTCCGCCCGTATCCAGTCAAAGACGGCACGTTCGGCGTGTTATTCCAGTTGAACGGGCACGGCAAACTTGCGCTAGACACGCTCAGTGTCGATAAACGGGGCACCTATCTCTACGTCTTCATGAACGGCCGTCCCGCGGCGGAACTGCAGATCGACCGGCGTGTGTCCGACGGCAAACTTTACGTGCCATCCGGGCTCGCCGCGGCTGACATCGAGCTGATGAAGAAGGAGTGGCCGCTGATCGGCGCATCGAAGACGCGCCTGTGATGCGACTCGCCTGCGCAATTGCGATCATTATTAGCGCCGAGATCCCGGTAGTCGCACAAGGAAGCGCGGACGGTTTGAACCTGGTCTTGCCTACTGACAACACGGCATTGTTCAGCGGCGGCGGTCCCGAGTTCTATCAGTACATCACGCGCGACTACAAAGGCGTGAAGTCTACGCCGTGGCAGGGTGGCCAATATGGATTTGTGCGGAACCCGGTGGAGACGGTGGTCGGCCGCATCTATATGCGGTTCCACGAGGGGATTGATATTCGGCCGGTGCATCGCGATGCGAACGGCGAGCCGCTGGATCAGGTACGCGCAATCGCCGATGGCAAAGTGGTGCACGTGAACCTCGTGCCGGGATATTCGAACTACGGCAAGTATGTTGTCGTAGAGCACCAGTGGGGTGGAGCGAATTACTTTAGCTTATATGGCCATCTCTCTTCAGCCGCGGTGTCAATCGGCGGTCGTGTGAGCCGCGGCGACACACTTGGGATCATGGGGTACACCGGGGAAGGACTCGATCGCGCACGCGCGCATCTGCACCTCGAGCTCAACCTGCTGCTTAGCCGGCATTTTGAAGCTTGGTATGGCGCGACAGTAAGAGCTGAACCGAACCACCACGGGATCTACAACGGCATCAATCTCGCAGGGATTGATATCGCGGCGCTGTATCTCGCGTTGCGCAGAGAGCCCTCGCTCACAATCCCAGAGCTTCTGGCGCGCGAAGAGGTTGCCTATAAAGTGCTTATACCAGCGGTCGGGAGCTTTGACTTGCCTCGTCGGTATCCTTGGATGCCCCGCGGCGAGTCCAATTCTACCGCGAAGTCATGGGAGGTTGCGTTCAACAAAAGCGGAGTTCCATTGAAGATCGCGCTTAGCCAGAAAGCGGTGGCTGCGCCAGAAGTGTCATACTTCAAGAAGAGTCCGGTGAATTATTCTTACATCACCCGCGGAGTCCTTGCTGGCACCGGGAATCGAGCGGTTCTGACGGACAGTGGGCGGCAGCTCATCCAGTTGCTCACGTATCCAGATTAGCTCCGACAGCTGGTTCGTGAGGCTGAGCGCTTCCATTGCGTGGCGTCTCAGATGAGTGCGCCTGTTTACGTGCACCGCGCAATACCGAAACTTGCGGTGGTGTCGCGTTACTGCGCGCTTAACACGACGTCGGCACGCGCTGAGCGAGCGCGACGGCGTGCGGAATGGCTCCCAGTACGAAGCCGAGGCATTCGACCGCGCCGCCTGGCTTACCCGGCAGTGCGATCACGAGCGACTGATCGACGACCGCGCCAAGGCTTCGTGACAGGATCGCGTTTGGTGTGATCTTCAGCGACTCCATACGCATGGCTTCGCCGAAGCCGGGAAGCTCAACGCGCATGATTGCGCGAATTGCCTCCGGCGTAACATCCCGCGCAGCGATGCCAGTGCCGCCCGTCGTTAGGATCAGTCCGCAGCCTTGAGCGCTGAATGCGCGGATTGTCTCCTGAATACGCGTGATCTCGTCAGGTATCACAGCTTCGCCGTGCACTTTCCAGCCGTATGCTTCGGCTGCTTGTTTTACAGCGGGACCGCCGAGGTCATCATACTCGCCGCCGGACGCGCGGTCTGAAATCGTAATGATTCCGACGCTGGATTCCATCACGCCCGCCTACAAGATCGTCGAACTGGCTGCGACGCGATCACACCTCGATCAAACATCGCTCTTGGTCTTCGACAAGAGCCGAATACCTGACATCTGCATCTCCTTGTCCACAGCTTTGCACATATCGTAAATTGTGAGCAGCGCGACGGAGACGCCAGTCAGAGCTTCCATTTCAACGCCCGTTTGGGCGGCTGTTCGGGCAGTGCATTTCACTTCGACGCTACATTCGACATTCGCAATGTCGATGTCGACGTGGCTGAGGTTCAACCCGTGACACAATGGGATCAAATGCGATGTCTGCTTCGCTGCCTGTATCCCAGCGATTCGCGCAGTCGCGAAGACATTGCCTTTCGCGATTTTGTTTGCGGAGATCAGCACGACCGTCTGGGCATGAAGCCGAATGCACCCGACCGCCGTCGCTTCGCGCGCGCTGAGCCGCTTCGCGGAAACGTCGACCATGCGCGCACTGCCATCCTCCGCGATGTGCGACAGCTGCGTCATCCGTTAGCCGCCAATCGCCACCATTTTCCGTCCGGGCTGGTAGTTCTCGCGGAAGTCGTGCTGCTGCGGCTTGCGCTCTACCACATCCAAGAAGAAGCGCTCGAGCTCGGCGTCACTTGCGCCCGCGCGCATCACTTTCATGATGTCAAATTCGAGATAACTGCCGAGGCACGGCCGCAATTTACCGTCGCATGTCAGCCGCAACTTGTTACAGCTTTCGCAAAAATGCAGGTTCGTCATCGCGCCTATAAATCCGATGCGCTGAGTGCGGCCCGGCAGCTGGTAATAGGTTGCCGGCCCGTTCGTGCGGAACTGCGGCTCCGGCATTAACGAGCCGTAATGCGCTTCGATTTGGCGCTGCGCTTCCCGAACTGGAAGGAAGTTCGAATCCGAAAGCACATCGCTGGTGCTTACGGGCATCAACTCAATGAAACGCAGGAGTAGCTTCTTTTCGGCAGCAAAATCGATCAGCGGCTTCAGCTGGTCCTCGGCGCGACCGCGCACCAGCACGCAGTTCAGCTTAATGAGCTCGAAACCGGCCTGCACGGCACAGTCGATTCCGCGAAGCACCTCAATCAGGTAATCGCGACCGGTGATTGCGTGGTAATCGTCCCGGTTAAGCGTATCGAGTGAGATATTCACGGTGCGCACGCCTGCTTCTCGCAGGGCCACTGCCATTGATTTTCGCGGTGCAATCTCACGCGCAAGCAGCGTTCCGTTCGTCGAGATGCCGATGTCATCGAGGCCGGCGATCTGCGCCAACGCTTGCACGAACTGCAACACGCCGCGCCGCGTGAGTGGCTCCCCGCCAGTTACACGCACCTTTTTCACGCCTAAAAGTGCGGCGATGCCGACGAGACGCAGCGTTTCCTCAAAGCTCAGAATGCCTACACGCGGCAGCCATTCCTGCAGTTCTTGCGGCATGCAGTAGGTGCACCGTTCGTTGCACCGATCCGTGATCGATACGCGCAAATACGAAATACGGTGGCCGAAACGATCCTCCATGCGGCGCAACTTTAAGGGCGCAGCACTGTTCAATCAAGGTGGCTGACGTTGACGGCGATTACGCTGGTGTTAAGTATTTCGTTGTGAGGTGTCGGACCCTTGCCGGAAGGGTGGCAGCTTCGGCATTAGCATTAGCCTTGGTTTTTTTCGCCAGCTGTTCGACACCGCAGACACGGATTTCCAAGCGGCCAGATGTTTATCAAAGCCTATCTTCGACGGATCAGGCACTCGTCAGCCAGGGCAAGATTCGCGAAGGGATGTCGCGCGACGCAGTTTACCTCGCGTGGGGCGCGCCAAATCAACGCGCACAAGGACGAAACCGCGGCAGCGCCGTTGAAACGTGGATCTACTTCAACAGCACAAGCGGCGGCTACTACCCCGGTGGGTTCGGCTACGGGTATGGCTATGGTTATGGACTCGGGTTCGGCGGCTATAGCACGTACCTGCATCAGCATCGCTCCAGCCGTGTTCATACCCATTTCTACTACGATCCGTTCTACGACCCGTTTTTCTGGAGGCAGAACACCATCGTCAGTTATCCAGAAAGAACCGTCTCGTTTCAGAGCGGACGCGTTATCGCATACCAATTTCTCCCCGCGCCGCGCATCTATTGATGCGACGCGCGCGTTGCGCCTGGCGCGCTGATGCTTAGATGGCGTATTCCTCTTTCGCCCAGTTTGTTAGCGCGCTAGAGGTTGCAGGTGAGCTGAAGCGCATCTCCTTTCCGGTCGACACCGATCTGTTGATTGCGGAATGCGCCGACCGCGAGATGAAATCCGCAGGAGGCGGCAAGGCTTTGCTCTTCGAGCGACCGCTTGTCGACGGACGTGAAGCGAACTTCCCGCTGGCTATCAACACCATGGGATCTACCCGGCGAATGGCGATGGCGCTCAAGTTGAACGACATTGGAGATCTTGCGCGAGAGATTCAACTGATCCTCAAGGCCAAACCGCCCGCCGACCTCCGCAGCGGCTGGAATCTGCTCAAGCAAGGTCTCCATCTGCTCCACGCACGGCCGAAACATGTAAGCGACGCTGCGTGCCAGGAGGTGGTTCATCTCTTTGACGAAAAGCCTTCATCAACCGGAATCACGCTGCGCGATCTCCCGGTTCTCAAGTGCTGGCCGCAGGACGGCGGGCGCTTTGTCACCCTTCCAAATGTCCACACTCGAGATCCAGAGACGGGGGGAACGGAATCTCGGAATGTACCGGATGCAGGTTTACGACGACCGCACAACCGGCATGCACTGGCAGGTGCACAAAGTCGGCGCTCGTCATGGGAAGGTTTACTACGAGCGCGGCGATCGAATGCCCGTGGCGGTTACCCTCGGTG
>JACDHZ010000210.1 GCA_013820755.1 Chthoniobacterales bacterium
TTGTGACAAGCTGTTGAATGCAACGCAGGATGTTTTCACAATCCGCGCCGCCGACGGCAGCCAGCGACGATACGTGCGCGTTGCCGACTAATTCTCTATTTCCGATTCGGGCTGGTAAAAACAACCTTGTTCGATGATATTGCTCACGCTTTAGACCATGGGCGATCCAGTCACTCCGAGTATCACGATCGGTCAAACCGCGGATGTTCCCGGGGCGATCCCTCCGACAGACCGCGCTGATCTCCGGCCCGAGAATATCCAGGACGCGGTCATTCGACTGGCTGGGAATTCGCAGGACGGAATCCAGAGCGTGGGCGCGTTTCTCGCGCGGCTGGCCGGGCGCAGCGATCAGGATGTCATGACTTACATGACGATCCCGTCCACGATCTCGGGCGGGCCGTCGATCTTTCAGGTCCGCATGGGCACCGGCGAGGTGCTGTCGGCCGGCGACGAAGCCGACTTCCTCGTTGCATTTTATCAGCACAGTTATCAGGACCACATCGACTTCCTCAAAGAAGGCGGCGTGCTGCTTTACGATTCGGATAACGTCGAGCCGAACCTCGATGATCGGCGCTTCGTCTATGTAGGAGTTCCGATCACCGGACTCACGGTCGAAGCGCTCGGCGGGACCGCGAAGGATAAGGGCAAAAACATTTTCGTCCTCGGCTTGATCGCCAAGGTTTTCCATCTCGACGTCGAGAAGTTGGCGAAGTTGATTAAGGAAAAATTCGCGGGCAAAGACGAGAGCATCGTTAACACCGCGATCATGGCGTTCACCGCGGGCTACGCCTATCCGGTCGGCAACGTTCTCTCCAAGCTCTACAAATTCGATCATGTTGTCCGTCCTAGCGGCCGCGCGCAGATCACGATGGATGGCAACCAGGCGCTCGCTTACGGCCTGCTTGCCGGCGGCGTGCGCTACGGCGCGGGTTATCCGATCACGCCCTGGTCCTCGGTCATGGAAATCTTGCGGAGCGAGTTGCCGAAGTATGGCGGCATCTTTGTCCAGTCCGAGGATGAACTGGCGGCCGTTTCGACCGCGCTTGGATTCTCGCTCTCAGGCTATCTCGCCGTTACCGGCAGCGCCGGTCCTGGAATCTCACTCAAGACCGAAGCAATCGGCTGGGCGTCGATGGCAGAGATGCCGCTCATTATTATCAATGTGCAACGCGGCGGACCGAGCACCGGTCTGCCGACGAACGTTGAGCAAAGCGATTTGTTCCAGGCGATTTACGGCGGCCATGGCGATAGTCCGCGCGTCGTCCTCGCGGCGAAGGATGTCGAGGATTGTTTCTACATCGCGATCGAAGCCGCGCGCATCGCGCGCAAATACAGCACGCCCGTTTTCATCCTCAGCGATAGCTCCATCGCCACCCGCATCGAAGCTTTCGACGAACCGAAACTCGGCGAGCTGATGCAGGATCCGAAGCTGGATCTCACCCCGCGCGCGGGCGCGCTTAAGCCCTACGATCTCGAGCGCATCACGCAGCACGTCCCGCCGGGCGCCCGGATGCTCGATGGAAAATATCCGCTCGTCACGGGCCTCGAACACGACGAGATGGGCCATCCGACCGGCAGCCCGAAATTACACATGGCTATGACCGCCAAACGCCGGATAAAACTCCAGAAACTCGCGGAGAAAATTCCGGTGCCGGAAATCTACGGAGATGCCGAAGGCGAACTGCTTCTCGTTGGCTGGGGCTCCACTTACGGCCCAATCCACGACGCAGTGAAAAAAGGCCGCGACGCCGCCCAAAAGATGGCCGCGATTCATCTGCGCCACATCCATCCGCTCCCAAACGGCCTCGAACAAATCTTCGCGAAATTCAAACGCATCGTCGTCGTCGAAATGAACGACCAGGGCATCTACGGTTTCGGCCAGCTCGCCACCATTCTTCGCGCCCGTTTCTGCGAACCGAAAATTTCCAGCGTGACGAAGACCGACGGCTTGACCTATCGGGTGAGCGAAATCCTCGGCCGCGTCTTTGAGGGCAAAACGTTTCCCAGCCGCACCGGGATCCATCATGGGAATGGCGCCGCCCCCATTGGCAACGGCGCGAATGGCGAAGCCGTTTCCGTGGCGCGCGACACCGACACGGCTGCCGCCACCGAGCGTGCCGAAGCCGCCGTCTCAACGGCGACCGACCGTGCTGGTGACGTCACTCCTACCAAGCCCGGCGCCGAAGCCTCAAAAGCATCGTCCGGCAAAGTTGAACATTCCAAACATCCGCCCAGCGAACGCGCCGAAGACGCCGCCGTCGCGATGAAAGGCGAATTACCTAACAAGTAAATTTCATGAGCATCGCGGAAATCAGAAACGCTATTGGCGCTTTGGGGCCACGCGAGAAGGCGCTCCTGACCGCAGAACTGTTCGCCATGAACGTCGACCCCGAAGCGGCCCAACTCGAAGCCGCATTAGAACGCGGACTACAGGACGTCGCAGCGGGCCGTGTTTGCGAGATCGAAGAAGTGAAAAACATGATCCCTAAATGGACTTCAAAGTCCTAGTAACTGACAACGCTATTGCTGACCTAAAAGATATTGTTGAATTTGTGGCACAGCACGACCCAACCGCAGCGCAACGTCTCGCCGAGAAGCTTCTCTCTCGTGCCCTGAGTTTGGCTCAGATGCCGGAGCGTTTTCCTTTGCACGATTCGTCTCGCGGAATTCGCAAAATGCCGTCCTCGCCTTTCTTGATCTTCTATACGGCGAACACAGCCAGCCGAGATGTGAACATTCTTCACTTCTGGCATGGAGCGCGTCAGACACCGCAGTTTAGTGCCTAACAACAATTTCCCATGCCCACCGAAGAAATCACCCACGCCACTTCCATCGACCAAGCCCCGCCCGAGCTCATCCGCGAGAAGCTCACCAAAAAAGCCATCACCGCCGATCACCCCACCTGGTGTCCTGGCTGCGGCGACTTCGCCGTCCTCGCCGCCTACTACAAAGTCCTCGAGAAACGCCAGCTCGACCACGAGAAGATCGTCACCCTGGCCGGCATCGGCTGCTCCTCGCGCTTCCCCTATTTCGTCAACGGCTACGGCGCCCACTTCATCCATGGGCGCGCCGTCCCGCTCGCTTCCGGCGTCAGCCTGGCCCGGCCCGACCTGCACGTCTTCCTCTTCGGCGGCGATGGCGATGGCTTCAGCATCGGCGGCAACCACCTCGACCACGGCGCGCGCAAGAATATCAACATGACCTACGTCATCATGGACAACTTCGTCTATGGCCTGACCAAGAAGCAGACCTCACCCACCTCGCCCATCGGCTTCAAGAGCAAGACCGATCCCACCGGCGCCATCGACCAGCCGGTGAACCCGATGAAAAAACTCATCTGCGGCGGAGCCACCTTCATCGCGCGCACCCACGCCAGCCAGGTCAACCACATGATCCAGATGATCGAGCGCGCCATGGATCACCAGGGCTTCAGCGTCATCGAATGTTTAAGTGAGTGTGTGGAATTTTTCCCCGGCGCCTTCGATCCGGCTAATCCGCGGAAAGGCGGCAGCTTCGAAGTCATCCAGGAAAAAAAGTGGGACAACACTCCCGAGGACGAGCTAAGGCACGACGTCACCGACGAGCTAGCGGCCTACAAGTTGGCGACGCTACCATTTCCGGGAGTGTTTGGCGTTTTCTTTCAATCCGACCGACCGACCAAAAACGCGCTCGAGAAAAAGTGGATCGACAACACGCGCGAAAAACTCGGCCAGCCGTCCGATCTGCAATTGCTGCAAAAAACATTCGATCGAATGAAATAACAACGCCCTGCGCGTTGTGATCCCGTCTGGGTAGCGCACGCCTCTGGCGTGCTGGTGTCTGCGTCTCGCAGACACGAAATTTTAAATCTCGCACGCTGAGGCCCATTGCCCCACGCAGACGCAGAAACCAGCCGACGCTTCACAAATTACTAATCCGCGGGCAACCTGGTGCACGTGGATCAAGTAGAACCGGAAGCTAATCGCGCTCGCTCTTCCCGGGCGTGGTTCAGCGCATCGATCGAGGAATTTCGCCGCACCGACGCAGAAACAATTCTTGGGCACATCGCGAAATACGCGGAGTACGATGTCGTCCTCACGCAACGGAACACATGGCTCGCTCAGATCGAGATATTGCGCAGCGCGTTGAGTGAGCTGAACGGTGACATCTTCTTCGAGTTTACTGTTCCGCGACTAGGTCGCCGCATCGACGTCGTCCTTCTAATCGGAGCGACGGTGTTTGCGATAGAGTTCAAGGTTGGCGAGCACGACTTCAAGCGCGCTGCGTTGGACCAAGTCTGGGACTACGCGCTCGATCTAAAGAACTTTCACGAAGCTAGTCATGCTGTTTTTGTCGCGCCGATTTTAATCGCGACCGAAGCTCGTTCAGTTCCGCTGGCGATCTACCGAGACGACGACGGCGTCTATCGGCCACTGACAGTGACGCCAACGGAACTTCCGGCGGCGATTGCCGCGATAGTGGAACGTTCGCAAGGCAGCCATCGATCCGATCAGCTGGGCGACAGCACCATATCATCCGACCCCTACAATCGTCGAAGCAGCTCGATCGCTCTATGCGCAGCACTCCGTTGAAGCGATCGCGCGATTCGATGCTGGCGCGAAA
>JACDHZ010000211.1 GCA_013820755.1 Chthoniobacterales bacterium
ATCAACGATGCGACACGCTCAAGCACGTCCCGGTCTTCCTCTGAAAACGCGCTCAGCTTGTCGCTTTCCGCCGTGATCACGCCGACGGCGCGATCGGATTGGCTGATGATGGGCACGACGATCTCCGAGCGCGTGCTGTTAAACGTGGGGAGATACCGCACGTCCTTACTCACATCGGCGACAACTATGGTCTGGCGGGACTCTACCGCCGCGCCGCACAGTCCTTGCGTCACCGGGAAACGCTGATAGCAGGGAGGCTTCTCGCCACTGGCAGCCACGATCGAAAGCTCGCCGCGGCTTACTTTGTAGACGCCAACCCACCGCCAGCCGCGAGCGGCGCAGATCATGTCCGCCATCCGCTTGACATCCTCCACGCCAGTGGCACCCGCCAGGATCAATCCCCCAAGCTCCTGCAGCATCTTGATCGTCGACGCGTCCTTCACGCGACCAACCCTCGCGCAAAATTCTGCGAGAGCGAGCGCGGATCACGCGTAAACGCCTCGGCTTGTTCGATGATGATGTCGGCAAACTTCGGCTCCGTGCCGATGGCGCTTGCATAGTGAACTGACCTGCCCGCCAGCGTGTACGGATTCCGGCGAAAGACCTCCTGCGCGCTTGCCGCTGCCGTTGCCTCCCGCTGGATACCGAGCAGGACCGGAATATCCTGGTAGCTGTGCAGCCCGTCCGAGATGAAGAACGGGACGACGACGACGTGCGGCGTGTCGGTGAATTTCTGCCAGTCGGATACAAGCGGCGGCTCCTCCATGTAGGTGTTGAGCACGGCGGCATATCGGTTCATCAAGCGGATCGCTTCCACTTCACGCTTAGCAGCAACCGCACTGTTGTCGTTCAAGCTCGTTCCATGTCCTACGATCAAGAGGCTGGTCTCGCTTTCCAGCACACCCGGCGCCACTGTGTGCGCGCGCTGCAACAACAGAGACGTCATCGCAGGATGATTGCCGACAGGCTCACAGTACTGCCACATCTGGCCGCTAATTCGCGCGGTCGTGCGTCCACTCAACTCCAGCTCCCGCGGAATAATTGTCTGCGTGAAGTAGCCTTCACTTATGAAGTTCGGCACCACATAGACCACCTGGGTCCCGGCTTCCTCAAACAACAACAGCGCGTCGCGCATGCTTGGCTCTTCCTTCCAGAAGCAACAATGCACACTCGCAAACCGGCCGCGCCTGCGAATTTCGGCCGCATGCGCAAGACTTGGCGCGCTCGAGTCGGGGTTGACCGTAGACCCGTGGCCAACAATCAACAGACCTGCGCTGCTAAAGTCGTACTGCATCTGCACACACTTAAAAGCAGCTTTGCGTTCGTGTCACGACGGCCCTCATGTTGCATCACAAGACCGCTGTTGTTATGTGTCAGCATGCGCTTCCGCACTTACAAAAACACAGATCTGAAAGTCAGCGAAGTAGGCTTTGGACTCTGGACCATCTCCACCGGTTGGTGGGGCAATTTCACCGAAGGTGAGGCGATCGCACTGATGCACAAAGCGTTCGATCTGGGAATTACTCTCTTCGACGCCGCGGACACTTACGGAAATGGTCTCAGTGAAGAATTGCTCGCGAAGGCTTTCCCGAAGCAACGAGATGAAATCGTCATCGCCACAAAAGTCGGGTACGACTTTGTGACGCACGGTGAAAGCCGCGGCCGCGGTCAGCGTGAGATCCCGCAGGACTTCTCACCTGAGGCGATCACGCGCGCGACTGACGCGGCATTGAAGCGCCTGAAAACAGACAGGATCGACCTGTTGCAGCTGCACAACATCCGGATGGAGCAGATCGCAGACGATGCTCTCTGGACGACACTGGATCAGCTGAAAACAGCAGGAAAAATCCGCTACCATGGGATTGCGCTCGGCCCGGCTATCGGCTGGATGTACGAGGGGATAAATTGCATCCGCGAACGCGACACAACGAGCGTGCAGCACATCTACAACATTCTCGAACAGCATCCCGGTATTGCCATGCACGACGCCGCAACCGAGGCCGGCAAGGACACCATGTTCCTTGTACGCGTGACGCATTCCTCCGGAATGCTCGAAGGCAAGTACACACCGGAAACCGTATTCCCGCCTAACGACCACCGGAACCACCGACCGCGCAGCTGGCTCCTCAATGGTGTCAAAAAGGTTGATCGCCTCAGGTTCCTCGAAAACTCCGAACGAAGTCTGGGACAAGCTGCGTTGCAGTGGCTACTCGCTGACGATCGCGTGGCATCCACACTGCCGAATATCTACGAGGAGGCGCAGCTGGTGGATTTTGCGAAAGCACCCGAGACCCCGCGCCTGACGAGTGACGAACTCACAACGATTGAGGATCTCTATACAGAGAACTTCGGCGTCGAACGTGAAGAGCCAAAATACAAAGGCACAATGGAGCCAGCAGAACAGCTGGCTGCGTCCGCAGCATGAGCCGCTGCCACCGGCCTTCGTCTACTGCCGCGCAAACACGCTAGTTCGATTGGTCTTCTTCCTCGACGGGCTGAGCTCTCAATACCTGCTCTTCCGGAGGCGCAGCGCGACGGCCGCGGCCGTTTCCGTTCTGCACGCCCTTATACACTTCCCTCAATATCTTTCCGATCATCGGCGCCGCGCTACTTCCGCCGTGCACATCAGCGCCCACATCGCCTTCGTATAATGCGGCGAACGCAAACTGCGGCTGCACTGCCGGAACAAAGCCGGCGAACCATGCAGCCGTGCGTTCTCTTTTCTTCGGGCCCCACTGAGCTGTGCCCGTTTTGCCCGCGACAGCGACATTGTCGAGGCCGGCTTGGTGCGCAGTGCCAGTTGACGCATTAACCACGCCCGTCATCGCTTCATGGAGCTGCGCAACTGTCTGCGGTGACATGTCGACCGTGCGCTTCGCGCGAACCTGATACGCAGTGACGATTTCATTATCGATCGTCTGCACCTGCTGCACCAAACGCGCCTGATATAAGATTCCGCCGTTCGCCACGACCGACATCGCTTGCGCCATCTGCAGCGGGGTTACTTCAGTGTCCCCCTGCCCAATCGACAAATTGGCGATGTCCCCATTTAGCAACCGGCGGCCATGCGTCGCCTTCATGTAATCGTCAGTGGGCACGCGTCCTTCAACCTCCCCTCGCAACGGAATCCCGCATTTCGCGCCGAACCCCATCCTCTGTGCCCATGCGATGATGGGATCGGCGCCGATTTTGATGCCGACCTGGTAGAACCAGGTGTCGCACGATTCGGTCAACGCCTGCACAAAATTGAGTGATCCGCGGTCCGTTTTCTTCCAGTTATGGAACGTGACGTTGCCGACCTGGAGAGCGGGCACGCATTGAAATTCATCATCTGCGGTGACGCCTCCGCTCTCGAGCGCCGCGACGCCAACCGGCACTTTGAACACCGAGCCAGGAGGGTAGGACGATCGGAATGCGCGAGGCAGCAACGGAATGTTTGGGTCATCCTGCAGAGCTTTGAACTTCTCCGCAGAGATGCTCGGGATAAATGTGTTCGGGTTATAGGTCGGCCACGATGCCATCGCGAGGATGTCGCCATTGTTCGGATCCATGATCACTATTGCGCCACGCTTTGCTTTCGCCTCGAGAGCTTTCTCCGCGAGTTCCTGCAACCTTAAATCGATCGTCGTGACAACCGTGTAACCCGGAACAGGTGGCGTGACGATTTTTTCTGATGTCTTCTGCCCGTCTTTGTCGAACGTGATTTTGTATTCGCCGTGCTGACCGGTGAGCATTGCGTTGAACGTTTGCTCGAGGCCGTCGCGCCCCTCCGTCTCCGGCCAAATCACCTCGTGATTGTCGATGATCCCATCGGGGTTCCGGCCGGTTTTGCCGCTGTATCCGATGATGTGACCAGCCGTTCTGCCGTTCGGGTAAGTGCGTGCGTAGATCGGCCGCAACAGCATGCCAGCAGGCAATCGCCCCTTCAGTTTGTCGTACTGTTCGTCAGAAACGTTTTGTGCGATCTCGAACGGCAGAATGCCGCGGTTGCGGTAGTGACGTAGAATCAAATCGTCAGGCACGTTCAGGTCGCGGCCCGACAATCTCTCCGCCGCGGCGATCTTCTCGTGCGCGAACGCAAGCGCCTGCTGGTCGGAAAATTCCAGCGGTGTTGGGAAGTTGAATGCGAGATTGTAGCTGAGCCTGTTCTGCGCAAGTGGTGCGCCGCTGCGATCTGTAATCTGGCCGCGGGGCGCCGGGATATCGAGTACGTAGGCGCGAGCCAGCTTCTGCGTCTCGTATGTGGGATCGATCGTTTCGTCGACCTGAGTAGATGAGGGGCTCGGCGTCGGCTCGGCAGCCATACCGCTGATAGCGGACGACATCACTAGCGACACAAACAAAGGACTCTTCACGGCGGCGTAAACAGATAGCAGTGAGTCGCGTTTCGTAAATCGGGCCACGACCGAATCAGTGTCGCTGAAGGAATCGATGGACCCCTTCCGCGAGCTTCGGGCCGATTCCTTCGGTCGCCGCGATCTGCTCGATACTGGCTTTCCGCAGCCGGCTCACGGAGCCGAAGCGGCGCAGCAGCAGGCTCTTCCGGTTCTGGCTCACGCCGGGGCAGTCATCAAGAATGCTCTCGCCGACGCGCTTCTTCA
>JACDHZ010000212.1 GCA_013820755.1 Chthoniobacterales bacterium
GTGAAGCGTCGTGCCCCCGTCTCCTTCACTCAATTTCGAAAAACCAGGAGAATTTCGGATGAAAAAATTTCTTTTTCAGATCTCACTCGCGCTCACGCTCACCACGTCCAACGCGCAGGACGTTGCCTCGTCGGCCCCAGGCGTCACTCCGGCAGAATCGACCGAACATGAGCGCGTTGTCGTCCGCAGCACAGCGCTCGGCGGCGAACTGTCCGAGCAAACTCAATCCGTCACCATTCTCACCGGTGACAATCTCAAGTTGCGACTTGAGCCGACTCTGGGGGAAACGCTCAACCGCGAGCCCGGCGTCAGTTCGACTTACTTCGGGCCAGGCGCGAGCCGGCCGGTCATTCGCGGTTTGGGCGACGATCGTATCCGCGTTTTGCAGGACGGCTTGAACACGGTCGATGTGGCGAACGTCAGCCCGGATCACGCCGTGACAATCGAGCCGCTCACAATTGAGACGGTCGAGATCGTGCGCGGTCCCGCGACGCTCCTTTATGGACCGAACACGGTGGGTGGAGTGGTGAACGTGATCGATAATCGCGTGCCCAGCGAGCGTCTTTCGCGTCCAATCGAGGGCAAAGTGGAAGGACGCTACGGCACCGCGGACGAGCAGCGTTCCGGCGCGGGCCTGGTCGATTTCGGGCTTGGCCCGATCGTCATTCACCTCGACGGGTCCATTCGCGACACGCAGGACGTCGAGATTCCTGGCTTCGCGCGCTCGGAGCGCTTGCGCCGGCTGGAGCCGCTCCCTCCTGGCGAAGAAGAAGAGAAAGATTTGTTGCTGAATAGTTTCACGGAAAGCAAAGGCGGGGCGGCCGGCGCTTCGTATATCTGGGAAGGCGGCTACTTTGGCGTCGCTTATTCCGGGATCGACTCGCGCTACGGCACCGTCGCGGAAAAGGAGGTAACGATTGATCTCGAACAACGCCGCTGGGATGCGCGCGGCGCGTTCTACAAACCGTTCGCGCCGATCAAGTCGATTACCTACAAGTTCGGCTACTCGGATTACACCCATACCGAGTTCGAAGGACCGGACGTCGGGACCGTGTTCACGATCGTAGGCTACGATGGCCGGATCGAGGTCGCGCACGAGAAGGTTGGAGTTTTCGAAGGCGTCTTCGGTTTTCAGACACAACGGACAGACTTTTTCGCCTTGGGCGAGGAAGCGTTTCTTCCTCCGGTGCGCACGGACACCAATTCCGGATTCCTCTTCGAGGAAATTGCGCTCGGCGTGGTGCGCTTGCAATTCGGCGGCCGCTATGATCACCAGAGCGCCGAGACAGAAACGAATCCCGACTTCGGCCCAGGCCTCACGCGCGAGTTCGATGCCTTCAGTGGATCAGGCGGTATCGCTTACGATTTGAACGAGCAGTACAGCGTCGCGCTTTCGCTCGCCTACACGCAGCGTCCCCCTACTTATACAGAGCTCTTCGCCGACGGCCCACACATCGCGACAAACGCCTTTGAGATCGGCGATCCAGATCTCGATCTCGAAGAATCGGTCGGCGTTGATCTTTCTTTGCGCAAAAAAACGGGGCGAATCACGGGAGCGATCAGCCTCTTTTACAATCGCTTTGAAAACTTCATCAACCTCGCGCCGACCGGTGAGTTTGTTCCGGGACCCGAGGACGAGCTGCCCGTCTTCGTCTTTCGCGGGACGAATGCGGATTTCATCGGCGGTGAAATTGAAGCGACCTTCCACCTGCTTGAGCCATACGCCGGCGAAGCAGCGAGCAGCGGGAAAGATGCGAAAGATGTTGTCATGAGCGGCCGGGCAGGCAGTCAGCATAGGCTGCACCTCGACACCAAGGCCGACTACGTTTATGCGCAAGACCGCCAGACGGATCGCTCGCTGCCGCGGATCACGCCATTCCGAACCAGCGCAGCGCTGGTCTATGAATGGAGCGACCGTTTTGGGGCGCGGATCGAGGGGCAATACGTCCATCAGCAGGATCGCACCGCAGAGTTCGAGCTGTCGACGAACAGTTATTTCCTGCTGAGCGCCAGCGCGAGCTACCGGGTGAAAGCTGGTCCTGTCGAATTCGATGTCTACGTCAAAGGCACAAATCTGACGGACGAGGAAGCGAGGCTGCACACCTCTTTCGTGAAAGACATCGCGCCGCTTGCCGGCCGCGGTGCGCTGCTTGGAGTGCGCGCAACTTTCTAAACCGAAGGTCCCAAAGGTAACGAGTTCCGCTCCTCCATGAAGTGAAGTTGATCAACAAGATCCGTCTCGCATTTGGCCGCCGCGATGAGCGGGATCACTCTGGCCGGCACTCTGACGAAGCGGCTCCTGATCGGATGGATTGTCGCGCTCATCAGTAGCGTGGCCGGATTGTATTTCTCCTTCTATGGCGACGAATCTCACGGACGAGGAAGCGAGGCACGTGCCCGGTGATGATGATGAGCGCCATCTGGAGCGTGAACGGGATCACAACTCCCAGAAACCTTTGCCCCAGGCATCGATCACTTGCGGTAAGCTCGACGGCGTGAAGGCTACCCCGGCGACGACAACGATGACGGTCGCGATCAGGGCGAAGATGAAGGCATCGGGCATCCAGCGCTCGGTCCAATCGGTCATCGCGAGCGCCATACGCGCGAGGATTCCCGGCTCCGCAGGCGGGTTTGCGGCATGTGCGGAACGCGAGGGAGGACGCGTCATTCGGGCAGCTTAGCACATGGGCAAAAGCTCCGGCTGACCACAGTAGGAAAGCGCTATGTGCTGCTCCGACGAGAGATTCGTTCGAATGCCTGGGCGCGGTAGTGGCGGCGGCCTCGGTCGCAACTTCGCTACGCTCGCACTGAGTCGCAATGATGATGCGTCTTAAAACTTGTGGGATAGCAGCTCCGCCTAACGAAAAAGATACTGAGACATTCTGCAGTTAAACGCGAATTGTTCCATCGAGTTCCGTGTTGCAGTCCCACGCTGCCGAAACTGTTCTCCGAGGCGGCGCTAAGCGTGTCCGCAGCCCGCTACTGTGGGAGGTTAGTGCTTGCCAGTACCCTTCCGCCAGAGGACCTCGAAACTTCACACGCGTTGAGCTTGGCTGCGAAGGTAACAATCGCGTTACTCTTGGCCGATTGTCATCCGTGCAGGATTCTTCGAGAAAGTGTTCATGAAAAAAATCCTAGCAACAATGTTGATTGGCGCGGTCTGCGCAATCCCGTCATTCACCTTCGCGCAAGAACAACTTAGCGGTGGTTCGAGTCGCCTAAGGGCTCGCTTGAATCCGGTCATCGCGGTGGACGCGAGTGGGCACGCCGAGCTCGAGCGTGGCGCCGGTACCAATGACCGCTTCACGGCGGAGGTGGAGATCGCCAAGGACGACTTCGACGTTCTGGACATCACTCCTGGTAACGGCTTCGGCGACGAGGTGGTGCTATTGCGCGTCCTGCGTGACGGCGCGGAAATTTACCGCACGTTTCTGCGGTTCTCTGAGAACCGTCCGAGCGACATCACGTTTGAGGCGGATATCCGAGGTGTTGCGGCACCTGAGCTACGAGCCGGCGACGTGGGGCGTGTCACCGTGAATGGCCACTTCACGCTACGGGGCAAGTTCCGCGTGGATTAAAGTTCGCGTCGCTCCGCGAAAGAGGGTCCGGCTCCGGTGAGCCGGACCCTTTGTTTTTGGAGCCCGACCGGAGGTTGCACGGTCTCATGCGCGTAGCACGGATGCCGCTATCTTGCGCCAGAGGCGCTAAAAATTCTCGCGTCTCTGCATCACATACTCCGCGGCTGGCCAGCACGGAGGGGGGTATTGGATAGCGGCTGCGGCTGGATTCGACCGAGCCGGCGCGCACGCGTAGCTGCGCGATCACACGCACGTAGTACCTTACCTGATCACCCAGTCGTTAGGCCCGACGGAACCGCGAATACGAGCGCGCACGAATCGCTTCTGCTGCACACATCTTTCCTGAAAGACATCGCGCCGCTCGCCGGCCGTGGGGTGCTGCTTGGAGTGCGGGCGAGTTTCTAAACCGAAGGTCGCAAGCGTAACGAGTTCCGCTCCTCCATGAAGTGAAGTTGATCGACAAGATCGTCTCGCATTTGGCCGCCGCGATGAGATGAACTTAACCCTCGGGAGTGGCCTGGGACTGACGATCTTTCTATGAGGGGAAGAGTGCATGACACGCTCTAATCGTTCTCTCCTCCCTCCCTTTCGAGTGCGCTTACGACCAGGAGCACGAGTGATCGTCCGAGCGAAGTAAAACCAGATCGTCGGACGAGACTAACAAGATCTTGCCGGCCAGCCTTGCGCTGATTGGCATTTTTCACTTCCTCTTCCGCAAGCACTTCCTGCTCGTTTCCCTCCATCGCGATCGCGCCCATGAAGAGAGGTTGCGCGTCCGTTGGTGGACTTTTTTCTTTTACGCCGCCTTCGGTCTCGTCGGGACCAGCTTTGTCCGTATTGCCGGGGTCTTGCTTGTCTTCAGCTATCTGATTGTGCCGGCGGTTTGCGGGATCACTCTGGCCGGCACTCTGACGAAGCGGCTCCTGATTGGATGGATTGTCGCGCTCATCGGTAGCGTGGCCGGATTGTA
>JACDHZ010000213.1 GCA_013820755.1 Chthoniobacterales bacterium
GGGCTGGAGTCTTCGCTTTGTGATCCTCGCCGTCCTGGCTGGGTTCCCACTGGCGCTTATTTTGGGCTGGGCTTTTGAGGTTGGGCCTCACGGTTTCGAGAAAACCGCGCCAGCTCCTCCGACGGAGAATTGCCCGCCGGCGCTGCGGCCGAGACGGCGCAATGTGTATCTGCTCGCGGGGATCGGTGTTGCGTTTGCCGCTGTGGCCGGATTCTTTCTGCTGCCGCGCGTGCCGGGCTCGAAACTCGACAAATCGATCGCGGTGCTGCCGTTTGATAACTTCAGCGAGAACAAAGAAAATGAGCATTTCGCGGATGGCATTCAGGATGACGTGCTGACCAGCCTGGCGAAGATCGGCGAATTGAAAGTGATCTCGCGCAGCTCCGTCATGGCCTACAAAGGCAAGGCCCATAACGTGCGCGAAATTGGCCGCGCGCTTGGCGTAGGCGCGATCCTGGAAGGAAGTGTCAGGCGCGAGGGTGATCGCGTGCGCGTGAACGTGCAGCTCATCGATACCGCCACTGACCAGCATCTGTGGGCGGAAGTTTACGAGCGCGATTTGACCGACGTGTTCGCCATTCAAAGCGCCCTCGCGCAGGAGATCGCCGGACAGTTGAAAGCGAAGCTCTCGCCCGATGAAAAGGCACGGATGGAGACGAAGCCGACGCAGAATAACGAGGCTTATCTGCTCTACACACAGGCGCGCGCGCTGGCGACTGGTTCCGACACCGAAGAGCGCAAGAAGGCGGTCCCGCTTTTTGAGAAAGCGATCGCGCTCGATCCCTCTTTTGCGCTCGCCTACGCGCAGCTTTCGCAACTCCAGAGCTGGATTTATTTCTCCATCGATCCCACGCGCGCGCGACTCGAGCAGGCGCGCGGGGCTGCGAACGACGCGATGCGGTTGCAGCCCGATTTGCCCGAGGCGCGCCTCGCGCTCGGCTATTGTTATTACTATGGCGAGCGCGATTACGCCCGCGCGCTCGCTGAATTCGAAATCGCGCGCCGTGGTCTGCCGAACGAGGCCAATGTCTTCCGCGCGATCGGCGCGATCGAGCGCCGCCAGGGCAAATGGCAGCAATCCATCGGGCACTACAAGCGCGCCGTCGCGCTCAGCCCGAAGGATGCGACCCTCATCCGCAACTACGCGCTGAACTTCGGGGCCCTTCGTGATTTCCCGATGGCCGCACGGCTCTTCGACCGCAAACCGCTCGGCGGGCTACGACGTTGCGCGCCTGCGAGAATGTTTGCGTGCACCGTGGCGCTTTCCTCCAGCTCAAACATTTGCGGCATGTAGCCGGTCACGAGATCGCGCCGCTGATTGTATTCACCTGCATCCGGCTTCATCACGCCTGCGGCGATTTGCAGAAAGATCGATTTACCTGAACCGTTGCGTCCCACCAGCCCCACGCGCTCACCTTCCAGAATGGTCACCGTCGCGCGATCCAGCACCGCCTGATTGCCGAAGCGCACGACGAGTTCCGTCGCGCTGGCGATCGCATTCTGAATCGGCTCGGACATCCCCTCAGATAACACATTGTCCGCTTGCGATCAGCCTTCCCGTCCGCAAGCCCCCTCACCTGATTTTGACCTGCTCGCCACCGATGCAGAATCAAATGCGCGCCGCGTCCGCCTCACGACTGCTCACGGCGTGATCGAAACGCCGGCATTCATTCAGAGGCTGTAGGAAGCGTGAAGGCGGTGAGTCCATAAAACTGAAGGTCTGCAAGAGGGCGCACAAAACCGTCCTCGAGCACTCAAATCTCGGAATCCGAATTGGGAGGCGGTCGCGCGAAGATGGCGGTCATCGCAGTAGAATTTCGGGAAGCCTTGCTCCGCCGCGCTCGTCAGATGAAGGGCGTCCGCCGAGCGGAGAGAGAGCGTGGCTTCAGGGTGACGGGACGCGGGCCACTAAATCTTCGGCCAGTCTCGCGCTAATGGGCGACGAGGCTACATCGTCACCTTTGCGATGCCGGGAGCGCGGATAAATCGATTGGACGGCTGCGCGGGCGGCTGGCGTAGCGGCGACCGCCGCCGTCTCCCATTTGCGTTCGCGGAGCTCCTCACCGCCACAACCGGCCTCGTCCTGGCGTTAGCCGACTCAATCGTCTAGAGCTGAATGAGTAATATGTTCGAGTTTCAGCTGAAGTTCCATATTGTTTCTCTGACCGGGATCTCGAACCGCTAAATTTCCCAAATTCGCGGGGCCCTTTATCTCCGTCCAAGAGCCGTCCTTCTTGAGGACTGCGAGCTTGGCCGAGCCGAAGTAATCTGCCTGGTCGCCGCCCGGACGCTCCAGCGTAGCAAAGTAGAGGGCCATGGTGCCGTCCGCGATTTCGTAGATCAGAACATTAAGTCGCACGGCGCTGACTTTGATCTGAGTATCAAGTGTGTAATCGCCAGTCATCTTCATGTCTCTCGCGGTCTGAAGTGCGACCTCATCAAATCGCCCGCCAAGGTCGGAGCGGATGATGCGCTCGCCAAATAGTTTCGAACCCGAGACCTGCGCGCGGACAACGATCAGACCGTCGATCGGAGAGATGAGCAGAGTTTTGTAGAACTTTGAGCTGATCGATCTTTTCAGCACGCGCGGCGAGATCAAATTCACCTCCGTGAGCGTTCGTCCCTTTACGGACGAAGGAGGTGCGGCGAGGCTACTGCCGACCAAGGCGAGGAGCATGAGCAGGATCAGGGGGAGTTTCATGCTCTCAATATGAGACTTGACTAAGCTCTCCACCAGGAATCTTTACGCCTAATACGTATTTCGGGAAGGTGAGGGCTCGTCAATTACTGCCATTAAAGCTTACGTGCTCCAGCCTGATTAAATTGTTGAGGTCATTTCCTACGCCTGGCGCGCGAACCGCCAGACCTTTCCCTTCCAGACTTTCCGGTCCTTTGATGTCCACCCACTTTCCGTCTTCTTTCAGGACCGCAAGTTTCGCGCAGCCGAAGTAGTCCATCTGGTCCCCACCAACCCGATCCAGACTGGCGAACGAAAGCGCCATCGTGCCGTCCGCTATTTTATAAATCAAGAGATTCAGCCGCACGTTGGTGAAGCGGGTCTGGCTGTCGATTTGATTATCCCCTGCGATCCTCAAATCTTTGGCCAATCGAAGAGCGAGCGCGTCGTAAGCACCGTCGACGTCCGAGCGGACTACTCGTTCGCCGTAGAGCTTCGTGCCAGAGAGCTGGGCACGAACCACGACCCAGCCTTCAATCGGGGAGACGACCAGACTCTTGTAGAACCACGGGGCGATGGATCTTTGCAGCACCCGCTTGGGAATGACATTGCTGTCCGCGAGCGTGCGGCCTTTCACGGACGGTGATGCGGCGAAGCTGCTGCCCAGGGAGGCGGCGAGGAGAAGCAGAGTCAGGCGAATCTTCATGCAGTGATTGTGGGACCACCGGTTCCCGAAGGCGAGACATTTTTAACGCCTGCGCTGTCTCGCATCGGTCGACGGTCGGCGAGGTGGCCGGCGCGCATCAAAACAGCGTGCGCCTTCGCTTGTTTGCGAAGGACCTCCGTGCCGTCTCGCTCGCGCCGGAGGATTTCGAGATCAAGTCGCTGCGTGCGTGGATTGATGTTTACGCGAGCGGCAATTTCGATCGCTTTCACAAGTTGCTCGCCCCTGCAAGCCGCGAGCTCGACACGAATCCCGTCGCCGCCCTCGCGCGCTTCAATGTGCAATTCTTCGAACGTCGATTCGAGGAAGCCCTGGCCGCGCTCGTCATCACCGCTGGAGAACATGCGCGGCGCAACGAGCGCGCCACTGCCGAAAGCGTTTCTTGCCGGCCAGATTTACCACGCGATGGGCGATGACCAGAAAGCGCGCGCCGCCTTTGAAGAAGCACGCGAGGTCGCGGAACGCGCCCTGGCCGCGAGCCCTGATGACGCTTCGCGCCATGTGCTCGTGGGTTTGATTTACGCCGGGCTCGGGCGCAATGAAGAGGCGCTGCGGGAAGGAAAACGCGCGGTCGAGATTCTCCCCGAATCGAAGGACGCGTTCAACGGTCCCATCCTCGTTGTCTCGCTCGCGCGCATCCAGACCATAATTGGCGATCACGAAGGAGCGATCGCGCTGCTCCAGCATTCCTTGTCGGTCTCGGCAGGCATGACGGTGAACGAACTGCGGCTCGACCCGACGTGGGACCCGTTGCGCGACAACCCGCGCTTTCAGAAACTGGTGGCCGAGGAGCCCTCGAACGGAGGCTGAGCAACGTCGCGGTCGAAACGCAACGTCTCGTGATTACGTTTGTCTAAACGGCGAATGCCTGCGCCCGAATCCGGATTCGCGACGATGCTCGGGTTGAACCATTGCGGGCGAAATTCAGTGCGAAAATTTAGCGTCACGCTTCTCGCGCTCCTCATCAGCGCGACCGCGCAGGCAAATTGGTCGGTTGTCTCCACAAGGTCTGAGTCGTCATCCGAGGCACGCGCTGAGCATCGACATGTGGTCGCACAATCCGAGAATGGCGACCGGGCGACTCTCGATCTTGCGATTTTTTCCTCGAAAACAGCGACGCTGCGGG
>JACDHZ010000214.1 GCA_013820755.1 Chthoniobacterales bacterium
GCAGATCGTGGAGCGTCTCCAGACCTCCGGTTTCCCCGCCCCGGAGATCTCGGTCCTGCTGCCCGCCACGGAAGGCGCGCATGACATCGGCCATGTCAAAGCCACCAAAGCGCCGGAAGGCGCCACCACTGGCGCAGCAACAGGCGGTGCCACGGGCGGCGTGCTCGGTCTCCTCGCTGGCATCGGGGCTCTCGCTATACCAGGCGTCGGCCCATTCATCGCTGCGGGTCCCATCATGGCAGCGCTCAGCGGCGCGGCAATCGGCGCCACCACCGGCGGCGTGGTGGGCGGCTTGATCGGAATGGGAATTCCCGAGATCGAAGCGAAACGCTACGAGGACAAACTCAAATCCGGCAACTACCTCGTCGCCGTGCACGCGCATGATGGTGACGAGTCGGATCGCGCCAAAGAAATCTTCAAGACCGAAGGCGCTGACGACATCACGACGTCATCGATGTCGAAGGCCCCCTAGGCGGCTTCGATTTAACCAGCAACCCGCGCCGATTCAATTCAAACGCCCCACGTCGCAAGGCGCGGGGCCAGACAAGCGTGACGGATCGCGCGCGCGCGGTGCGGTGTTCTGACTGCTAAGCCTAGAAGTGTTCTGACTGTCGGGTGGATGCCGCGTGAGAACTCGAAGTCAAGGTTCGAATCCTTGCGAGGCAGCCACTCGGAAGTCAGAACATCCGGCTTTTCCTGCCCGCTGTCCTGACATTGCTCGCTAGTTTGGGAAGCGAAGGGGCGCCGCTGCAATAAGCCGGACAATTTAAAAGCCCGGCATTGTCGAACTTATTCAAGCACAGACGTTGCGAAGATAAGGCTTGTTATGTCTGGATCGGAGGTTAATGCCACCAAATGGTCTGTTGGTGCTGGATAGTAGCGAGGTTCAATGATTGTGAACCCTTCAGCCGTATCCAAATTTATCCACTACCTGACCGCTCTCGAAAGTGATTGCGTTCGGTCTACTTCCGGAGCTGTCGCTCTATTGCGGAAAGTTCCGCTGTTTCTGCGTTTTTAGCGACGCCCTAGGGAAAATCACCTCTGCAGCCACGACGGGTAAAAGTTCGAGTACAAAAATCTGATGAATCGCGACCTGGGTTTACTTGTGGCGGCTCGAAGGAGACTCCCGGTTGTCAAGACGGCGTCGCTCTGTTCCGCCGCCTCCTCAGGCCTCCCCAAAAGCACGAGAACTTCCGCGAGCTTCGACTGACACGACTTTAGATAGTGGAGAGTTTCCGGACGTTGAGGTCTTGATTGTAGCAACCTTTGCCAGGTCGATATTGCATCTCGCCAAAACCTTTCATCGTCGGCAAATCCGCCTGCATCCGGGTGCTGCGCAGTTGGCGCATGTTCTGCAGGTGCGTGGTCTTCAAGCGCAGTCACCTGCGTTGCGGCCGTGTCGTAGAAGCGTCTTGAGTTTTCGGGGGTGTGTTGCAGCCGTACCATGTCGCAGTCCAGAGAGCAGCCGCCGGGCCACGTTTATAGAAATTATAATTCGCGCGCGCCGGCACTCCTATCTATGGCCGCACCCCCTGTGCGCTCAGGATTACATTGTTCTCGATCAGCGAGCCGAGCACTTCGACCGTTGGCAGGATCGGGTTGATTACACTTACGGCAACCCTGTTGTCTCCAGTGAACTCAGCGTGCCAGTGAACGTGCTGGAAGAGCAGCGCACTCGCACAAACCTCGGCTACGGCAGGTTGATGATAGCCAATACCCTCTCCCGCGAAACGGGTCGAAGCTTCGACGAGATCGTCGCAATGAAGCAGAGCGGTGTGGGCTGGGGGCGGATCGCGCAGGAAAACGGTGTGAAACTCGGACCAAATCATTAGCCGGTTAGATCGTGCGCATTCAAAAAGGTGAAGATCGATAAGAAGGCCGACAAGTTTGTGAACGGCCACGACGCGCGTGACGGTAAACTCGACGGGAGCGGTCCAGGAGATGGCCACGACCGCAGCGTTGTCAAAGCCGCTAAGGGCAAACGCGGCAAAGGCAAAAGCAAGGACACGGACAAAGCGCACGACGGCGACAACGATAAGAGTAGCGTTTTCAATCCTTCGCGCGATTCGTCCCGGGGGTTCGAAGCCTTGGCGAGGCAGCCACTTCCCTTAGTGCAAAGAAACGAACAACCGACAATACACTTATTTGGCTGCGACGTTTCGGCCCACTGACGCAAGATCCAGGGCGGATCGCCTCCACAGAAGCAATATTCTCCTACAATGTCGACGGAACGCACGTCGCGTGTGTAAGGTGACAGACGCGATGAATCCGCCGTCCCCCGGTCGAGGTGCAGTGCGTTTCACTACTGTGCTTTGTGCAGGTGCGCTGATCGGATTTGCAATCGGTCGGATTGTTACTCCTTCCGCTAAACACAGCAGCAATTTGGACCCCGGCTAACGCGCCTCAAGCAGCCGAGGATCAGTCTGTCTCGCGCCCCCGCGAGGCAGACGAGGCGTCGAAGATCATGCTCGGTGACATCACGCGAGTGCCATTCCAGGAACTCTACGATGTGTTGTCGTTGCGCTCACCTGATGAGTTGGCGGAGATCGCAAAGCAGCTCAACGCGCTGCCGCCAGGTATCGACGCCAACCGCAGAAATACTGCCTTCTTCAAGGCATGGGGACATCTCGATGCGCGCTCCGCGCTGGCTTCAGCAGTAAACTTGAGCACAACTGAAGGGCGCACCGCAGCAATCCAGTCCGTCATTGATACAGCAGACGCCGCTGTAATGCCGTCGCTCGCGCAAACCATCAACCAACTTGCACCGGAAGCACTGCCGCCCGATCGCCGCCGAGGTTTGCTGGGAAGCGCCGCGACAAAATGGAGTGAAATTGATCCGGCAGCGGCTGTGAAGTTCCTGGAATCAACCACTGCCGGAGAGGGTAAAGTCTTCGCGGACTGGCACACGATGGGCCGAAACTGGGCCGCGGTCGACCCGCAAGCCGCCCTTGCCTGGGCGGAGGAACACGATCGCGGCGATACATTTAGCTTTGCTACCAACGGCGTGGTCGGCGGCTGGTGGCAGAAAGATCCCAGAGCAGCTGAGGCTTACGTGTTGTCGCAGTCAACGCTGGAGGCGCAGCAGCTCGCGCCTGCTCTCGCGAGCGTGATGTTCAATTCCGATCCTCAATACGCAATGGACTGGGTAAGGCAGCTAACGGATGCTGATGCGCGCCGCGCTGCAACCGGTGTGATCGTAATGCAGCTCGGCTGGAGCGATCCGAAACAGGCAGCCGACTGGGCCTCAACTCTGCCTGCCGCCGATCGGCGGAGTGCCGTCGAAACCGCGATCGGCCAATGGTCGAGGAGCGATCCACAAGCTGCAGCCGACTGGGTCAACGGCGCGAGCGAATCGGTACGCGATGCGGCGGTCGAGGCTTACAGCACAAACACCGCGGCGCGTGATCCCATCGCCGCTCTGAGCTGGGCCTCAACCATTGCTGACACCGCGGCGCGCGACAAGTCAGTTGAGCGGATTTTCACTGAGTGGGTGAAACGCAGCCCCGACGACGCAAAGAGGTGGGTTCAAGACAGTCAGTTATCCGGGGACCAGAAAAAGCACCTGCTCGCGCTACCACCAAGTGGGTAAGTTTGTTCGGCCGGAGTTAGCCCGACCTTCGAATCCGTTGCGAGGCAGCCACTCCGAATGTCCTGGATTTACCTGTTTCTAGCCGGCTTGACAGAGATCGCGTGGGCCGTTGGGCTCAAGTACACGGACGGGTGGTCCCGCCTGTGGCCGAGCGTCGCGACTGGTGTGCTGATGGTCGTTAGTTTTGTTTTCCTCTCGATGGCCGTCAAAACTCTGCCGATCGGTACCGCGTACGCGGTATGGACCGGCATTGGCGCCGCGGGCACCGCGCTCGCCGGCATCTTCCTGTTCGGCGAACCGCGGGACGCGCTCCGGATTCTATCGATTGTGCTAATCGTAGCTGGCGTGGCGGGACTTCGGTTGCTGACGCGCAGCTAGATGCTGACCGCCTCAGGTTCGTCGCCGTTTTGCTTGCGCCGAGCGCGGAAAAAACTCTGGAGCAGGACGGCGCATTCGTCTGCCAGGACGCCGGTGCTGATGTCACACTGGTGATTGAGTGCCGGCAATTGCAGGAGGTTCATCATCCCGCCGGCGGCGCCCCCGCGTGGATCGGGACAGCCGAAGATAACGCGCCGCATGCGAACGTGGACGAGCGCGCCGGCACACATGGGGCACGGTTCCTTTGTGACGTAGAGATCGCAGTCGCTCAGCCGCCAGTCACCGACGGCTGCCTCTGCTTGTGTGATGGCCAGCATCTCCGCATGCGCGGTGGCGTCTTTCAACAGCTCGACCTGGTTGTGCGCACGCGCGATGATTCTCCCCTCCCGCACAACCAAGGCGCCTACTGGCACTTCGCCAGCTTCGTAGGCTTTCCCGGCGAGGCGAAGCGCCTGCTGCATCCATGCTGCGTCTGATCCGGAATCGATCATTCGCCCGAAGCTACGCGCCCGCCCGGCGGCATGCTCGCGCAATTTTG
>JACDHZ010000075.1 GCA_013820755.1 Chthoniobacterales bacterium
ATATCGACTACTGCCTGCGCGTGACTGCGCGCGGCCTGCAAGTCGTCTGGACCCCGTATGCCAACCTGATCCACCACGAGTCGGCATCGCGCGGTCATCATCCGATACCCGAGCAACAGGCTCTCTTCCGGCGCGAGGCGACCTTCATGCAGGAGAAGCATGGACGCGCGCTCCTGCACGATCCGTTCTATAGCCCGAACCTCTCGCTCAAACTGCCGGGTTACGAGATCGCATTTCCGCCGCGTTGGGAAGAGCAGTTGGCTCCGGCCTCCGTAGCGGGAAAGGGTTTGCGCGCGACCAGCACAGAGTCGTGCCATTTGTTACTCTCCTCGTCGTAATCCGGCAGGTCTTGCCATTGCGTCCAACACTCGATGGTTTCGAGCCCGGCATAGCGCGCCACCGCACGAAAGCCGTCCGGATACACGCGCCAGCAATCAACTGGATATCGGTGCTCGGGTCCGCTGGACGGCGCGAGGATGCAGCACAGGCCGTCCGGCTTCAAAGCGCCCGCGATTTGTTGCATTGTTAGCCAGAAGAATTCTGTGTGTTCAAAGGTTTGGCCGGAGATGATGACGTCGGCGCTATCGGGGGCGATCTCGCGCCATTCGTATGGATCGCGCAGGATAGTATCCACGTTTTTGCCCGCAGCCATGTCCACCCCGACGTAGCGCCACTGCGGCTCGGAAAACAGCGGACGGTATGAGCCGTTTATATCCTGGCTGCCGAGATCAAGGATGGCGAGCGCTTCGTCCTCGCGTCCGGTGAGATAGTCGCGCCGAAACGCGGCCATCTTGTCAAACGAGTCGTGCGCATCCGCCCGAGTGATCTGGCGAGGGCTACTTGTGCAACTCCTCACTGGCAGGGTGCAACCTCCTTGCATTTACCAGCCGAGGCGGAATCCTCAAAGCGCATGCGCAAAACCAAAATCATCTGCACACTCGGACCGGCCACGGAGAGTCCGAAGGTGCTCCGCGCGTTGATGCAGCAAGGGGCCGATGTTTTCCGATTGAACATGAGCCATGCGAAGCACGATTGGGTGCGCGCGATCGTGCCGGAGATTCGAGCGATTGCGGCGGAACTCGTCCAAAATCTAGAATAGACTCGAAGCTCGATAAATCTCTACCGACGTTCTCCAGTAATTTCGACATTGACGGCTTCAGACTTCTCGCGCTTCGTGTCCTAGGCTTCGCGATGAGGCGCCGGAAAGATGGCCAGACGCTGGTTATTCGCAATTGCGCTTTTTGGTCTGCTCCTCGCGCCTTCGATATGGCTCTTTGTCCATATTCCACCGCTCTGGCGCGACTCTGATTCATACTTCCAAGTAACAGGATCAGCAGCGAAGGCGACCTACTGGGGCCACGGTCCTCTGTACTGCTTCATCGCTCGCGTGCCATTGTGGATCGGTGAGAGATGGGAAGGACTCAGTCGCGGAGATATCGACGCTTTTTTGCGCCCCGCTTTACGATCTCACCTGACCGATACAGGGGTGCTTCTGCTCATCTTACTTCAACACACTGCCCACGCGGCAGCGGCGTGGCTATTCATCGTTACGGTATCAAGCTTCGGGTGGGTGCGTCTGGCACTCGGTGTCTTGTGGACGGCGGCAACGGCTTTTTACACATACGCGCAGTGTGTGGGATCCGAGACTCTCAGCATGATATGCATTCTGCTTTTTGTCACTGTTGGCCTCAGGATTATGCGGCGCGAACGCGCACCACGTCGCGATTGGATCTGGTTTGCCGCAACGCTCTGGGCCTGCCTTTTGGCGCGATACGTCAACATTTGGCTGATTCTTGTGCTACCATTGACGTTTGGTTTTCTAGCAATCCAGGCGCGGTATGGAAGCGGTTTAAACGGACCAGCAGGACGATCACGATCACACCTCCGATCAACATGGAATTTCAGGCGCGCGTCATTGGTGCTGGCGCTGGGTTTATTCTGCTTCGCGGCAGCCGATTTGTCGACGCGCACAATTTGTCGGATCGCGGGATTGCAGTTTCACTCACGGATCGGCCACACGTTCCTATGGCGTCTGCAGTTCCTGAAAGATTTATCGCGTGCAGAGCGCGATCAACTGCTCGATCGCGTGCAGGCGCACGCCCGCTCGCCTGAGGCCGCCCGGCTAGTCCCGGTGCTGCGCGATACGTTTGATCGCGGCGATGCGATAAGCGCACAAGTTTTTGAAAATCAAGCGCGGACGGTTCTGTTCGCGCCGACGACTAAACACCGGGGTGAACGCGCTGACGAAGCGTTGAACGCTTTGGCGCTGTCGTTTTTGCTGCCTCCTAACCCTGAGCACCTGGGTGAAGCCCGCGCAGATTTTCATCGTGCCCGTTTGATGACGCTGGGTGATATCGCTCAGTTCTTATTCGCTACCACAGCGTTCTATTGGGATCACCAGGATTGGATGGTGCAATGTGCTGGCTTGGTGACGTTCCGCGGCACAAGCCCAGCAGCGATTCTCGCGCTGCCATCCCAACACAGGTACTTCCGGCTAGGCACTACGTTTACTTACAACCGATGTTTGATGCTTTGGCTTGTCGCGCTTCTCGCGCTCGTGCTCCTTCCGCGCCGCCGTGGGAGGGGCGCTAAAAGGCTCATCTTTTACGCAATCAGCCTCACGTTCACGGGATTAGCTATGACTGCATCGACATGCGTTCTGGGCGAATTACTCCCGCGCTACACGCTGCCAATGTGGGAACTTCTGTGGATATCCCTGTTTCTTATTGTTGGAACTTTTCTCGATGTCGTCTGCGATCGTGTGGCTGCGCGTCACCACAAGCAGGTCGGCGTTGTCAGTAGATGAAGGGTGTCATCCTTCTACGCCAAGCGGTGTTGAATTGACTCGGATTATGAGCGCTTTGGTATGGGCGTAGAGAGCAAAACCTTCTTGTGATGAGATTCGTTTTCGAGAGCCGCCAGCGTTAATTGCTCCGACGTTAATCACGGGGTGGTATTCAGCAGTGCCACAAAGAACGCGATGTATGGCAATGGATCGGAAGGACTGAAACGGGCGTCAATGTCGCCAACAAGGGATACGGCGTGTTCCCTCTTCAACGCGTCATACAACTCCATCCAACAGCCGATCGCTTCCGTCACTCCGCGCAAACAGCGGAATTTATTCGGCCTCAACGTTCTTGGGCCGATTGGCTTCAGTGGTGTTTGCACAGGGGACCGTACAGAATGATTACGAACGCGAACGGGGCCGCCGCGTCCAGAAAAATTGCTCCCACGCTTCACCCGCTCCGCGCGCTTCAAGCACCAGCGTGGAGGGACCCCACGGGACGACAACATCCATCGCGAACCCGCTGCGCAAAGCGGCGGCACCGCTGTCGAGTGTCGCTGCAACATCAGGGCGCACGATGCCGTAGCTGGCCTTGTAGGTTTTGCCGCGAACTCGCGCGCGCAATTCATCGATCTGCTCGCCCCACGCCGCGATACACCATCCGGAGATGCGCAGATGACGGACGGGCTTCGCCCAATCAGCTGGGCGATCGAACCAGAATTGAAAACGCGGCGGGCGTTCGAATGCCGCGAAGTGCGCGATTTCATCAGGCGTCAGTTCGTCGTCCGCGCTATCGCCGCCGATCACCTCGGAGACGAAGAACAGCCGCCAACCGCCGTCGCCGCCTTTTACCTCCAGCCTGATCGTCTGCTTACCGGGTTGCAGTTCCACCATCAGCACGAATCCGGAATGACGGGCGGCGGGGAGATGCGGAAACAATGCAGCGACATCCGGCCGTTCGATGCCGTAACCACCTTGAAACGTCAGCCCGCCAACAACCGCACGAACGGCGCGAATCCAGTCGCCGCTACGATCCACGCACCAACCGATCACTCGCAACAGTCGAGCAGGCTTGTTCCAGTCGTCAGGCCGGCTGAAGAAGAAGGCGTAGCGCCGTTGCGCGTCCGCTTCATCGATTTCTGCCAGAGTTCGCGCTCCGCGGGGCCAATTCGCAACGGCCCTACAACGGTGCGCGCGTACGCCTTCTGCCACTCGCCATCGGCTGTGGCGACCTCTAGCTCCAGCCGCTTGCGTCCGAACGGAACCACAACATCAACGGCGAACCCGCACCAACGCAGCGCCTCCGGAACGTTCAAGAATTGGACGACGTCCGGTCGGTCGCGATCGAATTGACCATAGAATGTCGCCGCTCCGATCTGACCGCGAACGCGCGTGCGCGGCGCTCCGTCTTTTGCCACGCACCAGCCAGACAGCCGCAGCCGGCGCACCTTCAGGTTCCAGTCGAGCGGCTCGTCAAGCCACAGGTGGAACTTCTTCGAAACCTGCTGGCCCGCGGGCGGCGGCGTAGGTGAGCGACGCATGGGAGATCGAATGACGCTACCATATCAGGATTCGCGGACACAGTGCATGTTGCACCTCGCCAGCAGGCGGCGCCTGTGACGATTTTGCGTGATAATCAATTGGAGCCCGACCGCCTGCCCGAGGGAATCTTGCAGCTGCCACGTAACGTCTCCACAGGTCGCAGTCTCGATTCCACTTCGGCGACGTTGCGCAGGCGCGCCTCAATGCTTTGATGAACCGCAAGCGCCGCGACTGCTTGGTCGGCGACGGAAACGGCGAGCGACGAAAGTATAGGCCAAGTTCATTCACGCGATCACGCGCATCGCAATCGGCATCGGCGAGAAGCTGGCGAACGTCCCTCAACCGGAAGTACGCCTCTCTTAGCGGCGTCAAAAAGAAAAGCAACGGGGCCGGTCTCGCTTCAGACCGGCCCCATCTTTTAAACCGCCCGGGCGGCGGCTTTGAGTTCGAGCCAAAGCCGAAAACCCGCAGTCTTCGAGGATCGTTACCGGAGCTTGTAGACCTCGACCAGCGCGACGCCGATGGTATCATTCGCGCCCCGAACAATCGCCGTGTAGTTGCCGTCCGGCAGGGTTGCCTTGATGGCGGACTCACGGTGATCAGACGGCGCAAGGCCAGTCTGCTGAATCTGGCGCTTTTGAGTCTCCATCCAGTTGTCGTTGGTCGCGATGATCGCGCCGCTGCTGTCGTGCAGTTCGAGCACCGGATTCAAAAGCGGATCAGGCACGTCGCTTGAATTGAGCGACGGTCCGATCGCCCGGACGAGCACGGTTGTCTCGCCGAGATCGGCATCTGGCGTGCCTCGGATGATGAAGCCCCCGATCAGCACGTGATTTCCGGTCTCGACAAACGCGCGGGTCGAGATGTTGAGCAATTGATGTAAACCCGGTGCCATGGCCAGGAATTTCGGGTCCGTCAACCCGGTTGCGATCGGCGTGATCGTCCCATTGGGCGAGATCGTCAGGATCGAATTGCTGCCGATATCGGCAACAATCAAATGACCGAGCGCATCTACGGACACGTCGGCCGGGGAATTGAGCCCGCTGCTTATTTCGGCGCTGACGTTGCCGTCACGGTCCACTTTGAGAATCGCATCGCTGCCTGTGTCGGCGACGAGCAAGTTGCCCGTCGCGTCAAACGCAATACCGCCAGGGGCGTTCAAACCCGCTTTGACGAAGGTGCTCTTGGTGCCGTTGAGCGAGATTTTAAAGATGGCGTTACTGCCCTTGCTGGAGACGAATAGATTGCCCAACGCGTCAAAAGCGAGACCCGCAGGACCGTTCAAGCCACTAGCGAAAGTCGTCTTGATGCCCTTGCGAGTGATTTTGAGGACTGAGTTGGTGCCGGAGTTAGCAACGTAAAGATTCCCCGAAGAGTCCAGCGCCAGATCCTTCGGATTGGCGAGACCGGAAGCGATGGTGGTCTGGATACCGTTGGGAGTGATCTTCACTACGCTGTTGGTCGCGGAGTCGGCGATGTAGACATTGCCGGCGTGGTCGAAAACCAGGCCACTGGGAGTGACGATCGTGGTGGGAATGATCGATTGGGTTCCGTTGGCACTGATCTTCACGAGAAGAGGCGGGGCCGACACGTAGATATCGCCTGCGACAGGCGTGACAGCGGCTGACGCGCCCGCAACTACTAGAGAGAAGAGAAGCGCGGCTGCTTTAATGCGGTTATTTATTTTCATTTAGGCTTCTAAACAGCATTATTCGCGCCATTTTATACTCGATACGAAAAATATTTGAAGTTGCGGAGGTCCTCCCATTGAGTCCAGCGTTTCGAGGACCTCGAAACCCGGGTGTCGCGCGAACGGCAGGAGACCGTCCGGGTAAACGCGCCAGCAATCGCGCAATCGGTGTTTTGGTCCCGGTGGACGGCGCGAGGATACAACAGATGCCGCACGGCTTCAGAGCGCGAGCGGTCTGTTGCATCGGTGTGCTCGAAGGTCTGACCGGAAGACTATTACATCTGCACTGTTCGGCGTCGCCGCCGATCACCTAAGAGGCGAAGAGGCGCAGCCGGCGCACCTTCAGGTTCCAGTCAAGCGGCTCGTCAAGCCACAGGTGGAACTTCCTGGAAACCTGCTGGCCCGCCGCATCGGTTGGCGGCGTAGGTGAGCGGCGCATGGGAGGTCGTTCGATGCTAACAGATCAGGATTCGCTGACACAGCGGATGCTGCACCTCGCCGCAATCTCGCTTCTACGAGGGTTTGCGCGCGATCAACTCAAACCCGCCAGCGATGCGCTTCTGCTCCTCGATCGGGAGGTTCTGCAGCGTTTGGAATCCGGGCGGCTCTGGCCCTTTGCCCGCCCAGAACTCCGCCCATTCGCCGATCGTCGTGGATTTGAGGCGCAGCTGCTCGATCTCGCTCGCGCCGCCACGCCGCGCGACTTCGCTGAGGTTTGCCATCAAGAATGCGAGCATCACGCCCGGGCCGAAATTGCCGGTCACGTTGACCGCGTCGATGTCGAACTTTGAGAACCAATCGCGGACACCGAACTCAGTGGCGTTGTAGTAGTGATGAGGCTCCTCATGCAAGGCTTGGAGGAACGCCGTGTGAATCGCTACCGTGCCGCCTGGTTTCAGGACGCGGAAGATCTCAGCCGCAGCGATTTTCGGTTCGCGAAGGTGTTCGAAAACATTCAGCGCAAAGACTCGGTCGAAAATACCATCGCGGAACGGGAGGTGATGTGCGTCGCCGACGACGTCGGTGTGGCGGAAGATCCTGTGCTCGAACTCGACGCATTTCGGAAATCGCTCGGGCGAACCGCCCGCGCCGATGTGCAGGATGAAGTCTTTTCCTTCGCGTAACGCGTCTGCGAAATGCCCGCCTATCGCATTGCTGGCGTGGTCCAATGCTAGTCCTGTCGGATCTGAGTGGCTCCACCGAGCGGGTAAGCCTTCTGTCCTTGCGTGTCGACCGCCCAAGCTGCGATCGTGATTTCGCCTGCGGGTACGTTCGCTGCGTTAAAAACCCTGGCGAAACGCACGAGCGGCGTCTTGCTTCTGTGACCGGTTTTCGTCGCCGGGATGTCCGTTTTCATGACTGAGAACGGCTTGTAGTTTCCGGTCGAATCCTGGCAACCGATGACAATCGTGTCGGCGTGATGATGGCGAGTCGGGAGTTTCGCCCAGCCGGTGATGTAGAGGTTGTGGTTAGTGTCGATCATACATGTTTCCACCCGGCCGAACGTCTGGTCGTCGAAGTCAGGCGGTAGCTGTTGTACTGTCCTGATCACACTCTGCGTCGGATACGGAAGCCGGAGCAGCTGGTGATCCCGTATCACGGGCGACCGCTCCGCGAATTGTTCTGCGATAGGGTAGATAAGAAGAGCATCCGGATTATCCGGGATCACATTGATCCACTTGAGCGCGCGGATCAGTGTCAGATTGCGCGAATACAATTGCTCCAGGTGCCGCAGCCCGTCGAGATAACAAAGAACCCACGCGGCCGACGCAGCGATGGCAACAACCGAGCAGCCCGCGATGAATCGGCTGCGCGATTTGGTATTGCCGAGAACGACGGAGCGGCAGTAAAGCGCGAATAGCAGCGCGACTGTCGCAAGATAAAAGAACAAACTGAACGTGCGATAGCGTGAATCGAGGCTCTGCTCGACTCCAAAACCAATCCGCCCAGCGGCAGTGACGGCTGCTGTCACGCAGGCATACGCCGCGATTAGCAGCGCCGGATAGAAGCTGCGCCAGTCGCGACTTTTGGTGATGGATACCACTGCACCGATCGACGCAGCGACAAAGACAGCCACTGCGGTAATTCCTACGACGAGCGGACTCACAAGTAGACGCGAAATAGGAACCTACCCAGAGCACGAGGTAGTGCAGCAAGACTTCCGGCCCGGTGCTGCCAGAGATTAGTTGCGGATGGTGACCGGGTCGTTGGTAATGAATGAAGTACGCGCCAATCGCGACCGCAGCCGTAAGCGCATAGCATCCATACGACAGAAGCGTCTGCCGTCTCGTCGGGGTCGCGTAGCGACTGCATATCGGTACGCCTAAAACCCACAGCAGCATGCCGTTTGCGAATGTATAGGTTGCGATCAGCGCGAGCGTTGCATTCAGAAGTGACTTACGCGCGACCGAACGCTCGGATGTGTTCACCACTGCGACGGCGAGCACCGCAAGCCCGGGAAAAACGGCTCCAGCTGAATGCCCCATAGAAAGTTGTCGAGCTGAACGGCCGAGAAACACAGAAAGGTCGCCGCGATCCAAGCGATCGACGCCGATAAGGCAGCCGCGCCCGGGGTCTGGCGCATGAGCCTGTAGAAGAGTAGTGCGATGAGGCAGACACTCGTGAAACAGACCAGCATCTCTTTCCGCACATCCCAGCCGCCCGCTGCGGCGAGCGCGAGATACAGGAGGCGCGGGAATAACTTCCTGCTCTCGTTGTGCTGCGAAACGAGGTCCGGCAGCGTGAGCGTCCCGTTGCACCAGGCGGCGAACATTTTCCCGGGCGTCGCCCATTCGTCCCAATAGGGCAGGGGAACCCAGTGGTGAGTGACGAGATAGAACATCGCTGCGGCGGGCGCCGCGCCGACGAGCACCAGGAGCGCGACACGTGCACGGATCCGGTGAACGTTCCCGACAATGCGCGAAACTACGCGCACGGGGAGCGACTGGTGTGGTTCGGTCAGAATCAAGAGTGCCAGGACGCGCGTTGATCTAGTCGCTGAGCGAGCAAGCTGAGTCACCGGGCACGGCGCGCCGGCCAATTGACCTCGCCGCTTCGCCTGACTTGCGCGCGACGAGCACGGAGTCGTGCCACTTATTACTCTCGTAGTCGTATTGCGGGAGGTCGTCCCATTGCGTCCAGCATTCGAGGACCTCGAGACCCGCGTACCGCGCGAGTGCCCGGAAACCGTCGGGGTAAACGCGCCAGCAATCGACGGGGAATTGGTGTTCCGGTCCGGTGGATGGCGCGAGGATACAACAAATGCCGCACGGCTTCAGAGCGCGAGCGATTTGTTGCATGGTGAGCCAGAAAAACTCCGTGTGTTCGAAGGTCTGGCCGGAGACTATTACATCTGCACTGTTCGGCGCGACTTCCTGCCAATCGTACGGGTCGCGCAGCACGATTTCGACGTTCTTTCCCGCAGCCATGTCTAATCCGATGTATCGCCAACCGGGCTCGGTAAACAGCGGACGGTAGGACCCGTTATAATCCTGACTCCCTAAATCAAGGATCGTGAGCGGTTCATTCTCGCGGCCCGCGAGATACTTGCGCCGGAACGCGGCGACCTTATCGAACGAGCTGGTGTGCATCCGCCCGAGTGAATCCGCCGAGGGCTACTTGTGCAACTCCTCACTGGCAAGTTGCAAGCTCCTTGCATTTACTGCCCGAGGCCGGAATCCTCAAAGCGCATGCGCAAAACCAAGATCATATGCACGCTCGGACCGGCCACGGAGAAGCCGGAAGTGCTCCGCGCGTTGATGAGGCAAGGCGCCGATGTGTTCCGATTGAACATGAGCCATGCGAAGCACGATTGGGTGCGCGCGATCGTGCCTGAGATTCGAGAGATTGCGGCGGAACTCGGCCGCCCGGTGGCGATTCTATTGGATACTCAAGGGCCCGCGATTCGCACGGGAGATCTCGGGCGGGATTTGCAGCTCTCCCCTGGCGACACACTGGAGTTCACTGTCCATGGCGCGAAAAGCGCGGAGGCGTATTCGGTTGATGTAAACTACGATGGGCTCATCAACGACATCTCTGCCGGCGACACGGTGCTGGTCGACAATGGCGTCATCCAACTTCTCGTGCTCGAGAAGCAGCAAAATAGAATCCGGTGCAAAGTGCTTACGCCCGGAACGCTCGGCTCGCGCCGCCACATCAACTTGCCTGGGGTGCGAGTGAACTTGCCTCCGCTAACGCAAAAGGACCTCGATGATGTCCGACTTGGTGTAGCTGCCGGTGTTGATTTCGTCGCATTAAGCTTCGCGCGCCAGAAGAGCGATGTGGAGGAGCTCCGGCGCGTCCTGCGCACACTCGACAGCACTGCTCGGATCGTGGCGAAGATTGAGGATCAATCCGCGGTCCGCGAAATCGACGACATGATCCACGCGGCCGACGTGATCATGATCGCGCGCGGCGACCTGGGGATCGAGTGCCCGATGGAGGAGTTGCCGATCATCCAGCGGCGAATCGTGAAGCAGTGCCTCCATTTCGGGAAACCGGTCATCGTGGCGACGCACATGCTCGAATCGATGATCGAGAACCCCGTGCCGACGCGCGCGGAGATCACGGATGTGGCCAACGCCGTTTTCGAGCAGACGGACGCGATCATGTTGAGTGGGGAGACGACTGTGGGGCGTTACCCGGTGAAATGCGTGGAGGTGTTCGATCGCGTGGCGCGCCGGATCGAGCGGAGCGGCGGCGCGGGTTTTGCGCGTGATTATCAGCTCCATGACGCGCGCCAGAAGACGGTGGCGTCCGCAGTGAGTCTCGCGAACTCGCTGCTGAACTCGAAGCTGATTGTGTTCACCCGGCACGGGACGATGGCGCGCTACGTCTCGAATATGCGGCCGGAGCACGCGCCGATTTTCGCCTTTACGCCGAGTGAGCACATTTGCCGACAACTGGCGCTCTGCTGGGGTACGCACCCGGTGCTGCTCCAGTTTACCGATGATCCCAACAGCACAATCGAAGCGGCGGAAAAATACCTGCGCGAGGCGGGATTGACGGAAGCGAATGACAATCTGGTGGTGCTGAGCGATCTGCGCGCAGGCGATTGTCAGATTGATTCCATCCAGGTGCGACAGGCGAGGGGAGTTGATGCTGACGTGTCGATTTCTCGAGGTGCGAACGATGAGTCGATGATGGATTAACGCTCGTATCGCGCCGCCGAAGTCTTCGGTATCTGCGTTGGGTTGCTTCGAGCGCGCTCAGCGCAGGTGCAATCGCTATCGGCACCGCGTAGGGTGCCGGATGCGTCTCAGGTGTTTGTTCACTGTAACCCTGTTCGTCGCTGCTGAGGCACTGCGCGTCGGCCGCTGCATCTCCGCGGAACCCGATTCCCTGCCGCCGAATATCGTCATCATCCTCGCCGACGATATGGGCTACGGAGATATAGGGTCTTTCGGGAACACCAAAATCCACACGCCGAGGCTCGATGCGATGGCTGCCGAGGGGCAGAGGTGGACGGACTTCTACATGCAGCCGGTGTGCTCACCGAGCCGTGCGGCACTGCTGACCGGCCGGCTGCCGATCAGAAGCGGGATGTTCGGGCTGGCTGAGGGCGCACCGAAGGTCCTGCAGGATTGTGCGACGCAGGGTTTGCCCTCCGGCGAGATCACGATCGCCGAGATGTTGAAGCCGCGCGGTTACGCGACCGGGATCATTGGCAAGTGGCACCTCGGTCATCTACCGCAGTTCCTGCCGATGACCCAGGGCTTTGACTTCTGGTTCGGTCTCCCGTTTTCGCATGACATGATGATGGTCGCGCGGCGGGATAACGGCTTCCAGTCCCGTGCGTATTACGAGCCGAAACCGGAGTACTGGAAAGTGCCGCTCATGCGAAACAGGGAGGTGATCGAGCAGCCGGTCGATCATCGCACGCTTACGAAGCGCTACACCGAACAAGCGGTAGAGTTCATCAACGCGAACCGCGAGCGGCCGTTCTTCCTCTACCTCGCGCACAACCTGCCGCACGTTCCGCTCGCCCGATCGGCGGAGTTCGTCGGACACAGCAGCGCTGGGATTTACGCCGACGTGGTAGAGGAACTCGATGCGAGCACGGGAACAGTTCTGGATGCCTTGCGAGCCGCAGGGATCGATCAGCGGACGCTCGTCGTCTTCACCAGCGACAATGGGCCATGGCTGCCATTCCACGCGCATGCCGGCACCGCCGCGCCGCTGCGTCAGGGCAAAGGCACGACCTGGGAGGGCGGGGTGCGGACGCCGACGATCTTCTGGTGGCCCGGCACAATCAAGCCGACGGTTGTCACGGATATTGGATCGGCGATGGATCTGT
>JACDHZ010000076.1 GCA_013820755.1 Chthoniobacterales bacterium
GCGGGGCCGGTAACACGGCATCCGGTAGCTCAACTTCGTCGACGACGACCACCACCAGCAGTCGGACTGTGGCGATGCCTTGGACAACCTTCCAAGCGACGAGCGATCCAACGGTTTACACAACGACCGTGCAGCGGGAGCGCATCTACAGCGCGCCAGTATACGATTACACCCGCGTTCAGGAATACAGCCGCCCTGAGTATATCAGTCAGGTCTACGGTTATTACGGCGTTCAGCCCGCAGTTGGCGTAAACATTGGTCTCGGCGGCAGTGGGACACGCAGCGGTATTTCCGCGCAGCAGGGTGCTTCATCTTCGACTGCGGCTTCTGTAAGTCCAGGAACAGCAGCATCACCATCAGCGAGCGCGCGCACTTCACCTGCTGCAGGTACTTCACCGAGCGCTGCGGCATCACCTAAGGCGACCGCGTCCCCGAGTGCGAGTGCTTCGGCTAGCGTAGGGACTTCACCAAAAGCTTCCGCCACCGCTTCACCAGCAGCGACAAAGAGCGGGACCAGCTCGAGCACGAGCGGATCCCCAGCATCTGCCGGAACTTCCAGCACATCCTCGAAGGCATCCCCTTCGGCATCTGCTTCTACCTCCACGAGTACGACCGATAGCTCCGCAAGCAGCACTGGAACGACGCACGCCGCTTCACCTTCGGCCGCTACCAACGATGCAAGAATGAGCGCTGCCGAAAAGGGCGAAGGCCAGAACGATAGAGCCGGAGCGAAAGGCAAAGGCAAGGCCGGCGACAAAAAAGGCTCGGGTGCGGACAAAACGGATGACGAAACCGGCGACGATTCGGACGAATAACTAAGAAGACCGCGGATCGAAATCCGCAAAACCTCAAACAGCAGGAGTGATGCGAGTTGCTCCTGCTGTTTCCGTTTCGACCAACGCCGCTGAGTCCGAAGCTGCCGTATCTCGCGCCAGGTATTTCATGCCGAGCAGCCAAATGATTCCTGAAGTCAGCGCTGCAAAGGAAACGACGAAGAACGCCACATTCATGCTTGAACGCCCCGCAATGAAGCCAAGCAGCGGAGGCGAAAACGCGTCGCCAAATAGATGAATGATCAGAATGTTCAGCGCGAACGCCGTCGTTCGAACATTGGGGGCAACGACGTTTGCGAGAGCCGCGTTAGACGGCCCTGTATTCAGGAACACGAAAAACACTGCCAGGAAGAGGCAACCCCAGGTAAGCGGAAACGGCGTGTAGATTGTCGCGATGAAGAGCGGAAAGGCGAAGATCATTCCCGCCCCGGAGACTAGAAAATACGAACCGGGGATCCGTTTTTGTAACCGGTCCGCAACAAAACCGCCCAGCAGTGTTGATGCGAGGCCAGCCACGACCGTGATCCCGCCAAACGCGGGCACTGCGACGGCCGCAGGTTGTTCCCGGAAAATCAGATAAGCGGGCATCCAGAAAGCGAGACCGCCGAGCGCGAACGTCATCGCGGTTTGTGCGGCGCAGTTGAAGACAAACGAGCGCGTCCGCAGAAGCGTCAGATAATCTTCTCGCCGTGCGCGCTGTTGCTCTCCGCGCACACTACTGCGCACGCGCGGGTCGCTTTGGAAGAAGCAGAATAGCCCGAGAATCAGGCCTGGGATGGCAACAGCGTAGAAGGCCCACCTCCAACCGAGGCGTGCATCAATCAATCCGCCGAGCACGTAACCCAGTGCGCTTCCGACGGGGATCGCAGCACAAAATATCGCCATGATCCGGCCGCGCCTCTCCACGGGAAAGTAGTCTGCTAAAATCGTCGGAGCTGCAGGCCCGTAGCCGCCCTCGCCGATACCGACGAAGATCCGGGTGAGAAAAAGAACCGAGAATGTGCCCGCCAGACCACCAGCTGCGGTCGCAAGGCTCCAGAGGATCACGCATACTCCCACGACCAGCCAGCGCGAGAACCGATCGGCCAGCCAGCCAAGCGCGGGCGCGGCGACCATGTAAGTTGCGAGAAAAGCCGGGGCCAGGCTGCCCGTCATCGCCATCGCGTTCGCGTCGTCGGCGGCGAAAAAGGCCTTTCGGATGCTTGGTTCGACGGCCGCGAGAACATAGCGGTCGATGTAATTGAAGAGGTTGATCGCCAGCAGTAACAGCAAGGCAGTGTGAGCACCGGCTTTTCGTTCAGGTATAGCGATCCTCATCGAATTGCCGATTGCACGGCGCAGCGACGCGATTGTAAATCATAAAGGATGGTGCATTCCTCCTTCGCCGAACGTGCCATGTACTTCTTCGGGGTCGGACTCGCGCGGCTGGTTTATCGCGTCAAAACCATAGGCAGTGAAAGTATTCCGGGAACCGGCTTTCTCCTGTTGCCGAATCACATCACGTGGGTCGACGCGATCGTATTGCAGCTCGCGTGTCCCCGCCCGATTCGGTTCGTCATCGACGATGCTTATTATCGGGTCAGATTCCTGCACCCGTTCCTTCGCCTGGCCGGTTGTATCCCCATCACGTCACGACGCGCCAAGGATGCAATGCGCGGCGCGGCGGAACGAATCCGCGCCGGAGAGATCGTCTGCCTTTTCCCGGAAGGTCAACTCTCGCGCTCAGGCACGTTGATGCGACTGCGCCGCGGCTACGAAATAATCGCCCGCCAAGCCGATTCGCCGGTTGTGCCCGTCTGGCTTGATCAACTTTGGGGCTCGATCTTTTCGTTCGAACGAGGACGATTTTTTACAAAACTGCCGCGCAGTTTTCCCTACGAGGTGTCGGTTGCGTTCGGCAAGCCGCTGAGTGCCGAAACCGCAGACATCGCGACGGTTCGGGAGGAACTGCTGAAGCTTGGCGAAGCGTGCTACAGCGAGCGCGAGGTGTTGCGCAAGCACCTCGGCTACGCGTGTATCGAAGGGCTTAAGTGGCATCCGTTTCGGACGGCAATCATCGACGGACTTGATGATTCCACACTGTCTTGCGGCAAGCTGCTCGCGGTTGCAACGGCGCTCGCGCGGCATCTGCGGCGACAATGCAAAGAGCGACGAATCGGAATCGTGCTGCCTCCGGGCAAGGGTGGTGTTGTTGCCAACCTGGCCGTCGTGTTAGCCGGAAAGATCCCGGTGAATATCAATTTCACCAGCGCTCGGGAATCGATCGCGTCGGCGCAAGCTCAAGCAGGTTTGACGACAATCATTACAGCACGCCCAATGGCCAAGAAGCTCGACAATTTTCCGTGGAGCTCCGACGTGCTGAATCTCGACGAGATTCTTCCAGCGATGAAGCCGGCGATCGTGGCGTGGTGGCTCGTTTGTCTGATCACGCCGACGCGGGTGTTGGCGAGCTTGCTGCATGTCCCGCGCCTCGGCGATCGGACGGAAGCGGTTCTGCTTTTCACAAGCGGCAGCGCCGGCGCGCCAAAAGGGGTGCCGCTGACGCACCGGAATATCGTCGGCAATGTTTCTCAATTCGCGATGCTGCTGGCGACTACAAAGGACGATTTGGTCGTAGCGTCGTTGCCGTTTTTCCACAGCTTCGGTTGCACCGTAACGCTCTGGTTTCCGCTGGTGGAGGGGGTGAAGATCGTGACATACCCGAGCCCACTGGAAGCCGGCAAGATCGCAGCTTTGGTAGAACGGTATCGAGCGACGGTGATGTTCGGAACTCCGACGTTCCTTCGTGCTTACTTGCGGAAGGCCGAACCGCATCAGCTTCGGAGTCTGCGACTCCTGATCACCGGCGCTGAAAAGTTGCCAGCAGAGATCGCGCGCGCGGTCGAGGAGCGCTTTCAGCAGCCGGTATTCGAAGGCTATGGGCTTACGGAGACGTCGCCGGTGTTAAGCGTGAATCTGCCGAATCCCGAACGGCGTGAGGCGAAAGATTCTGTTCAGCCTTCGAGTCGACCGGGCTCCACGGGCAAACTGGCGCCCGGCATCGCCGCGGAGATTCGTGATCCCGAAACCGGTAGCAAGTTGTCGCTGCACGATACCGGGATGCTGTGGGTCCGCGGGCCGAATATCTTTGAAGGTTATCTCGACGACTCGGTGCGGACCTCCGAAGTGCTCCGCGACGGCTGGTTTCAAACGGGTGACCTCGGTCGTTTCGACGAGGACGGCTTTCTCTTTATCGAGGGACGGCTTTCACGTTTTTCGAAGATTGCCGGCGAGATGGTGCCGCACGAAGTGATCGAGCAAAAAATCGTTTCGGCGTTGAACCTCAATACACATTCGGAGCGCGTGCTGACTATCATGGGGGTCCCTGACGCAGCGAAGGGCGAGGCGCTCGTGCTGCTTAGCAGCATCGACATCGATGCTCAGCAATTGCGCGCCGCTTTACGTGAAGCCGAGGTGCCGAACCTCTGGGTGCCCCGCACCATACGCCGCGTCGAGGAAATTCCGGTGCTCGCCTCAGGCAAACTCGACCTCGGAAAGTGTAGGGAGCTTGCGGCAGCCGCCTAGCTCTCGTTGACCTGCCGCGCCTGCACCATCGCGTTTGCTCTGTAGCTAAGCACGACTTCTCCGTGCTGATTTCGCATCAGGTTACTGATGCGAATTATGCCGTGCCGCGGCTTCGAACGTGACGCCCGCACCTCGCTGATCTCCGTCACGAGTTGAACTGTATCGCCTGGCCTCAGCGCCACGGGCCAGCGGAGCTCATCAACACCCAAACCAATTGCACCGCCGACAAATTGCATGGGGCCTGTCATCATCAAGCGCATCGCAATAGCAGCAGTGTGCCATCCGCTTGCAGCAAGCCCCTCGAAAACGCTTCGCTCGGCAACGTCACAATCAAGATGAAACGGCTGCGGATCGAACTGTTGGGCGAAGTCGATGATTGCAGTTTCGGTAACGACATAGGCGTCAGACCGAAACCTGTCTCCAGGTTTAACGTCTTCGAGGTAGAGCCCGCCCATTCGAGCACCGTAGCAGAACCTGCCAGGGGGGAGAGTTGAACTCCCGACCAAGGGCTTATGAGTCCCCTGCTCTACCACTGAGCTACCCTGGCGTGCGGCGTGGAAATTGAACGCCACCGGCAAGGCTGTCAATGACCGCGCAGCAGCGACCCTTCACTCCTGAGCCTTCGCCAAGTACGGCGCGAGATCCCTCTGCTCTCCACGTAGCGCCGCCATAAAACAGACCCCGTCTCGGATCTGGACTGCACCTGACCAGCCTTCTTGCTCCACAAACTTCCACCCGGAAAACTCGCGTACCTGCGCCTTTTTTGGGTCCCGGTCGGCCGGGAAGAGGAACAATTGCATCCGGTTTTCCGGGACGCTGATCTGTGCGACGCGGTGCCCTTCATCATCGTCAAAGACCCGCGCTCCGTCAGTTCGCAGGTCCGCGAACTCCGCCGGCACGTCGTAGTGTTCGAGCCGATACTTCATAAAGAACAAATCTCCGAGGGCACCCGCCTCCGTCTGCACCGATTCGAGCTGCGTGGCACGTGTCGCGCTGGCGATGGTCAGTAATTTGCGGGCAGTGTCGGAACCAGGAAAATCGTGCATCCGTTCAAACAGAATGAACACGGCAATCCCGGCAATCACCGCCAGAGAGGTCACAATCGAGAGAATAACCGGGTTGCGAATTGCCTTTTTCCAGCTGCGCTTTTCCTGCGGGATCAGCTTTTCATTCCGGAACCATTCGGCGATCTCCTGCGAGACCGGCACAGCCTTCACCAGCTCGGAGATTGCCCTATCGAATTCCTGCTGATCTTTCAGCTCCTCCGCGAACGCGGCGTTTCTTCGCGCGCGCAGCAGGGCGACACGCATATGCCGATCAACGCGTGGCTTTTCAGTGATCGGCGCGATGCGCACGAGTGTTTTCTCGCGACTCGAGATCCGAAAGATGCTCACGGCTCGTCGTACTCGGGTGTGGTGGCGTTGAGCCACGCCTGAAATTGGCGGCGCCCCGCGCAGATCAGTTTCGAAAGCTCTTTCGGATTGAGCGCGAGCAGTGCGAGCATCTCGCTTAATGAAAACTCATCGAGGTAATAGGCCGCCAATGCGCTACGCTGCGGATCGGGCGCTCCGGAGATCCAGACGGCTAACTCTTCGGGCTGCAGCTGTCGGACCTGTGCGGCAGCGTGCGGACGAACCTCGCATTCGTCGAGCGTCGAGTGTTCCGGCTGGAGGCCCTCCTCGCTGGCGGCGAGGCAACGCCAGCGCGCCTGGCTGAAGAACCACAAACGATCACGCAGCGCTTCGCGGTTGGCCGTGCGCAACGCTGCATCCCGGAGCGTGCTCTGAAAGGCTTCTTGCGCCTTTGCGCTGTCGCCCGTCATCAGAAAGCAGAAGCGGTAAAGCTGCGGGAGATTTTGATTGGACTCGAGCACGCCAGCGTTGTCGGAGCACGAAACTTACCCGAGCCCCGCCGGGCGACAAGGGCTGCGTTGCAGCTCCGGTGATTCCGCGCGCTAGCGGAGTGTTCCCAGCCGGCGCGCAACTTCGATCGCATTCTCGCGGGTATTGAAAGTGGAAATCCGAAAATAGCCTTCGCCACACGATCCGAAACCGCTGCCAGGGGTGATCACCACGTGGAGATCGTTCAGCATTCGGTCGAACATCTGCCAGCTGGTCAGCTCGCCGGGTGTTCGCACCCAAATGTACGGCGCGTTCCTCCCGCCATAAACAACGAGACCTGCATCACGAGCCGCGTCGCCCAGGATGGCGGCGTTACCCATATAATGCGCAATCAACGTACGCACCTGCGCCCGGCCTTCTTCGCTGTAGAGCGCTTCAGCTCCGCGCTGGACAGGATAGCTGACGCTATTCGCCTTGGTGCTCCACCGGCGGTGCCAGAGCGGGTGCAGCGGTAACGAGCGTCCGTCTTTTGTCTGCGCGGTTAGAACTTTCGGCATGACGGTAAACCCGCAACGCACGCCGGTAAATCCGCCGGTCTTCGAGAAACTGCGGAACTCGATCGCGCATTCCAGGGCCCCGTCGATCTCAAAAATCGAATGAGGAATCGCGGGGTCGCTGATGTAAGCCTCGTATGCGGCGTCGTACAGCAGCAAAGCGTCGTGCTCGTGCGCGTAATCGACCCAGCGAGTGAGTTCTTCGCGCGACGCGACAGCCCCGGTCGGATTGTTCGGAAAGCACAGATAGACGAGGTCGGCATGCTCCCTCGGCGGCTCGGCTACGAAATTGTTCTGGGCGGTGCAGGGAAGGTAAACGATCCCTGAATAACGACCGTTCGGCTGCCCGATACCCGTGTGACCTGCCATGACGTTCGTGTCGACATAAACCGGGTAAACCGGATCCGTGATCGCGATCGTGTTTTGGCTTCCGAGGATGTCTAGGATGTGCCCGCAGTCGCACTTCGATCCGTCGGACAGGAATATCTCATCATCCGCGATCTCGATTCCTCGATTACGAAAATCGTGCTGCGCGATTTTGGATCGGATGAAGTCGTATCCCTGCTCGTGCCCATATCCCCGAAAAGTTTCGCGATGCGCCAGCTCTTCGACAGCAGTGTGCATTGCTGCGATCGCAGCTGCGGGAAGCGGCTCGGTAACGTCGCCAATGCCGCAGCGGATTACATCCGTCGCGGCATCGGGATTTTGTTCGCAGAACTCACGAACGCGGCGGCCGATTTCCGGGAACAGATAACCAGCCTGGAGCTTCAGATAGTTTTCGTTCAAATATGCCATGAATCGATTTCAGTTCTGCGAGGCAGGCAGAAAAGAGAAAAGAAAACGGAGAACGCGACGCACCCGCCGGTTCTCCGCCCTTAATCTCGCAGCGGCTTTGAATTTACTGCGACTCGTACCGGCGCGAAACTTCCGGCCAGTTCACGACGTTCCACCACGCCTTGATGTAATCAGGCCGGCGGTTCTGATAGTTCAGATAATAGGCGTGCTCCCATACGTCGATCCCGAGCACGGGAGTATTGCCGTCCATCAGCGGGCTGTCCTGATTCGGAGTCGACATGATTTCCAGCCCGCCGCTCTTCCGCTTGACCAACCAGGCCCAGCCGCTGCCAAAACGTCCCGCGCCCGCAGCGGCGAGTTTCTCTTTAAGCTGATCGAAGCTCCCGAACGTGGAGTTAATATCGTCCGCAAGTTTGCCGCTCGGATTGCCACCTGCATTTGGTCCCATGATTTGCCAGAACAAGCTGTGGTTTGCGTGTCCGCCTCCATTATTTCTGACGACGGTGCGGATATCTTCGGGAACGGAACTGAGGTCGCGGATCAGATCTTCGACTGATTTCGCGGCGAGCTCCGGTTTATCTTTCAGCGCATTGTTTACGTTGGTGACATAGGTTTGGTGATGCTTGGTGTGATGGATCTCCATCGTGCGCGCATCGATATGCGGCTCGAGCGCATCGTAGACATAAGGGAGTTTCGGTAGTTCGTAGGCCATAATGATCATTGTTCGGCGCGAATCGCGACGCGTCAATCTGTAGCCGCATCGACAGCGTTGCGTCCTCGAAATCAGTTGCGGACGTAATTCGCCGCGGACCGGCGGCGACACCTCAGCAGCGAAAGAAGCTCGGCGGGTGCTGCGCGCCGCGGCGGTAATTAACGAATGTGGCAAGCGCCAATAGCGGGAAATTCTGCCGGTACATGTCGTACCTGAGGTAAAACACGCCGGGAAAGCCGGTACCGGTAATCTGCGGTTCGTCCCACGCACCGTCCATTCGCTGTGTTGTAAGCAGGTACCGTATACCGCGTCTCACGCTCGAGCGCTCCAAGTCACCGCACGCGCAAATACCCATCAACGCCCACGCTGTTTGTGAGGCAGTGCTGTCGCCCTTGCCCTTCATTGTGGGATCGTCGTACGACGCGCACGTCTCGCCCCAGCCGCCATCGGGATTCTGGCAGCTCTCAAGCCAATCCCGCCCGCGCAGGATCCAGTCCTGCGTCATGTCCTCCTCGATCGCGCGCAACCCGCGAAGCACCTGCCACGTGCCGTAAATGTAGTTCACGCCCCAGCGTCCATACCATGAGCCGTCGTCATCCTGCGTATCGACCAGATACTGAACGGCCCGCCGAACGCAGCGCTGTTTCACATCAAACCCGATGTAGCCAAACAGCTCGAGCGTGCGCGCGGTCAAATCGCTGCAGGTCGGATCAAGGATCGCGTTGTGGTCCGCAAATGGCATGTCCTCGAGCCAATGTTGTGTCACTTCCTTATCAAAGGCAGCCCAGCCACCATCGGCGCACTGGAAGCTGAGCTGCCAAGCGATGGCCCGTTTGAAAACTTCTTGGAATCGTTCAGGCTCGTCAGGTCGCGCGACTCGCAGTCCCATCAACACCATCGCGGTGTCGTCGGTGTCGGGATAGTAGACGTTGTTGTATTCGAATGCCCATCCGCTCGCTTCCGTGTGTTGGTTGTTCCGAGCCCAATCGCCAGGCACCCGCACCTCTTTGCTCAGGAGCCAATCGGCTGCTTTCTGCAGAGCCGAATGCTCCGCCGGCAGACCCGATTCCGCGAGAGCGATCATGTTAATCGCGGTGTCCCAGACCGGCGACAGGCAGGGTTGGATCCGGAAGTCGTCGGGATCGTCAACAAAGAGCCCTTTGAAATCCTCCGCCGCCTTCACAAACATCGGGTGCGTCGCTGGATAGCCGAGTGCCCGCAGCGCAATCATCGCATTCAACATCGCCGGGAACACCGCGGCGAGCCCGTCGCTGCCAGGGCCGATTCGTTCCAGCATCCACCGTTCAGCCTCCTCAAGTGCACGCTGCCGCATCGGGCGCCACCCGACCTTGGAAACCAGCTTCAGAGCGCGATCACATCGCAGAAACAAATTTCGCCAGGCGAAGAACCTCGGGTCGCGCGGGAGCGTGAAGTCCTTGTGCTCCGTGCCGAGCGGATACAGCTCGTGCAGCTGCTGCAGTCCCGGCAGCTCGCGCGTCGGCTTGAAATGGTTAATGATCGCCAGCGGCACCAGCATGGCGCGGCTCCATGACGACATTTTGTAGATGTTAAACGGTGCCCAGTCCGGCAGCAGAATCATCTCTACCGGAATCGACGGCAGGTAGTGCCATGGAAACTGTCCAAGCAGGGCAAGGTAAAGCTTACTGAAGGTATTCATCTTTGGAATACCGCCGAGCCGCAGGATATTCGCGCGAGCTTCCTGCATAAACGGCAGATCCGCCGAGTGCCCCGCGAGCTTCAGCGCGAAGTAAGCTTTCACTGACGCATTCACTTCGCTGGACCCGCCGTAGTAAATGTTCCATCCGCCGTCCGGCAGTTGGCGTTTCAGGATGTGGCGGACGCAACGTTGCTGCAGGGCGTCATCGACATCGCCAAGCCAGTGCATGAAAAGCACGTAATCAGAGCAGAGGGTGCTATCGACGAGCAGCTCACCGCACCAGTGACCATCCCGATGCTGCTGCCGAAGTAAGTTCTCCTGCGCGCGCTCGATTGCCTTCGCAAGAGCGTCAGATTGGAAGCCGTCCGTCGCCGCAGCTTCCGGAAGCGCGCTGGGAAGAGGAATAACGTTCGATGAGGACCGGGGCATACGCAGCCTTACGAAGCAACGGCGTCGATTTCCGCGCGTTTGCCCGTGAGATGCCCATTGCCCGACGTGACGCCGTTGTAGGCGAGCACTTCACTGCCGCGGCCTGTAGGTTTCGGCTTCGCGCCGAAGTTAAACTTAATCGTCTTCCATGTGTCTCCGGGTTTCGCATTCAACCCAAGGCTCGCCGTCGGCTCATAGCCGCAGTGAGTCATGCAGTTTTCGCAGCGCGGATCGCGTGCGACGCCGTCAACCACTCCGTATTTGTTCCAGTCGACCTGCGCGAGCAGCTCAGCATAGCTCCTGAAGTGCCCGGTGCCGTTTGTCCCGACGGCGTCGGTCATGAAGTAACAAGGCGCCTTCCAGCCGGCCATGTTCCGTGTGGGGATTGCCCACGCCGAGCAGGTGAGATCGCGCTTGCCTGCAAGAAATTCGAAATAAACCGGCGTTCCGAAAAACGTGTAGCGTTGCATCCAGTCTTCCATCTTCGCGAACTTCTGGACCGTCACGTTCCTCGTCAGGAAGAAATTCTCCGGCTGCAGGTTCAGGCGTGAGATCATGTCCTTCTTGGCCGAGTCATATTCGTAGCCCGGCGTGATTGTGTGCCCATCAACGCCAAGATCCGACAGGAAATCGAACAACTGCTCGAGTTCCACCATGTTGGTTTCCTTGTACACGGTTGTGTTCGTTGCCACCTGATAGCCGAGCAGCTTCGCCATCTTGATCGCGTGAATGCATTCCTTGAACACGCCCTCACGCTCGACTATCAGGTCGTGCGTCCGCTCAAGTCCATCGAGGTGCACGTTCCAATACACCCAGTCGCTCGGCGCGATCACCTGCTTCGCGGCGTCTTTCGGTCCCTTGCGGATCTCGTCTGCATCTTTCGGATTGATCAGACCGTTCGCAAGCAGCTCGGTCATCTGCCGTTCCACCGCAGAGGCGTTCTTCAGGAACTCCGACGCGAGCCATTCGCGCATCTTTTTGCGCATAAACATCGCGTTGGTGCAGACGTAAACGATCCGTTTTTGCACCAGCAAACCGCCAATCAGCGCCTCGATGTGCGGGTAAATGAGCGGCTCGCCGCCGCAGATCGAGACCATCGGTGCATTGCATTCTTCGGCCGCGCCGAGGCAATCCTCGAGCGTCATCATGTCCTTAAGAGAGGTCGAATATTCCCGAATACGTCCACAGCCGGTGCAGGTCAGGTTGCAGGTGTGGAGTGGCTCAAGCTGCAGAACTGTGGCAAATTTTTCCGTGCGCCGCAGCTTGTGGCCAATGATGTACGCGGCGATTTTACTCGTTAGCGCCAGAGGGAATCTCATAAGGCGAGGATAGTAACGACCGACTGCGGAGTGTCAATGATGCCACCGCGCAGCCTACGGCCGTCGGGCCGGGGCGTGAACGAAAGGAAAATGAACCTATGACAGCAGCAAAATTAGAAACAGTCGCGGTGTTGGGCGCCTCACCAAAGTCACACCGTTACGCATATCGCGCCATGCAGATGCTGCGGCAACACGGCCACCGTGCGATTCCGGTGAATCCAGCGTTCGACGAAATCCTAGGGGAAAAATGCTATCCTAGCATCGGCGACATTCCCGACAAGGTTGAAACAGTGACAATGTACCTCGGGAAGCAGCGTTCGGATCCGCTGATCGAAGAAATCGTCCGAGCGAAACCCCGGAGAATCATCATGAATCCCGGCGCTGAAAACGATGATCTCGCGACCAAAGCTGAAGCCGCAGGCATCGAGGTGGATTACGCCTGCACTCTTGTGTTGCTGCAAACGGGCGGCTTCTAAGCTGTCACGGCGTCTGCCAGCCGCGCCGGATTAAACTGACGGCTATGGCGGCGAGCAGTAGCGCAATCAGCTT
>JACDHZ010000077.1 GCA_013820755.1 Chthoniobacterales bacterium
AGCTCGTCGCAGCCGTGGACCTTGCGAGCAACTCGCTATTAAGTGGCAGGCGACTTTTCTATGTCGGGGCTGGCACGAGCGGACGCCTCGGTGTTCTGGATGCGAGCGAAATCCGGCCGACGTTTGGCACTGCGCCGCAGGTGGTCCAGGCGATCATCGCGGGCGGCGCAACCGCCTTGCACTCAGCTGTTGAAGGCGCGGAGGACCAGGCTGAAGCAGGCGCGCTGGCGATCGCGGAGCGCGGCGTGAATGCGGGCGACAGCGTCTGCGGCATCACGGCCAGCGGTCGGACGCCCTTCGTGCTTGGCGCGCTAGGACGCGCGAGTGAATTGGGAGCCAAGACGATTCTGCTGACGTGCAATCCAGAGCGGAAGCGCGCTGAAGATCAGCAGTATGACGTCACAATCGATCTCCCCACCGGTCCAGAAATCGTCACCGGCTCGACGCGACTGAAAGCGGGCACTGCGACGAAGGTCGTGCTCAACATCATCTCGACCTGCAGTATGATCAGGCTCGGCAAAGTGCGCGATAACCTGATGGTCGACGTGAACGCCTCGAACGTGAAGCCGCGGGACCGAGCCACCCGGCTTGTCAGTGAGTTGCGCGGCTGCTCCTACGACGATGCTCGCTCAATTCTTGAAAAAACGAACTGGAACGTCCGCGCTGCGATCTCCCGGTAGCGGCGGCAACGCTACGCTGCACGCGTGCAGCGTAGCCAAAACCATTTGCTGCCCCATACCGATGCTGGCAAAATCGTCGGATGCTTCAAACGGCGGAACCCGAGTCCTCTACCAAGAGCAAAATTCCGCCGCATGAACGTTATCTCGAAGCATTCCGTTGGATGCTACAGACGCGCGTCCTGGAGGAGAAACTCGCCAGCCTTTATCGCGGCGGCATGATCACTGGTGGCGTTTACGTCGGCCGCGGACAGGAAGCAGTCAGCACCGCTTGCGGCATGTTTTTGCAGAAGGGTGACATTTTTGCGCCGCTCATTCGCGACCAGGCGGGACGCGCCGCTTTCGGCGAACCGCTCGTCGATGTTGCGCGCACGTATCTGGGTTCCCGCTCCGGCCCGATGCGCGGGCGCGACGGTAATATCCACCGTGGCCGTCCGCGTCAGGGCCAGCTTGCAATGATCAGCCATCTCGGCGCGATGATCCCGGTGGTGGTCGGCACGCTGGTAGCGAAACGCTGGCGCGGAGAAAAGAATTTCGTCGGCCTGACAACCATTGGCGAAGGCGGCATGCAGACCGGCGCGACACACGAGGGGATGAACATTGCCGCCGTCGAGAAGGTTCCATTTGTCCTTGTCGCGACAAACAATCGCTTCGCTTACTCGACAACCAACGACCGTGAATTTGCCTGCCTCGATCTCGTCGATCGCGCGCCTGGTTACGGCTACGAAGGCCACACCGTCGACGGGACGGATTTGGTGGCATGTCTCGATGTTATCGCCGGCGCAATCGAACGCGCACGCGCTGGTGGCCCGCCGCAGTTAGTCATGGCGCACCTCCTGCGTCTCGCGGGGCACGGGGAACATGACGATGCAAGCTACGTGCCGCCCGAAATGCGCGATGAGCCGTTCGCGCGTGACTCGGTGAAGCGCTCGGAGCAGTTCATCCTCGAGCAGGAGCTGGCAGACGCAGACACCCTCGGCCGGTGGCGCGAGGAAATCGCCGCCGAGGTGAACGAAGCGATTGAGACCGCGCAGCGCGAAGCGGCGCCTGTGGGAAGCGAAGAAGACTGGTGCGCGCTATCTCAGCGGAGGCTCGTGGATCAATTCTCGTGAGCATCACCTACCTCGAAGCCATCCGTGAAGCTCAGGCCCATCTGTTGCGCAGCGACGATCGCGTGTTCATCTACGGCCAGGATATTGCCGGCAAATTCGGCGGGGCGTTCAAAGCTACCAAAGGCCTGCCGGAGCAATTTACCGGCCGCGTGTTGAACACGCCGATCAGCGAGGACGCAATGATCGGCACCGCGATTGGCGCCGCTATCGAAGGAATGCGGCCTATCGTCGAAATGCAGTTCGCAGATTTCTCGAGCATCGCGTTGAACCAGATTCTGAACAACGCGGGCACGATGTATTGGCGCACGCAGGTCCCCTGCCCGATCACCGTCCGTCTGCCGTCAGGCGGCACGAAAGGCAGCGGACCTTTCCACAGCCAGAGCATGGAAGCGATGTACGCGCACTACCCTGGGCTGGTGGTGGTTACTCCAGCCACCGTGGAAGACGCTTTCTCGATGCTGATCGAGGCTGTGGCTATCGACGACCCGGTCGTGTACTGCGAGCACAAGTATCTTTATTATCACCTCAAGGCAGACGCTCTGCCGAAGGAGAACCTACCGATCGGTAAAGCCCGGATCGTGCGTCCAGGCCGCGATCTGAGCATTGTCACTTACAGCGCGATGGTGCACGAGGCTCTCGCGGTAGCTCAGGATTTCAGTGCGGATGGTTTTGAAATTGAAGTCGTCGATCTGCGCAGCGTGAAACCGCTCGATACCGATACGGTGCTCGCGTCAGTCGCGCGCACCGGTCGGTTGCTCTGCGTGGGTGAATCGTTCCCGTGGGGCGGCGTCACAGCCGAAGTGATTGCGCGCGTCGCGGCGGAAGGTTTCCACCTGCTCGATGCTGCCCCGCAGCGCATTAACGCAAAAGACACCCCGATCCCATATCATCCGAACCTCTGGTCGGAGCATCGGCCGAATGCGAAGTCGATCGCGGCCAAAGCACGGCAGATCCTCGCGGAGTAATTCTATGCCTCAAGTTCCAATCACCATGCCGCAGCTCGGCGAATCGATGGCCGAAGCAACGATCGTCACGATTCACGTGAAGCCAGGCGACCAAGTAAAGGCCGACCAGGAGATTATCGAGGTCGAGACCGACAAAGCAGTCATGGGCGTGACGACGCCGTGTGCAGGTGAGATTGCTAAAATCGACGCGGAGGTAAAAGGTACGTATGCGGTGGGGGCGGTGCTGGGCTTTGTCGAAGCGAACGACGCGGATGCCGCGCGATTCCGAAAAACGGCGCCCGAGCAACCGCAGGGTTCCGTGGCGAAAGAAGTGCCAGGCCGGCAGGAAGAGAGCGCAGAGCCGGTGCAAAGCGGAAACGGCAGTGGTTCGCATTTCCAAGTGGACGAAGCGGCAGTGCGCTCGCTGTCGGCGGGTTCAAACGTCCAAGTGGACGCTGGTGGCGGTCTGCCAGTTCCAGCCGGGGCAAAAGGCGCCGGCTACATCTCGCCCCGCGTGCGTGCACGCATGGCGGAATTGCAACTGACTCAGGCGGATCTTGCGGGCATTTCCGGTTCGGGCTCCGCCGGCCGCGTGACGGTTAAGGACCTCGAAAACTTCCTCAACAGCCTTGAACAGCATCAGGCCGAAGGCGCGAGCGCGATCCGCACTGGCGTAGCAGACGCCATGCGGCGCAGCTGGACGCGTCCACTCGCCACCGTCGGAGTTTCTGTTTGCCTCGATCCAATATTAGAGGACCGGGCGACGCGGGATACTAAGCCGGGCCCCGCGCTCTACGCGCTGCGAGCGCTAGCATTGGCGCTCGCCGAGAATCCCACTGCTGCGGCACGATTGATCGGCGGCCGCGCGATTCGCTCGGAGTCGATCGACATCGGCGTAGCGGTTGAAGCGCAGGACGGGATCATGGTTCCGGTCATTCGCGCGGCCGACAAAACGTCGCTTGCCGATCTTACCAGCCGGTACACGGAGTTGGTGGATCTGGCACGCAGGCGGCGGCTCGGCGCGGAACTCACGTCCGGCGGCATCGCTTCTGTTTCGAATTTCGGGACCTTCGGTTTGGATTGGGGGACGCCGATTCCGTTGCCCGATCAGACGCTGTTACTTGGCCTGGGTGCAGGGAAAAAAGCGCCGAGCTGGAGCGAGGAGAAGCAGCAATTTGTGCCGGTCACGCAAGCAGAACTCACGTTGAGCTTCGATCATCGGAGCCTCGACGGTGGCGGCGCCGGGCGCTTGCTGAAACGAGTGACTGAATTGCTCGCGAATCCAGCGCAGCTCTAGCCTGTTGGTTGCGCAATAACTGCGCGCCCTTAGGTTGCAGTCGCATGAATGCTGCGGCCGCAATCGATCCAAACGTCACGATGCGTCGGCTGCTTGATCAATTCCCCGGCGCGCAGCGTGCGATGTTCCGGAAGTATCACATCGGCGGGTGCAGCAGCTGCGGATTCAGCCCCGACGAGACACTCGCTGGAGTCTGCGCGCGGAATGAGAACGTCGATGTTTCCGAAGCAATCGACCACATCGTCGCAAGCGACGCGGCAGAACGCGCGATGCAGATTGAGCCGCGTGATTTGGAGCGTTGCATCGGGTCGGACGAGAAGGTGAAACTTCTCGATGTGCGCACGCGCGAGGAGTTCGACTCGGTAAAGCTTCCGCAGGCGCATTTCTTCACGCAGAGTTTGATGCACGAAATTGTAGGGAAATGGTCGCGTGACGAGCTAGTGATCATCTATGATCACGACGGAACACGCAGCATGGACGCCGCCGCGTATTTTCAAGGTCACGGCTTTGCCAACGTCAAAAGCCTGCGCGGCGGAATAGATGCTTACAGCGCAGAAGTCGACGCATCGCTGCCTCGTTATCACTTGGAGGGAGTATGACCGGGAGCGGCGAGGTTGAGGCAAAAATCGAAGCGGCGCTGAAAAACCCGCGCAATCTGGGCGAGATGGAGAACGCGGACGCCGTCGGAACGGTCGGCAGCCCGGACTGCGGTGACATGCTCCGCATGTGGATCAAATTCAAGGAAGAGGACGGACGCAAGGTAATTGACCGCGCGACGTTTCAATCATTCGGGTGCCAGACGGCGATTGCGGTTGCTAGCGTCGCGACTGAACTGCTAACCGGCAAAACGATCGCCGAAGCGAAAGCGATGACGGGCGAAGAGCTCGCGGCGCCGTTGGGCGCGTTGCCGCCTGTGCGAATTCATTGCGCGCAGCTGGTGGAAGGTGCGTTGAGGTCGGCGTTGTCTGACGAGAAGGCAGTAGCTGCGCCGACACCTACAGCTGCGAAATCCCCTACTCTTCTTGAGCGGCTATCGCCAAACACTGAGCGAAAAGTCAAAATCGTTCTGAACGACTGACACGGGTTTTAGGGCTCACACGTATGCACGAAAACACAGAATTCACATTGAGCCGCGACACGGAAGCGGTTCAGATCCCGAGCGGCAACAAGACGACGATCCCCGTCGGCACGCAGGGTGTAATCACCCAAACTCTCGGTGGCAGTTACACGATTGCCACTTATCAAGGGCTTGCCCGGATTGCCGAGAAGGATCTTGATGCGCTCGGGATTGAAAAGCCGCACCAACAACCCAATCCGGCTGTTCCCGCCGCGAGCGATGCGGCAGGCGAAGTCGACGACAAGGCTGTTTGGGACCAACTCCGTCAATGCTACGATCCGGAAATCCCGGTTAATATCGTCGACCTCGGCCTCGTCTACGATTGCCAGCTGCAGAAGAGCCAGAACGGCGGCACCAAAGTGGACGTGAAGATGACGCTCACTGCTCCTGGATGCGGCATGGGCCCAGCGATCGCACATGACGCGCAGAGTAAAATCATGAGCATCGAGGGCGTCGATGAAGCTGAAGTCCAGCTCGTGTGGGATCCACCGTGGAACCAGAACATGATCAGCGAAGCGGGCCGCATGAAGCTCGGCATGGTCTAGGTAAGCTGCGTCCTTTAACAACACTGCGTCGGCAGGTAAATATCTGGAAGGTCTGCTGAAAGCACGCGGACCGGAACTTGCATGTGCGAGGCTGATGCCTCCGATTCTGAGGTTTCCGTAGCTGCGCCTGAAGAAAGCGAACACACCGCCATCGACGGAAGTTCGACCCGTACGGCTGCTAGTGTGGCGCCTCGGCCGCGTCACGTTCCATCACGGCGATCGCTTCGTGCAGCGGAAGCGCCGTGATCCGATTGGCGCCGGTGAACGGGTGGTCGAGAATGTAGATAAGAAACAGGATCAGCGTGACGGTGAGCGTCAGTCCAGCCGTCATTGCATAATGTGCCAGCGCGTTGCGCGTCCCGAACAGGAATGTGTAGCCGGCCGTGATTGCTCCGCCGATAAGCAGGACAAGCCAGATCGCCGGTGGGACGCTGTTGTTGCCCGAGAATATCCGTAGCCGGCGGTACTGGGCGAGATCGTTCAAGCGTTTAAGAGACTCTGCGTACAGCTCGCGATTTGCGACCTGCTGGGGGTCCATTCGGTTGAACAACCTGGTTATCTCTCTGACTTTTCCGCCGGTCGCCAGAGTGATGTTTTCCGTCGCCAGTCTGTTTAATTCATCATCAACTACAGATTGCACGTAGCCTAACAATGCGGTGCGGACCTGCTGATTCAGGGGCGGCGGGAAAGCTTCGGCGTTCCTGAAAATGTCGATCGCTTCACTGGCTTCCAGTTCAAGGTTCTTGCGCGCCTCATCGTAACCAGTCCAGGTAACGAACACTACGAATGCAACGATAACAGCGTAAAGAAGCCCAAACGCGTTGAAGATGATCGCAGCGACATCCTGATTCTCCTTTAGGACCTCGGCCGGAAAGCGAAGGCGGAGGCAGTACAAAGCACCGAGAATAACCGCGACAGTAACGGTCGAGACAATCAGGAAGGATATCGGCGCTGGGAATCTGAGGAGCCAATGCATGGGTGTGTTACTGCCGACAGATCCATCCGCGAGTAAATCCGTGGATGAACGGCCTCTGTCTTCTTGCTCGTATCGGCGGACATATCGAGAGATCGTGACTCATCTATTCCACTTCCTCAGCCCCTGATCCAACGGGGGTAGCCGGCGTGATTCGCGTTTTTTCGCAGATCGACGTCGTTCTACAAAAAGAGGATCAGCTCGCCAAGCGGAATGGCAGCCATTTCAGTGCGAGCTCGCGCCTCGCGCCCACAGAACCGAGGCTTCCTCTACTGATCGACCCGTTCCCAGACCTGAAGGATGTGGCCGCTCCCGGGTTCGGATGAGAAGGATGTCGGTCTAGGTTTGCCAACCGGAGCCCAGCACGCCCGCTTGTGGTTATCATCGATGATTTCGTATATTCCAAGCAACGTTTTACCCTTGTCGGGACCCGTACCTTGCACAGAGTCAGCTGTCTTCGGCGACTTCGTCGGGTCAATCGTAAAGGTCCCCTCCCCACTGGTACCCGCCGTGCCGCGGTCCGACACGGTAAACTTATCGTGATCCGTAATGAGGACTGTCTGCCGCCGCACTTCGTCGGTCACTTCTTTGCCGTCGATCACTCCGGATGTCATCCGAAATGTGCCACTGAGCCGTGTATAATCTTGTTGAATTAGATCTTGCATAGACGGGGGGCGCCTCGGCCACCGCGACTGCGGTGACAGCCACAGCGACCAAGACGGTGAGGATCTGGTTGCGCATATTAGTTCAGCAAATGCTGCTGATACTGGGGATTCAGAACCGCTGTGTAAAGACCTTTGGCTGTGATCACAAACGCGCTTCGAAAGGCGGCCGAGCACGAAGTGCTACTTTACAGCGACACAGGGGTGCTGTGCCGCTAGTAGCGACGCGGGCTGCGAAGATCCAGGCCTGTTACTTGCGGATTCGCCCGAATGCGCGCTCACGGTTACTCAGAAGCCATTGAACCACACAGCCATCATCTGCGGTGAAAACGACACCACCGGCGTTGGTCTCGTGGAGAACTGGCCATCGCGCTAGTGGCCGCTCCGTCCCGACATCCGGGCGGAGCGATATTCCAACGTTCCCGATCGCGGTTGCGTTGACACGCTCGCGGTCGCTTCTATACTCTGAACCCGCGCCCGGCGAATGCGTCGCCACAACGCGCTAGCTTTGAATCGTCGCAATGCCTTCTACGCAAATCATTCTCACTGAAAACATCCCCGGACTCGGCGCCGAAGCCGACGTTGTCAAAGTCCGCCGCGGGTTCGCTCGCAACTTTCTACTGCCGCAGGGCAAAGCCTACGAAGTTACAAAGTCGACGATGCGGAAGCTCGACATGCTGAAGGCGAAACGCGCCGAGCGCGAGGCGAAAGAATTGAACGAAGCCGAAGAGATCGCGCGTCGCATCGGCAAGTCGAAGATGATCTTCACGCTTGAGACTGGAGAGAGCGGCAAGGCTTTCGGTTCCGTAACCGCGAACGACATCGCCATGCGTTTGAAGAATGAGGTCGGAGCGGACATCGAACGTCATCGCATCGTGCTCGAGCACCCGATCAAGTCGACTGGCGAACATGAGATCTCGATCAAGCTGCATTCCGATGTGACAGCGACCATGAAATTCACCGTGAAATCGGCCAGTGAACCAAAACCCGAAGCTGAAGAAATACCCGAGCCCGGCACCCGGACTCGTACTCCCCGCCCCCGCGAGAGAAAGTAAATGCCGAGAGATCCCCAAGGGTCGGACAAACCCGGGGAGCCTCGCAAGACCGCCCGTAATGGAGACGGGAATGGTCGAGGCTCGGCTGATAGAAGCGGCGGAAAAGTTACTGACAATCGGCTAACAGGTTCCCCGCAGGATATTAGTCGCACGCTGCCGCACAGCGTGGAAGCCGAGCAGGGTGTACTCGGTTCAATGATGATCTCGCCGCGCGAAATTATCGCGGAATGCGTGGAGAAGATCTCGGAAGAATACTTCTACGTTCCCGCGCACCAGACAATCTATACGGTTCTTGTTGAGCTATGGAATGCCGGCCAGGCAATCGACCTGATCACATTCACGCAGACGTTACGTGATCGTAACGTGCTCGACGCAGTAGGCGGCGCAGCATTCGTGACGAGCCTCTACACGTTCGTGCCGACGGCGGCGAACGTGACGTATTACCTGGAGATCGTTCGAGAGAAGTTCATCCTCCGTCAGATCATCGCCGCGTGCACCGAAGGCGTCCGACGTTCGTACGAGGAGCAGGATGAGGTGAACAACCTGCTCGATGAAGTGGAGAAGAAAATCTTCGCAGTCGGCGAGGACAGGTTTAAAGCGCAGTTGCCGACGATGCGCGAGCAGGTGATGGAGGCGATCGAGTCCATCGAGAAGCTCTACGCGAACCGCGGCAGCATCACGGGCATCTCGACGGGTTTCAGCGTGCTCGATGAAATGACAAGCGGCCTCCATCCCGCGGAGATGATTGTCATCGCCGCGCGGCCCAGCATGGGCAAGACGGCGTTGGCGATGAACATCGCGGAACATGTCGCCATCGAAGGACGCAAGCCGGTGGCCATCTTCAGTCTCGAGATGAGCGCGCAGCAGCTTGTGCAGCGCCTGCTCTGCTCACGCGCCCGTGTGAATTCCAAGAAGGTGCGCGACGGTTTTCTTGCGGAGCGCGATTTCTCCACGCTCACTTCAGCGGCGTCGAAGCTGGCAGACGCGCAGATGTTCATTGATGACACCGCCGGTCTGAACATTCTGGAGTTACGAGCGAAAGCGCGGCGGTTGAAGTCGCAACACGACATTCAGCTGATCGTCGTCGACTACCTGCAGCTGCTGCGCTCAACCAGCCGCCGTGGACAGGACAACCGGCAGATCGAGATTTCCGAGATCTCCTCGGGCCTTAAAGGCCTGGCCAAGGAGCTCAGCATACCCGTTGTCGTGCTCGCACAGCTAAATCGTAATCCCGAGAATCGCACTGGTGACAGCAAAGGCCGGCCGCGTCTCAGCGATCTTCGCGAGTCCGGGAGCATCGAGCAGGACGCGGATTTTGTCGGATTGCTTGTGCGCGAGGAATACTACGCCGATACCGACGAGGAACGTCAGGAGTCCGAAGGCAAAGCCGACCTCATCATCGCGAAACAGCGCAACGGTCCGACTGGAGACGTGCCACTGACGTTCATCAAGGAGTTCACTCGCTTTGAAGATCGCGCCCGTGAGACCGCGGAACCGCACTAAAATGCGGAGCTGGTTGCTAGCATTTCACGAAGGTGAAGACGCCATAGCGCATCGCGCCGATGCGATACGCGATCCAGATGCGCACGATTGTCAGCGCAAAAACCCGGTTTTCAGCGTGCGATGTGAAGAGGAACCTCAGGTAGCGCGGTGCACTAACAAATTTCACGAGCAGACGGCGAACGATTGCAGGCCACGTTTGTTCCACGCCACGCGCGATGTCTTCGAATTGTTCGCTGCGGAACCCTGCGACTTCGGCGAGCGATTGGTATTCACCGGATGTGGCGAGCTGCGGCATTCGGCCTTCAGCGCAGATCGGCTCCAGGAGCCATCGGATTGCGTTGCGCGTCGGTTGATCCGCTGAAAGCCACGCACAAATAATCAGACGACCACCCGGCTTCACCACGCGAGCCGCTTGCGCGAAGAACGAACGGAGGTCTGGCATGTGCTCGGAACTTTCAATCGCAATCGCAGCATCGAATGATTCGGCGGCGAAGTCGTTCTGGAGCCAGTCACCGCAGACGAATTGCGGATTGTTCCGGTCGAGTGCTTTCCTCTTTGCGAAAGCCCATTGCGCAGGCGAAATCGTGATGCCTGTGACTTCTGCGCCGCGCGCAGCGAGCACGAGTGCAGTAGCGCCATAGCCGCAACCGATATCGCAGACGCGTGTCCCAGCCGCGGCGCCCACGCGTTCTGCCACGAGGTCCACCAAGTTTAGGACCGCCTCAGCCCGTGTCTCACCGCCACGCCTCCAGAGGCCGTGGTGCACATGATCACCCCAGACGTCGCGATAGAAATGATCGAGCTCGTCGTAATGGGATGCGACCGCCTCCCGGGCGATCCTGGTTCGCGAAGTAATCACGCGTGACTCTTCGCGAAACGACTGTTCGCTACAAGGAGCGCGCGGCGACGATCACGTGCTGTGCGTCGATGCCGAACTCTTTCATGACCTGGTCACCTGGCGCGCTGAGACCAAAACGATGCAGGCCGACAATTTTCCCGTCGAGCCCGACGTACTTGAACCAGAGATCGGTTACGCCGGCCTCGATTGCGACGCGGCGACGGCACTCGTTAGGCAAGACTTGATCCCGGTAGCTTTCGGGCTGGCGCTCGAAGCGTTCGAAGCAGGGCATTGAGACTACGCGCACGCCCCCGCCGAGCTCTTTTGCCGCCGAAAGTGCGTGCTGCAATTCACTGCCGCATGAAAGGATAATTAGATTGAGCGTAGCTGTTTCGCGTTGCGCGATGTACCCACCGCGCGCAACGCCTTCGCGACGCAGATTCGCGTCGATATCATTCAACATTGGCACGGCCTGTCGCGTTAGCGCGAGCAATGTCGGACCGTCGGTGCGTTCGGCGGCTGCGACGAAGGCGCCAGCCGTTTCCTCGGGGTCGGCCGGCCGAATTACGTCCAGCTGAGGGATGACACGCAATCCGCTCACCGTCTCAACCGGTTCATGCGTCGGGCCGTCTTCGCCAACACCAATCGAGTCGTGAGTGAAGATGTAGATGTTCGGCAACTTCGATAGTGCCGCCAGGCGAATCGCGGCGCGGCAGTAATCAGCAAAAACCAGGAACGTCGCCCCTGACGCACGAAAGATTCCGTGATAGCCGATGCCGTTCATGATGGCGCACATCCCATGCTCACGGATGCCGAACCGGATGTTGCGCCCCTTGTGATTCTCGCGTGTGAAGTCCTCGCCGCCTTCGATGTAGTTCAACGTCGAGCCGTGCAAATCTGCGCTGCCGCTGATGAGGAACGGCATTTCGCGAGACAGAGGCTGGAGCGCTTCGCTGCCAGCTTTACGGGTCGCGATCTTCGCGTCGGCGGGGAAGCTCGGCACTTTCGCAAGCAAGTCGGCCGGAACTTTCTTTTGAATTGCATTGTCAAGCAGTTCCGCCTGGTCGGGGTACTTCGAACGCCAGTCGTTGTACATCTTTTTCCACCGTTTATACCGACGGAGCAGCGCCTTTTTGTGGTTTGCGAAATAATCGCGTGTCTCCTGCGAGACGAAGTAATGCTCCGGCGGCAGGCCAAGCTTTTGGCGGTCGTCGTCAACGAATTTAGCGCCTGCCTCACCATGTGCCTTGGCCGTGCCGGCAACTTCCGGAATCCCCTTTCCGATTAACGTGTGCGCGATGATCATCTGCGGCTTGCCGTTGTCGCGCGCTTTCGCCTTTTTAAATGCGCGCTGGAATGACTGCATGTCACTGCCGTCGATCTTCTGCACGTCAAAGCCGTAGGCCTGGAACCGCTTTCCTGTGTCTTCGCTTTGCGTCGCGGATGCCATCGCATCTAGGGTCACTTCATTCGAGTCGTAGATCAGGATCAGATTATC
>JACDHZ010000004.1 GCA_013820755.1 Chthoniobacterales bacterium
CGAAAAGCACGAGCCCAGGCCCAAGTTGTTCAAAGCAGACTCTCCAGTCCTCATCGGTTGCGACATTCTCCATGACCTTTTCAGGGTCTTTCATATGGAGACGTCGCCACACCAGGAATTTGTCTATCGAATCAGCTGCCTCCCAGTTTTCACGCAAACTCACGATTACGGTGGCATGCGCGATGCTCACGAGGCGGAGGCTGTACAAACCGGCTCAAAAAGTTGCGAACTTTTCCTTCTCCATCCCCGTATCATCTGCTGAGCGTTGAGGAAGTTTGAAACCGATTGTAGCTTTTTCTAGTTTTTCCAGATGCGGAATAATGATGAGCGGCAAGATGCATCATCTTTGACATGAACGTGCGTAAGCGAAACATCCACCGCAAGCCAACGACTGGCAGGGGTTCGATTGCGCTTTCGCGGAATGGAAGCCCGACGACACCTAAGGGACGGGCAACGTTGCCCACGGCGCGCGCAAAATCGTTGCGAATCGTTATTGCGGATGACCATGTTTTAATCCGAGAGCTCGTGGCGAGCATGGTGTCAGGAAAAGCGCCGTCTTGCGACGTCGTTGCCGAAGCCGGCACAGCGGCGGAGGCGATCGCGGCGTGTAGGGAACACCTCCCCGATCTTCTCGTCCTGGACGTTAACATGCCGGGTCGCACTGGCGTTGACGCAGTGCCCGACATCAAGAAGGCGTCGCCGAAAACACGTATCCTGCTCTGCTGCGGAACGGTCACGGAGCGGGAGCTTTTGGCTGCTTTGCAGGCTGGCGCCGATGGGTTCATGGAGAAGAGCAATAGCCGTGCGGAGTTTTTGAATGCGATCGAACAGGTCGCGCGCGGCGAGAATTACCTCTGCACCAAGAGCGTTAACATCTTATCAAAAGTGATGCGGGAGACGCCGAACGAGCGTTCGGGGCGCGAAGGCAAAAGCCCACTGACCGCCCGCGAGAAGGAGATTATCAGACTCATCGCGGCAGGACGCAGCAGCAAAGAGATTGCGACCAAGCTATTTCTTAGCGTGTCGACGGTGGAAACTCACCGGGCGAACCTGATGACGAAAATCGAAGCTCATAATGTGGCTCAACTGGTCCGCTACGCGCTTGATAACGGCTTGATGGATCCCGCAGCGCCGTAGCCAGGCCGCCGTGGTGCAGAAGTTCTCGATGACTTGGGCGCTCGATGCTCACCGCCATCGAGAACACAACACGCTCAAAAAGGAGTGAAGCGCTCGAGTAAGCAGAAGGGAGCTACGGTACGGGTGGAAGCGACCAGCCGCAGGGAGCCTGCCCGCTATATTAACCCTCCTCCTGACGAAGCCGCGTCGGCAGCGAACAATACAAGCCCGGCAGCCGGCCCCGCTCTTCGGGAGATTCGCCCTCTCAGTCCATTGGCGGCAAAGGTTCTCCTGGTTGAAGATGACTCGGCTCAGGCGAATCCACTGCTGAACCTGCTGCGTGCCCGGCTGCCAAGTGGTTCATCCGCCACGCACGCTATTTCGCTAGCGGAGGCTCTCAGGCGTATCGCAACCGACCGCTTTGATGTCGTCCTCCTCGATCTCGGCCTTCCCGATAGCGATGGGATGGCAACACTCGAAGCAGTGCGAAGCGCGAACTCCGAGATCGCGGTCATCATTCTCACAGGCAGGGAGGACGATGAGTTGGTTCGAATGGCCGTTCGACTTGGTACGCGAGCGGGACTGATATTCACGAGCTAAAAAATGCTGAGGAAGAGTATGGGGCTATACCCGCCAGGAGTTGATCGGGCTCCACTCTGCAGAGATCGTGCATCCCGACGATAAGGCGAAAACCGCGACATTCGTCGAAGAGATGGTCGCGGGAAAAACTACCCGCGATTTTAGAAATCAGTGGGTGCGGAAAGATGGCACCATATTCCGTCTCACACGATCTGCGGACTCCGCTCAAGGCAATCAGAGGCTTTTCGAGCATTCTCAAGGAAAGCCACGCGACGGATCTGAGTTCGGCCGCGGCCAGGTATCTGGAGAACATTGACAAAGGAGCGCGAGAAATGGAGCAGCTGGTCGATGGCCTCCTAGCGTTTTCGAAACTTGGCTGGGACGCGCTGCATCCGCGGCAGATCGAGATGCGCAGCTTGGTGGACGCTGCGCTCGTGATGCTCGGTAGCATGCGCGGCGATCGCGAAGTACAGATCACGATCGAGAATATGCAGTCGTGCCGGGCGGACAAAACATTATTGCAGCAGGTCTGGGTAAATCTGCTTTCAAACGCGTTGAAATATACCCGCGATCGCAGCCCAGCCGTGATCACGATTGGCTCGATCCGTGAGAAGAATACCAACGTGTTTTTTGTTGAGGACAACGGCGTCGGTTTCGACTCGAAATACGCAGACACGTTGTTCGGCGTTTTCCAGCGACTGCACCGTACCGAAGACTACGAAGGAACGGGAGTCGGCCTAGCGCTCGTGCAGAGGATTATCCACAGGCACGGCGGCCGCATCTGGGCCGAAGCAAAGCAAGGCGTCGGTGCAACCTTCTTCTTCACGCTCGGCGAACCAGTGACTAGCTAGACAGCTACGTGCACTCAGCCAAATAGCCGCTCAGTCGAGCCCTGAGCACCTGCGGCTAAAATTTGATGGTTAGTCCGCCGTAGTAGTTCCTGCCGTACGCCGGCACGATTCCCTCATCGCGAATCTCCCCAAAGTAGTCTTCGTCCAACAAGTTGTTAATCCCCGCGATCACTCCGAGTCGGCCATCCCAGACCTTGATCTCCGCCGAGAGATCCCATACCACATGGGAAGGGATAAAATGGGAGAGCGTGTTATTCGCGTCGGCATACGAGTCGTCGACGAATGTGCCGAGAAGACCCACTTTGACAGCTTCTTTGCAACGGTAAATTCCTCCGACTTTGAACTGGTAGCCCGGAGCGTAAGTCGTAACGAATCCCTTGTTCGGCCCCGACGTGAATTCCGTGTCCAGTAACGTGATATTGCCGTACAAGTTGAACCGGCCATAAGGGCTCTCCGCACCTTCGTTAATCATCGCGAGAAGATCGAGCTCTGCCGCCGCTTCAAATCCCGCGTAGCGCGCATCCCCAACGTTTCCCGTTGAGGAGAAGGTGCCGTTCTCGTTTGTGATCGTAATGTCACCAATCTGATCCTCAAAATTAAAATAGAACCCGCCGACGTCAAAAGTCAGATAAGGCAGTGGCTTACCCCGAAGTCCCAGCTCGAATTGCAACGAGTGACCTTCTTCTAGATCGCCATTCACGATGCTGCCGGGACCTGTCGGGACGAGTTCCCCGTAGGTGCGCGGCCTGTAAGCTTGCGCAACCGTCCCATAAATTTCCAATTTCGGTGGACCTCCCGCACTGACTGTAGGTATAACTCTCTTAACAGTCTTACCATCGCCTGCGCCCGGCGAGCCGGAGATTACCTCTTGTCCATCGATAAGAATGTAGGCCGCCCCCATGCTGGAAAGCAGCACGAATGAGAAGTCCGAACTCGATAATAATTCGCCCGCTGGCTTGGTGGTATTAACGCTCTCGTTCAGGCTTTGCTGTAAGAATTCCAAGCGCACTCCAGGTGTGATCGACAGCCTGCCGAAGCGAAATCGATTCTCGGCAGATCGATCCGTCATATGTCTCGCCCGTATTGAACCGGCGCAGAACGCCTTCTTCTGCGTCTGGAGTTGCCCCGCGTTCGTCGCTCCGATCCTGGATTGCGTGGTAGAAATAAAGGCCGCCCGCTAAAGTCGAGGTATCTCCGAGGAAGTTATAGTCGTGACGCAGGCGTAGTTCAGCCCCTTGTGTCCAGTCCTCGCGCAGCTGGATGTCATTAGTGCTGGCATCGGAACCGGGCTCCGGATTGGGATCGGGCGCGATGCCAAAGTCGCCGCCACGCTGGCGTTTGCTAAACCGCGAAAGGTATCCGACGAAAGCTTTAATATCCAGCTGTGTGAAGACCGAAATGAACTTCTGATACTCGAGTACGGCATAGTAGCGCTCGAGCCGGAAACGATCGAAGAAGCGGGTCGTAACGTTACGATCTACGTCGTATAGCGCGATGCCTGGGACAAGGAGGCCATCCTCATCGAAAACGGGAACAGCTATCAGGCCACCAGGTTCGCCATGTTCCTCTTCATAGGCGTCAAGGGTGAGAATCAGACGGCTATCAGAGCTGACATCGTAAACAAGCTTAAGGCTTCCTGCGTTGACCTCGTAGTCGCTGTTCGCCCGAAAACCATCGCGTTTGCGATGATCGTAGTAGCCGTAGTAGCCGAGCGAACCGACCGTGCCGTCGACCGACGTGAAGTTCTGGAACAGCTCATCCGATCCGAAAACGTTCTTGGTTAAGAACTCGAACGACTTATCACGCCGCGGCATTTTCGTGACGAAGTTGATGGCGCCGCCAGGTTGCGGTCCGAACTGCAGCGACGCGCCAGCACGTATAAACTCGATCCGGTCGACTGCGTCCAGGATTGGCGCGTAATGCGACTCCGGGAAACCGAATTGCTCGTTTTTTATGGAGACGCCGTCCTTCAGCATCTGCGTGGACTCACTGCGCTGGGAGTCCAGGCCGCGATAACCAATGTTGATAATCGGTGAAGAGGGCTCTTCACTCACCAGCAGTCCGGGTGTGGTCGCGAATGCTTCGCGATAATTGTTATTCGCGATCGAGGGGAATTCCTCCGGTTTGATAAACGAGGTTTTCTTCCCGGCATTGATTCGAGTTCCCTCCACGTCCGGGAGCGCGGGATATTCAACGGGTGTCACCTCAAACCCGCGCACCACGATGGATTCGCTTGTGTCCGCGCCGCAGGTGCTGTCAGTGGGTCGCCCGTATTCAGCTCCACCGGTAGAAGCCGGATCTACGCTGCCCGGAGTAGTATCTTGCCCAAGAGCGGGAGAAGCCAACGGGAGCGTCGCGGCAAGCAACAGCCCTATACAGCGCGACTTAAGGCAGCGGGAATGCATCCGCGGACCGAACACGACGGCATTTCTCCTGACAAGCTAAAAATTACATTTTTGTAATAAAATCGCCAGGCCGATCCTTGCCCCGAAGCTAAGAAAACCCGTCGGCTGGTAGCCAAACGGGCTTTCTCGCTTCCGAGGGGGAAAGTGCTGAGGGAATTCCCCGGCTCTCGATTGCTTCCGGCGTATCAGGATCGACGCACCGCAGCAAGCCTTTTCTCGCTTGAACTAGCGCTCTTCGCGTAGGCAAAGATTCTGGGGGATGACAGCCCACTCTCGCACTCCCACATTGGGAGAACAGTGGGGATATCCGACGACACGTTGCCGACTGGCCATGCCGGCATTGCCCAGCGACTGGCATTGGGCCCGAGGCTAGCACAAGGTGCTTACATCAGCCCAGGCGCGACTCTGGTTGGCGATGTCTCGTTAGGTGAAGACTCGAGCGTCTGGTACAACGCAGTGCTTCGGGGCGACATCAATCGCATCGTAGTCGGCGCGCGATCGAACATTCAGGATGGCGCAGTCGTTCACCTGGCAGACGATTTTCCCGCGCTGATCGGCGAACTCGTGACTGTCGGCCATACTGCTGTCGTGCACGCCTGCACCGTTGGTGACGAGGTGCTTATTGGCATGGGTGCGATCATCCTCGACGGCGCAGAGATCGGCGCGCGTTCGATTATCGGTGCTAATGCGCTTGTGACACGCGGAACGAAAATCCCGCCGGGGTCGTTGGTACTCGGTTCGCCAGCAACGGTCGCACGGCGATTATCAGCCGCTGAGCAATCGGATATTCAGCGCTGGGCACTGAAGTATGTCCAAACAGCGAAGTTGTTTCGGGAGCATTACGCGCACGTTAGATAGCCGCCGGACGGCGACGTCAGCAGATAACCCTTCAACTGCGCCGTAACAGGGAGGTCAGTTCCTTCGCGCGTTCACGCAGCAGCTCCCCTGCGCGCGACATTGCATCGACAGATGTGATGCCGGGCCGCATAAGTGTGAGCACCGCATCGAACATGTCTTCTCCTGCCGTTGCGCTTCCTACCAGCGCGTAAACGCGTTTGCCAGCCGCGCGGGCCAGACGCGCGACGCCGGCAGGTGCTTTTCCCTCCTGCGTCTGCGAGTCGAGACGCCCTTCTCCCGTAACGACAATGTCGGCACCTTTGATCGCTGAAGCGAGCCCAACCGCCTCGGCCACTACGTCAAATCCGCTGCGAATCGTCGCACCGCAAAAGCTCACGAGACCGAAGCCGAGACCGCCCGCCGCGCCGCCGCCAGGTTCTTTGCGGAGATCGACCCCGAGTTCCGTCGCCACCACGTCCGCTAACCGTGCAAGCGCACTTTCCAACACCTCGCGTTGTTCACCGTGAGCTCCTTTTTGTCGGGAGAAGAGATGCGTCGCGCCGCGTGGTCCGAGCAACGGATTGCCAACGTCAGATGCGGCAATGATAGGTGGGAGGCTCAGGCCTGAAGGCACTTCTATGTTAATGACGCGCAACAATTCGGAGACACGACCGCTAAGCTCGCTTCCCCTCGAATCCAGAAACCGGAATCCGAGCGCGCGCGCCATGCCGACACCGCCATCGTTCGTCGCACTGCCGCCAAGCCCCACGATGATCTGCCTTACGCCGCGCCCCGCTGCATCGAGGAGCATCTCGCCGACGCCGAACGAACTCGCCGCATCGGGATCGCGCTCGTCCGGCGCAATCCTCCAAAGGCCTAGGGCGTCGCTCGTCTCAACGACTGCGCAGAAGGGAACCGTGGTAATGCAATAACGCGCGGAAACTCTCGCACCATTCGCATCCTTCACATCGCACCGGGCCCAGACTCCGCGGCGAGCACGACAGAACACCTCCGCCGTTCCCTCGCCCCCATCGGCAACAGGGAGAACAGTGATCTCCGCCTCTGGCATCCCCTCGCGAATGCCTTCCGCAATCTTTGCGCCCGCTCCGGTCGCGGTTAAGGAACCCTTAAATTTATCGGACGCGACGAGAATTCGCATGGCGCGAAGGCATGCAGTCTCTTCTGATAGAGCTAACGATCCCGCGCCGCATACTCAAGCGCCCCACTGAAGTCAAACCGTTTCAGCTGTGCCGCGAGCTCTGGATCATTTGCAGCTTCGATCAGCCGCTCGTCGTGCAACAAATCGATCAAGCGCCCTTCTGAGATCATGTGAGCGATCTCAGGATCTGCGCGTAAAGCAAGAATCTTCGGGCTGTCAGCAAGCTCTTGGACGCCGGGGTATGCCATGAACCTACGTGCGCGTTCTGGTTGAGCGAATACTCCGCCGACTTTCGCCAGCGTGTCGTAGACCCCTGTGGGCAACACGTCTGTTTGCTTGACTACATCGCCGACGGCTCCGAGTTCCACCGACTTCTTCAAACGAGCTAACGACATGACGAGCGAGTTCTCGTCTGCGACCGCGCTTACCGCCCGGCGCGTCGGAGCGGCTGATCGCGCCGGACCCTCCTCGAATCTCGGAAGGTTTGTCGGAGCTATTGCATTCACCTGCGCTTCGGCCACTGCGCCCAGGGAACGTACGCCGACTACCATCACCCAAAGCAAAAACGCGCCGAAGAATAGTCCAAGAATTCCGCCCGCCGCTCCGTAGATCAGGCGAATCGTTCGGCACTCCTGCTGACCGGTCCGCTTGAACAGGATACGGCCGACGCTGGTGATCACCGAATACACAATCAGCGCGAGAATCGCGCCGCCGACCATCGAGATCAGGAAGTCCGGAATCTTAAGTAGCGGCCGCAACATCGGCAAAAGTAGACGGCCGCCGAAAACCGCTGCCGAGTATGCGGCGACAACCGCTGCAATGCGCACCAGTTGCCGTGGTAATCCAAGTCGCCAGCCACGCGCGATCTCGAATAAAACTAAAACCACCGCGAATGAGACGAACAAGGCCTGCCAAAGCGGAGATGGCGTAACCAGATCGGGTTTCACGCCTCGGAGTCCGGGTTAATCGCACGATGCCGCAACGCGTGATCGCACAGCACCAGCGCAGCCATCGCCTCAATCATCGGCACGGCGCGCGGCAGGACACATGGATCATGGCGGCCGCCGGCCGCGATTCTCGTCGGTTCGTGCTCTGCTGTAATTGTTTGCTGCTCTCGGGGGATTGTCGATGTCGGCTTGAAGCCAACGCGGAACACTATGTCTTCGCCGTTCGAGATTCCTCCTTGCACGCCGCCCGAGAAGTTGGTCGTTGTCCGCACTCGGCCGTCACGCGTTTCGAACTGATCGTTATGCTCGCTGCCGCGCATTCCGGTCGCGGCAAAACCGGATCCAATCTCAAACCCCTTCGTCGCTGGCAGGCTCAGCATCGCTTTCGCGAGGTCTGCCTCAAGCTTGTCGAACACCGGTTCGCCGATCCCGGCACCAACACCGCGGATAACGCATTCGATGGTTCCTCCGACTGAATCGCGATCACCGCGCATCCGTTCGATCAACTGCGTCATGATCTTCGCAGCCGCATTGTCCGGGCAACGAACTGCACTACGCTCAACGTCGCTGCGACTAACGCCTCGAGAAGCGATCACCGCCCTTATTTCGTGCACCTGCGTGACATAAGCGACAATGTCGAAGTTGGGGAACAGCTTGCGCAAAACCATCTGAGCGACGGCTCCCGCAGCAACACGCCCGATCGTCTCGCGTGCCGACGCGCGCCCCCCACCCTGCCAATTTCGAATACCGTATTTAGCTTCGTAAGTGTAATCGGCGTGCGACGGCCGGTAGATATTCGCGACCTTCTTGTACGCGTCGGGATCAGCGTCCTGGTTCCGAACGAGAATCGCGATCGGAGTGCCGAGTGTGCGACCTTCAAAGACGCCCGACAGAATTTCAGCGCGATCAGCTTCGTCACGTTGCGTGACGATACTGCTTTGACCCGGCCGCCGGCGATCGAGCTCGCGCTGAATGTCAGCTTCGCTGAGCTCAATCCGCGGCGGACAACCGTCAATCACCACGCCGATGCCGCCCCCGTGCGACTCCCCCCACGTCGTGATACGGAAGAGCTGGCCAAAGCTGTTGCCCATTGCCAGGCAACGTAGCGGTCGTGCGCATAAATCACAATCCGCGCAGCGGCAGCATGTGCGACGGATGGAGCGACTAGATGGCGGCCAAAGCAGTCCGGAGATCGTCCTTCAGGTCGTCTACATCTTCGACTCCCACGGACAACCGCACGAGCGAGTCAGTGATGCCGAGTGACGCGCGAGTCTCCGGCGGGATCGAGCCGTGCGTCATCAACGCTGGGTGATTCACAAGGCTTTCGACACCTCCGAGGCTCTCCGCGAGCGAGAACAGGTGCGTGTTCTCTAGGAACCGCCGTGTGCCCGCAAGGTCGGTATCGAGCACCAGTGTGACCATGCCGCCGAACCCGCGCATCTGTCTCTTTGCGAGCGAATGCTGCGCGTGGGCTTCCAAGCCGGGATACATCACCTTTGCGATCTTCTTCTCGGTGCAGAGCCAGCGCGCAATCTCGAGCGCATTCTCGGAATGACGCTCCATGCGCAGCGCCAGTGTTTTCAAGCCGCGGAGCGCGAGGAAACTATCGAAAGGGCCCGCGATCGCTCCGACTGCATTCTGGAGGAACTGCATCTGGTCTGCGAGTTCCTTGTTCCCTCCGACCACGGCAATGCCGCCGACCATATCCGAATGGCCGTTCAAATACTTCGTCGCTGAATGAATGACCATGTCGAACCCGAGTTCGATCGGCCGCTGCGCCCAGGGGCTCGCGAACGTATTATCCGAAACGCTAATCGCACCACGCGCGCGCGCGAATTTCGCGACGGCTGCCAGATCGATGAGCTTCAGCAGCGGATTGCTCGGCGTCTCAACCCAAACCATGCGCGTCTTTGGCCGTATCTGCTGCTCCACGGCCGCCGCATCGCTCATGTCGATGAATGTGAAATCGAGATTCGCAGAACGGCGTCGAACGCGCTCGAAAAGGCGGAACGTGCCGCCGTAAAGATCGTCGCTCACCAGGACGTGCGATCCGCTGTCAATCGTATCAAGCGCCGTCGCCATTGCAGCGAGGCCTGATGCAAATGCCCACGCACGGGTGCCGCTTTCCAGATCCGCAACGCAGCGTTCGTACGCGCTGCGCGTCGGGTTAATCGACCGCGAATAGTCGTAGCCTTTGTGGCGCCCAGGGCTCTCCTGCACGTACGTGGAGGTTTGATAGATCGGAGTCATGATCGCGCCAGTACTTGGATCGGGAGATTGGCCGGCGTGGATCACGCGCGTGGCGAAGTCGTGCTGTTTGTTCATGGTCAGGAGATCGGAACCGTCACTTCGGCATGCGCAGCCGGAGATACGCGAGCAGATCGGTGCGCGTGATCAGGCCCAGGAACTTTTCGCGGTCCATCACGATCGCGACGCGGCCGCGATCGAACACCGCTATCAGGTCCCGGACCGTTGCAGACGGGGAAAGCGTCTCGAGCTTATCCGTCATCGCGCTTAGGACCCGGTCGTTGAAATGCGCGGGATCGCTATGGACCTTCACCAGCAGGTCCGACTCGTCCAGGATCCCGAGCGCGCGACCATTCGCGTCCACCACCGGCACCTGCGAAACATCGGCGCCGCTCATTCGTTTAAACGCGGTCAGCAAGGTGTCGTCAGGCCCGACGGAAATCACTTCTCCGGCCTCGTGCCGATGCGAAATAAGGTCGCGAAGATCGCCCTGCGGCTGGCGTTGCACGAACCCCTGCTCGGCCATCCAGAAATCGTTGTACATCTTCGAGAGGTACTTGTTTCCCGTGTCGCAGATGAACGTCACTACGCGCTTCCGCCTCGTCTGTCGCCGGCAGTAACGAAGCGCCCCTGCGAGCAATGTGCCCGTCGAGGAGCCGCCGAGAATTCCCTCTTTGCGCAGTAACTCGCGCGCCACTCTGAAGCTTTCCACGTCGGGAATTGAGAACGCATCCGTGACATACGAGAGGTCAGCAATATCGGGAATAAAATCCTCCCCGATCCCTTCGACGGCCCAGCTGCCGGCCTCTCCAATCTGCTTCGTCTTGACGAAATCAACGAGAATTGAGCCCTCCGGATCCGCCAGAATCATGTCTACTCCGCGCCGAGGCCGCACGCGCGCGAAGAAGCGGCTCAATCCGGTTATCGTGCCACCCGATCCGACACCGACGACGCAGGCGTCCACATCATGCCGCATCTGCTCCCAGATCTCTGGGCCGGTCGACCGTTCATGTGCCTCGGGATTTGCGGGATTGCCGAACTGATTGACGTAAAACGCCCCCGGAATTTCCTCCGCCAGCCGTGCTGCATAATCCTGGTAATACTCCGGGTGTCCCCGCGTGACGTCAGATCGAACGATGCGCACCTCCGCGCCTAACGCTCGCACGTGCGAGATTTTCTCCTGCGACATTTTGTCGGGGATAACAAGGATAATCCGGTAGCCTTTCGCACCGGCGATCAGCGCCAGGCCGAGGCCAGTGTTGCCAGCTGTCGCTTCGATAACGGTGCCACCAGGTATCAGCTTCCCGTCGCGTTCAGCAGCTTCGATCATCGCCAGAGCAACGCGGTCCTTGATGGAGCCGGTGGGATTTTGGTTCTCCAGCTTCACAAACAGCTGACAAGGACCTGTGTCCATGCGCGTGATCTGGATCAGAGGAGTATCGCCGATCAGCGAGAGAATCTCTGGCGGCTTCCCGCGAGCCGCTTCCGCGGCAAGAATCTCCGTTGGGGCCATTCTTGGCGCGTCTGGTGTTTCAGCGATGTTACTCAATTGAGAGGGTAAAGTTTGGATCAAGGATCCGACTCGTCAGCCTAAAGGTAGTTGCAGCAAATGCTGCCGTCGAGCGTGCTGCCAATTACCGAGTTCGCAGCAATGCGTACGCCGCAGGCTGCATTGGCGCTACCACTCAGAGTTACTGTCGGCCAGCAACTGCTGGAGAACGTCGAAGCGCACTTCGCCGTAGTTCAGCGCGTATCGCAAATCGCCGCCCTTGTACACCCACGTGGTCGGGATCCAACTGACTGGCAGATCGAGGAATCGCTTAATCTTATCAGGGCCGCTTCTGGGACCCGCGTCAGCGAGCACGGACACGTTGTCCTGATCGATGATTTCATGCCTCTTCAGCATGTCCCTGCCGTCATCACCGGCATTCCAGATAGAGACGAACAGGAACTTCACGTCGGAATGGTCCTTCACCATTCGCGTCCAGCCGCCATTCTTCATCTCGCTCTGGCAGTTGCTGCACCACGGCGCCCAAAGATGCACCACCGTTAACCCCGGAGCTCTTACTACCTCGGCCACTTGCTGTTCCGCGGCGGATGGAGCGGCGAACGTCAGCCGATAGCCGGAACTCATCACAATTAAGAGCCCAACGATAAGATTCTTCATCGACCATTCTAAAGGACACGAACCGTGGGAACCGTCAACTCGCCACTGAGTGTGCGCATCGGAGCGGCGGCACGCGCAGCCAACCGTCCCATAGTTGACCTGTCGTGCGAACATGTCTAATGTGGCTGCCTTTCTGCGGAAAGCACGGCGATTACCGCCCCTGCGCAGGAGACCGGCCACGCGCCACCAGGAGAAAAGTCACCTTTATGCCCCAAATGCAGGAACTGCTCGCGAAATCGTATCGCGACTTCAAAGAAGGAAGCATCGTCAAAGGACATATCCTTGAAATCCGCCCGCGCGAAGTCCTGGTCGACATTGGCTACAAATCAGAAGGTGTCATTCCTGCGCACGAGTTTGACGATATCGACTCGATGGAAGTAGGCGACGAGGTCGAAGTTCTCCTGGAGCGACTCGAGAACGACGAGGGCATGGTTATTCTCTCAAAGGAGAAGGCTGCCTATCGCCAGAACTGGAACAAGATCGCGAGCGTTTTCGCGGGCGACGGCTTAATCAAAGGAAAAGTGAAATCGGTCGTCAAAGGCGGCCTGATGGTGAACATCGGCGTCGAAGCTTTCCTGCCGGCTTCGCAAATCGATATTATTCCGCCGAAGGACCTGCAGCAGTTCGTCGGTAACACCTACGATTTCAAAATCGTTAAGATCAACGACGACCGGAAGAATGTTGTTCTGAGCCGCCGCGAACTCATCGAACAGGAGCGGAGCGAGAAACGCCAGAAATTCCTCGAAGGCGTGAAGGTCGGTGACACTGTCACGGGCGCGGTCAAGAATCTTACGGATTTCGGTGCGTTCATCGATCTCGGCGGCATGGATGGCTTGCTGCACATCACGGATATGACTTGGGGGCGTCTGGGACACCCGAGCGAACTGCTCAAGGTTGGCCAGGAGCTTTCGGTTGTTGTCCTCGACATCAATAAAGAGAAAGAACGCGTCTCGTTAGGCCTCAAGCAGACGCAGAAGAATCCGTGGGATCAGATCGAAGAGCGTTTTCCGGCCGGTCAGCGCGTCAAAGGCAAGATCACGAACCTGGTGCCTTACGGTGCCTTCGTGGAACTCGAAGACGGCGTCGAAGGTCTCATTCACGTCTCCGAGCTCTCGTGGACGAAGCGCATCATGCGTCCTTCCGACGTGCTCACGCAGGGCCAGGAAGTCGAAGCGGTGGTGCTTGGCGTCAACAAAGAGGAGCAGAAGATCTCGTTAGGTCTCCGTCAGCTCGAAGCCAATCCATGGGACGAGATCGAGAAGAAGTTCACGATCGGCAGCCGAGTGAAGGGTCAGATCCGCAACATGACGGCCTATGGAGCCTTCGTGGAGCTCGAAGACGGCATCGACGGCATGATTCACGTATCGGATCTCAGCTGGACCCGCAAGATCAATCACCCTTCCGAAGTGTTTAAGAAGAACGACGAAGTCGAAGCGGAAGTCATCGACATCGACAAGACTAACCAACGAATCAGCCTCGGCATTAAACAGCTCGCGGACGATCCCTGGAAGGAGATCGACCAGAAATACAAGATCGGCGATCTTGTCACGGGCAAAGTTACCAAGCTCGCGAGCTTCGGTGCGTTCGTGCAGTTGGCTGATGACATCGATGGGCTCGTCCACATCTCGCAGCTCAGCGAGGAGCACGTCACAAAGGTAAAAGACATCCTCAAGGTTGGTCAGGAAGTAGAAGCGCGCGTCATCAAAGTGGACAGGATCGAACGCCGCATTGGCCTCTCGATCAAAGCCGCGAACTACTCGGAAGAAGACCTCAAACGCGAATCTGAAGCGTTCGACAATCTCCGTCCCGGCGAAGACATGGTCGGCCTGGAGAAAGCGTTCGAAGCCGCGGAGGAAGACTACCGTCCCGGTCAAGGGAAGAAGTAGGTCGAGCAGCCGGTGTGGTAGTCGCGCAGTGGTTCCGGATTCGATCGTTTGGCACTCGGATCTGCAGGAGTGCGGCGGGCGTTTACGAGGTGGCGTGGCTGAGGTCTTGGGCGGCGAATCATTGGTGACGCAGGGAAGGTTCTGGCCTTGCGACAAAATCGAGTTCTCGCTTGTCGAAAGCCCGCGCCATTTCAGTATTTTCCGTTGACCGCGCCGCAGCTCAAACAGATCGCCGATCGGTATCTTATTTTCGGCTGCGCCGCCTGTTGTGCCCTTGCCGACTTCGCCCTTGGACGGTGGACTTCGCCGGGAAATCGCGGCGGAGGAGACACGAACAAGCTGACCGAGCACTCAGCGTCTTCCAGCGTGGCGCAATGGAGATCGGAAGACAGCGCGCGCGCGAGTTTGCTTGACGTACGGGTAGATCAGGTATCGCACGTTCCGATTTCCGAGGGTTCGCGATTTGCTGAGCAACCGGGACGCCAGCGAGATAGCCGAACTAGCCCATAAATTCGATGCACTTCCTCCGAATCCACAGACGCACTCCAATCTTCGCCCATTTTTCAAGGTCTGGGCGCAAAACGGATGAAACGGCTGCGTTCAAAAGCGCAAGGAGTTCAAAGATGTCCGATTAAGAGGAGTTGCAATGGAAACCATCGCCGACTCCGCCTCTCCAGACGGCGCCGGTCGGATCGCCAAGCTGCTTCGTCAGCTCCCGGAGAACGCGCTTCAGTCAGGCGTCCTCAGAAACTGGGGATGGATCGAAGGTCCTGTGGCTCTCGCATGGCTCGAAAGGCATCCGAACACCGCTGATCCATCCGAATTTCGGGAGCTTTAGCTAGGCTGGGTCGAGAATGATCCCCCCGCCGCCTCCACCTATATTTTGAATCATCTCGACGACCCCCGAGTTCACCAGTCCGTTGACAACGCCGCGTTTGGCCTTTTCTTCGTCGACAAAAATCTGGCTTTGCGCTGGGCGGAAAAGCTTCCAGCGGACATCCGAGCGACAGCCAACCTGGAAATAGCCAAGTACTACGCGGGCAGCGATCCGATGGCGGCAGCGGAGTGCAGTGTGCGAGTCCCAGCCGATGAGCGCAACCTCCCGCTCTCGGTCGTCTTAGAAAAACTGGTCAAATACAAGTCCCGACGCTGCTTTAACGTGGATAAATAGCAGTTCTGGTAATCTCCGAGACGAAGCGCTGGAAGTATTCTGCAGAACGGTATCCAGACCAACCCCTTTGAAAGCAATCGAGCTGGCCAACACGATCTCGGATCAATCGCGCCGTGAATCGACTCTGCAAACTATTCTCGAGGAGTGGTTGCAAACATCTCCTGCTGAAGGCGCTGCGTGGATCTGTTCCAGTTTTTTTGCCTGCCAGGCAGAAAGTCGCGTTACTTAGCAAAAAAGCAGAATCGCCCTAAAATTCCGCACTCCCCGGCGTTCGCGCGAACGGGATCACATCGCGGATGTTCGAGACGCCAGTCACGAACATCAGCATCCGCTCGAAGCCGAGTCCAAACCCTGAGTGCGGCACTGTCCCGTAGCGGCGCAGATCGAGATACCACTTGTACTCCACGGGATCGAGGTTATGCCGGCGCATATTTGCCTCCAGCACATCCAGACGCTCTTCGCGCTGGCTGCCCCCGACGATCTCACCGATCCCGGGAACCAGCACGTCCATGGCGGTGACGGTTTTGCCGTCATCGTTGAGCCGCATGTAAAACGGCTTGATCTCCTTTGGGTAACCGAAAACCGTGACCGGACACTTGAAGTGCTTCTCGGTAAGCCAACGCTCGTGCTCGGATTGCAGATTTGTCCCCTGTTCGACCGGGAACTCAAACTTCTCGCCGCTCTCCAACAGCAACTCGACCGCCTCGGTATAGCTGATGCGTTGAAACGGGCGATCGAGCACGAACTCCAGCCGCGCTGTCAGCTCTTTGTCGACAAATTTCCCGAATAGCTCGATCTCGTCAGGGCAGTTCTCCCGGATGTCGCGAATGAGATATTTCACCAACTCTTCCGCCGTATCCATGTTGCACGTGAGATCGCAGAACGCCATTTCCGGCTCGATCATCCAGAACTCGTTCGCATGCCTGGAGGTATTCGAGTTTTCCGCGCGGAATGTTGGACCGAAGGTATAGACATTCTTGAGCGCGCAAGCGAAGGCCTCGGCTTCGAGTTGGCCACTAACCGTCAGAAAAGTCGACCGTGCGAAGAAGTCTTTTGCGTAGTCGATGTTGCCGTCGCCACCGCGTGGCGGATTGGTCGCGTCGATCGTCGTAATGCGAAACAGCTCCCCCGCCCCTTCGCAATCGCTGGCGGTAATGATCGGCGTATGGACATAAACAAAGTCGCGCTCCTGAAAGAACTGGTGGATCGCAAATGCGAGCCGGCTTCGCACCCGAAACACTGAGCCGAACAGATTTGAGCGCGGTCTGAGGTGCGCGATCTCTCGTAAAAATTCCGGCGTGTGCCCTTTCTTCTGCAGCGGATACGTGTCGTCAGATGGCCCAATGATGGTCAGGTCGTCGGCGATGACTTCCCAGCTTTGTCCTTTTCCCTGCGACGGGATGAGCTTGCCACGGACGGCAATCGAGGCGCCAGTTGCAAGGCGCTGCACATCCGCGTAATTCGCGAGCCAATCGTTGGCGATCACCTGCAAATTGCGCAGTGACGAGCCGTCGTTCAGTTCGAGGAACGAGAAGGTTTTTGAGTCACGACGGGTCCGCACCCAGCCTTGGACGTAGATTGAATCGACCGCGGCAGTGCTCCGCAGCGCGTCTTTGACGGAAGTCGAACCAGTCATCGCGCAATGTGCCGGAGGGGGTCAACCAGACAAGCGAAAGCGCTCGTGCTCCGGCTTAGCTTTCGTCACCGCGACACTACAGAAGACGTGACTGACCGTTCGCGTTGCCGGCGGACGGAATCGATTCGTTCAAAGACAAGTACGTGTAATCCTGCAATCCTCGCTCGTAATCTGACAGCAGCTTCATTGCGTCACTTGGCTTCAGGCGATCACTCTTTATCGCGGCATCGACCTGCAGTTTCACGAGCCGCATCAGCTCGATCTTGTCCCACTGCGTCAGCGCCAGCACCTGGCCGATTGTGCTGCCTTCGATGACTTCCTCGATGTACCAGCCCGATTCCTCATCCGGATCGAGGAACACGTGCACCTCCGTGACGCGACCGAACAGATTGTGCAGGTCGCCCATGATGTCCTGATACGCACCAACCATGAAGACACCGAGGTAATATGGCTCGCCCGGGACGATGCGGTGCAGCGGCAGCGTTTCACGAACGTCCTGCAAGTCGATGAACTTCGAAATCTTGCCATCTGAATCGCAGGTGATGTCGACCATCGTGCCGTTGCGATCTGGTGCAGTGTTCAGGCGGTGAATCGGCATGATGGGGAACAACTGGCCAAGCGCCCAGTGATCCAGTAGCGACTGGAAAACCGAGAAATTGCAAATGTATTGATCGCCCAGAGAGGTCTCGAGTTCCTTCACTTCTTCGGGGACGTAGCGGAGGCCGCGATGCATCGCGACGATCTGCTCCGCGAGCTGCCAATAGACGCTTTCGATCTTGGCCTTGCTGACGAGATCCAGCAGCCCCAGGGAGAACATCTGTTGGGACTCCTCTTTTATCTGCTGCGCGTCGTGTAGTGTTTCCCGGCGGTTGTTGCGCTTCAGTTTTTGCTGCACGTCCAGAATGTCGCGGACGAGTTTGTGATCCGCGTCGGCATTCATCACCTTGTCCGCAGACGCATTCTTTTCGATCGAACCGAACGCCTCCACCACAAGCACGGAATGGTGTGCAACGATCGCGCGACCCCCTTCGCTCACAATCCCGGGATGCGCGACGCCTTCCGAGTCGCAGACGTCCATGATGTTCCAAACGACGTCATTCGCGTACTCCTCCAGCGAGTAGTTCATCGAACTGTCGAAAGTCGTCCGTGATCCGTCATAATCGACAGCCAAGCCGCCGCCTACGTCGAGATAGCCGAGATCGTGGCCGAGTTTCGAAAGCTTCGCGTAATAACGAGCCGCCTCACGCACGGCGCGCTTGATTGTGGAAATATCCGGCACCTGCGAACCGACGTGGAAATGAACAAGTTTCAGGCAATGAGCCATTCCTTCGGACTTTAATAGCTCACTGGCGACAACCAGATTCGCGGTATCGAGTCCGAACTTCGCGTTCTCGCCGCCGCTCGTGGTCCATTTGCCCGCGCCTTTGCTATGCAGCCGCACGCGAATTCCAATGTGAGGTTCAACGCCCATCTCTTTGGCAATGCGCACCGTTTGCTGCAGCTCCTCGATTTTCTCGACAACGATGATGACCGACTTGCCGAGGCGGCGCCCGAGCATTGCTGAACGTATATAAGCGCCATCCTTGTAGCCGTTGCAGATGATGAGGCTCTCGAGATCCTTGTGCATCGCGAGTGCGGCGATGAGCTCAGGTTTGCTGCCAGCTTCCAAACCGAAGTGGTATTGCTGGCCGGCGTCGACGATCTCTTCGATGACTTCGCGTAGCTGGTTTACTTTGATGGGGAAGACGCCGCGAAACGCATTTCGATAACCGAATTCCGTGATGGCGCTATGAAAAGCGCGGTTCACCGACTCAACGCGGTGGCGCAGCAAATCCTGGAATCGGATTACGAGCGGGAAACCGAGGTTGCGCTCGCGAGCCTCATTCACCACCTCCAGGATGTCGATCGATCCGCCGCCTTCGAGCAGCGGGCGCACCTCAGAGTTACCGGCAGCGTTTACCGTGAAGTAACCGCTACCCCAGGCGTCGACATTATAGGTGCCGATCGCGGCTTCCACATCCCATTCAGACTTCGGTTTTTCGATCACGGCGGCCAACGCAAGCGCATAATCAATCAGCCGCCCGAACATGCAAGAGCGGCAGCCAAAATTATGCCGCGAGCGGCGCGACAACCGCGCGTCCTGCTTGTTTTTCGCAGGCCGGACGGCTACCGTCACGCGATGAACAAAACCGTCATCGAGGTGCAGGTGCGAGCGGTTCTGCCGACGAGCGGCGGGTGCGCGGTCTTCCTCGGTAACAACGACAAAGTCTTCATCATCTACGTCGATCAAACCGTCGGCAGCGCGATCACGATGTTCATGCGCGACGTCTCAAAAGAGAGACCTCTGACGCATGATCTCATGGGGCACCTGATGACGGCGCTCGGCGCGCACGTCGAACGGATTATCATCAACGATTTGAAGAACGCGACCTACTACGCGCGGATAATCATCCGAGCGGAAAACGAACTGCAGCAGACGAAAATTATCGAACTCGATGCGCGACCCAGTGATTGCATCGCGATGGCGACGCAGCAGAAGTCGCCCATCTACGTCAGCCAGGAAGTGTGGGATGAAGTGGACGATATGAGCGACGTCCTGCGGAAGATGGAAGAAGAAGGGCTGAAGCCCGATCCGGAGACTGAGTCGGAGTCTGAATCCGCTGAGGAAGACTAGCGCGCCCACCGTTGGTGCCGGCGACAGCTCAGCTGATTAAGTCCGCGTAGTGTTGGCGCGCGACTTCTGTGCAACGTGCGAGGATTTCCGCCGGCGTGGTGAGTTCCAGTGCCGCCGTCACCAGCTTTTCACACTCCGGAATCGACAAACTCTGGACGACACGCTTTACGCGTGGCACCAGCGACGCGCTCACACTTAGCTCATCCATGCCTAGCCCAAGAAGCAGCGGCACCATGGTGAGGTCCCCCGCCATTTCACCGCAAACGCCCGCCCAAATATCATGCCTGTGCGCAGCGTCCGAAACCATCTTCAACAGCCGGAGCACCGCAGGGTGCGCCGGCTCGTAGAGATTCGCGATGCGCTCGTTCACGCGATCGACTGCCAGGGCATACTGAATCAGATCGTTCGTTCCGATGCTGAAGAAATCGACTTCTCGCGCGAGCGCATCGGCGCAGAGGGCTGCGCTCGGAATTTCGATCATCGCGCCCACCTCCGTCGCACTGCCAAACGCAACGCGTTCCCGCTTCAACTCCGCTTTGCATTCATCCAGCACGCCGATTGCACGCCGCAATTCATCGAGCCCGGAGATCATCGGGAACATGATCTTCAGATTGCCGGTGGAGCTTGCGCGGAGAATCGCGCGGAGTTGCGCCTTGAATATGTCGAGGTTTTCGAGGCAAAACCGGATTGCGCGCAGCCCCATGAAGGGGTTCTGCTCATCAAACGCCTCCATTCCGCAGGCGATCTTGTCCCCGCCGAGATCGAAAGTGCGGATGATCAGAGGATGGGGGGCCACGTGCTCCGCTACCTTGCGGTACGTTTGGTATTGTTCCTCTTCAGTCGGCAAAGTTGCGCGATTGAGATAGAGGAATTCTGTTCGGTAAAGGCCGATCCCTTCGGCGCCGTTCTGCGCTACGGACTCCACATCATTCGGCAATTCGATGTTTGCGGAGAGCACGATGTGCCGGCCATCACGCGTGGTTGATTTGGTTTCGCGAAGCCCGGTCAGCTGCTCGGCGACCTGCTCTTTGCGGTGTTTGAGCTCGCCATAATGCCAGAGCGTGTCGGGCGTCGGATTGAGAATCAATAAGCCGTTGTAGCCGTCGACGAGCACCTCGTGCCCCGTCTCGAGCTTCTCGGTCGCGTTGTGCAGACCGACGACGGCCGGAATATTCATCGACCTCGCCATGATCGCCGTGTGCGATGTGCGGCTACCGAGGTCTGTGGCAAACCCGAGCACCTGCTTTCGATCCATCGTGGCGGTGTCAGAGGGCGTGATGTTGTGCGCGACGAGAATGTGCGGATCGCTCAATGCGAGAAATGCCTTCTGCGCCTTGCCTTGCAGATTGCGCACGACGCGTCGCGTCACGTCCTGGATGTCGAGTGCACGTTCACGGAGATACGGATCGTCAATCTTGCTTAGCGTGTCGGCGTAATGCTTCGCAACCTCTTGGAAGACGTAATCGACGTTGCAAAGATCACCCTCCAGCCTGCGTAAGACTTCATCGATCAACGTCCGGTCTTCGACGACGAGCAGATGCGCATCGAAGATGCCGGCGTCTTTCGCACCGATTGCCTCGGCGATTTTCTGCTGCATTTCGAGGATCTGCGCGCGCGTCTGGATGAGGGCGGTCTCAAACCGGCCAATTTCGTTCGCAATTTCGCTCGGTTCGATGTGATACCGCGCAACATCCTCCGCCTCGTCCCGCACGACGTGAACGGTGCCCCTGGCGATGCCAGGGGACACGGCGAGCCCGAAAAAGCGGGTTTCGGCTTTCGTGTCGTCGGTAGTCATGCCGGTGCGAGACTACCTTGTCTGTCAAGAAACGGTAGAGGGAGCCGCAGGGCGTCAGCGATCGGACTGCTCGTACGCGCATGCGGTGCCGCTCGCCGCAAATCTCCTAGTCTTCGCTAAACTTCCCCGCAATCAGTTCCTCTAGCTCCTGCATCACGCGATCGGCATCGGGACCTTCACAGCGAATCATCAGTTTTGAACCCTGTCCCGCCGCCAGCATCATGAGGCCCATAATGCTTTTGCCATTTATCTGTTCGCCCTCTCGCTCGACCCAGACTTCGGCGCGATAACGGCTCGCGACTCGCACAAACATCGCCGCTGGCCGGGCATGCATGCCAAGGCGGTTCACGATGGTGACCTCCTTTTCGACTTTCTCTCCGCGAACGCCTCCCGATTTGCGATTCAGTACGCCCATTACGTTTGTTTCGTTCCCATTAAGCTGAGCAGCTTCTCGTTGAATTCCACCGCGCTGTTCCGACCCACACTCTTTAATTTTTGATCCATCGCCGCGACTTCGACAAGTCGCGCAAGGTCGCGCCCGCGGCGTACCGGGATGGTGATATGCGGAACCTGCAGCTTCAGGATTTCGTAAAATTCCTGATCCAGACCGATCCGGTCGACCTCCTCCAGATCCTGCCAATCCTTGAGGGTTACAACGAGATCCAGCCGTTTCTCTATTCGAATGCTGCCGATCCCGAAAATCGACGCCACATTGATGATACCGATCCCACGCACTTCCATGTGGTAGCGCGTCAGGTCCGGGGCCGTAGCCATCAATTCGCGGCCCTCGAGGGACTTAATGCGGGTGACATCGTCTGCGACGAGCGAATAGCCCCGTTCGATGAGTCCAAGAACGCACTCGCTTTTGCCAACGCCGCTCTCGCCCCGAATCAACACTCCGATACCGAGTATATCGACCATGCTGCCGAACTCCGTGACGGACGGCGAAAAATCGACTTCCATTGCGATAGTCGCCGCATTGATGAAACGCATCGTCACCATTGGCGTACGGAATACCGCGATTTGAGCCTCTTCAGCGATTGCCAGAAGCTGGGGATCGAGGTGTGCGCCGCGCGATACCACGAGACATGGTATCTTCTGCGCGCATAATCCGCGGAACCGTTGCGCCCGAGCGCGCGGTGAAAGACTGTCCAGATATGATTGCTCCGCCGCTCCAAGCACCTGCACGCGTTTCTCTGCGAAGTAGTTATAGAACCCGGAGAGCGCTAAACCCGGGCGATTGATGGTGGGCTCCCGGATCTTCCGGTCAAGGCCGACGCGATTGCCTTCCAGCTTTAGGTGCAGGGTTTCGCCATGGTCGTTGTAAAAGCTTTCAACCGTGACGATGCGAACATTTTTGCGCAGCGGACTCCCGGACGTGATCGGCTGCGCGGTCGCTCGGTGAGGCATTCGGCGGGCGGAATTTTTCAATACTACGCGGACGCCGGTTCGATAAGACCGAACTCGCCGCTCTTCCTTCGATAGAGCACGTTCATCCGGGCGCTGCGAGCATTCAGGAAGACGAGGAACTGCCGATGCGACATCTCGAGCTGCAGCACCGCTTCATGGATGAACATCGGCTTCACCGGATATCGCTCTGATCTCACGACCGGATGATGCGCGCCGTCTTCCTCACCGTCGACATCCACCGGCTCTGGTTGAAGCACATGTTCCTCCAGGTGATGCACGATGTCATGGCGCGGGCGATGTTTCTTCATCAGGCGCGTCTTGTACTTGCGCATTTGACGCGCAATCTTGTCCACCACTGCATCGATGGCAGCGTACATGTCGTTCGTCTCTTCGCGGGCCTCGATGGTGATATGATTCGAGCAAACCAGAATTACCTCCGCGCAGTGGCGATACTTTTCGACTTCCAGGACGACATGTGCCTCGATGATCTTCGGATAGTCGAGGTGCAGACTCTCGATCTTGCGCGTTACGTAATCGCTGATCGCGGGAGTAACCTGCAGGTGCCGGCCGGTTACTTTTACCGGGGGGTGAGCGTTAGCTGTTATCATTGATTGGTCTTTCGATTACATCCGGAACCGCTCGCCGAGATACAGCTGACGGCTGATTGGATCGTTGATGAGGAAATCTTTGGTGCCTTCGCTCTCGACGCGTCCTTCATAGATCAAATACGCGCGATCCACGATCGAGAGCGTCTCGCGGACATTGTGGTCGGTAATCAAAATCGCGAGGCCGCTCTTCCTGAGATTGACCACTATTTGCTGCACATCGTAAACGGCGATCGGATCGACTCCGCTGAAGGGTTCATCCAACATCAGCAGCGTCGGATTTGTGACCAGCGACCGTGCGATCGTCAAGCGCCGCTTCTCGCCGCCGCTGAGCGTCAGCGCGATGTTCTTTGAGATTTTTTCGATCCCGAATTGATGCAGCAGCTCATCGCAACGGTGCCGCCGCTCCTGTCTTGTCATCGGTCGCGTCTGCAGAATCGCCATGATGTTCTCTTCGACCGTGAGCCGTCGGAAGATTGATTCCTCCTGCGGAAGATAGCCCATGCCGAGCCGCGCACGCTTGTACATCGGGTATGTCGTGACATCAGTGCCGGAAAACCTCACCTGGCCGCTGTTCGGCCTTACGAGTCCCACTATCATGTAAAAGCTCGTCGTTTTCCCGGCGCCGTTCGGGCCAAGAAGGCCTACGATCTCGCCTGCACGAACGTTGATGTTGATCCCGTTCACGACAGCGCGGCCTCCGTATATCTTCACGAGCTGCTCCGTCTCGAGGACCTTTTTCGCAGAGGGCGGCGCGTTGGGGGTCGAAGACACAGCCATGGGAGCGGCAGTCGCAATCTCCCCGCTCATGATCTGGGCGGCTGCGGCTGCCGATTCTTAGGCTCCTGGCGGATCTCGGTGCGGCTGGGGCCATTCGTCGTCAGCTGGCCCGACTGGTTGATGATCATGACGGTGTCGGGGCTGGTTGCGATGTGCGAATTCAATCCACTCTGCACCCGCGGAGTCCCCTTAAGCTCAACGTTGCCGTTGCCGGCAGTGTAGACGGCGCTGTCCGCGCGCCCTACGGATCGGGCTGGCGGACCGCCATCTTGTCCGGGTGTTTCGCGCACCATGCCGACGTTCCCTTCTGCGACCGCGCGATCCAATCCACGGACTTCCCCTTTTCCGAGATATACGGTGAGTTTGTCAGCCTGCAGGTTAAACCGCGGGTCTTTGACGATTACATGCCCGGTAAAGATGCCGATCGATTTACCGGAATCGAAGAACGCCTGCTCGGCTACAATTTCGGTCGTCGCGGGTTCGTTCGAGTTGACATTCATGCCTCCGCCGAACGCCTGCTTCAGCGGGTCGTCTGCCTTCCCCTCGGGCTTCGTGCTGCTCTCGCGGCTCTTCTTAGCCTTAGCTTTACGTTCCAAAGGTGTCGCCGTCGCCGCCGCATCCTGCGCATGGCCGGCGCTGCCGCAGATTGCGGAAACCAAGAGCACCCACGCAATAACCTTTGTCATTGCGTTTTTTTTCCCGCGAGCGCCGCCTGGTCTTTGATGATCATTTTCACGTTGCCCGTGAGAGTGCCTTTCCTGTCCGCGGTGCTGAATTCCATTACATCTCCAGCGATCGTAAAGTCTTCCCGTACAATGGTCGTCCGCTGCTGCGACCGCAGCACTCGCGTGTTGATATTGAATGTGGACTCCGGCAGGTCAATCTGGAGATCAGTCGAGTTTTCGGGAGTAAATGAGGTTACTTTCAAGCCTTTGAATTGGATGTGCTCGGCATCCAGGCGCTTGGCGGTGCCTGCTTCGAATTTGGAGCGGAGATGCCCCTCCAAATCGATGTCGGGAAGCACAAGGCCCTTGATTTCCTGCCCGATCGGCAGCGGAATGTTTGCCCCGGCCGATGGGGAACTTTGCGGCGTCTTGCCTTTCTGCTCCCGCTTCTGCTGGGCGTCGGCCGCGACGACCCAAAGAGCGACGATCACAGCTATGAAATACGCGCCGGAAGCCCCCAGTTTTAGAGAGCGACCGCTACGAAACGGCAGCATGGATAGCTCTTAACATGCGGAGGTGCTTCGGCAACTGCTTTAGGGCGATCTGGTTCGGTCCGTCGCTGAGTGCACGCGCTGGATTCTCGTGGACTTCCATGAAGATTCCGTCGCAACCCGCAGCGATGGCCGCTCGGGCCAGCACTGGCGCCAGCACACTATCCCCCGACGTAGCGTCCCCCGCACCGCCCGGGCGCTGAACTGCGTGGGTGGCGTCGAAGACGACATGGTAACCGGCTTCACGAATCCAATAAAGCGACCGCATGTCGGCAACGAGATTATTGTAGCCGAACGTCGTGCCGCGTTCGGTGAAGAAGAACTTGTCGTTGCCGAACGAAGCGAGCTTCTCCGCAATGTTTCGGAGGTCCCACGGTGCGAGGAACTGCCCTTTCTTCACGTTCACCACACGACCTGTTTCGGCCGCTGCGCGCAGGAGATCGGTTTGCCGGCAGAGGAACGCAGGGATTTGCAGAACATCGACATGTCTGCCGGCGATCGTTGCTTCCGCCGGCGAATGAACATCCGTCGTGACCGGCACATTCATCTCCGCGCCGATCGCCGCCAGCAGTTCACATCCCTGCTCCGCGCTGATGCCGCGATAGGAGCGGATCGAAGTGCGGTTCGCCTTGTCATACGAAGCCTTAAAAATGAATGGCACCCTCTCGCCCGCGCAGATCTGCGCGATCCGCCGCGCTATGCGCCAGACGAATTTCTCCGACTCGATCACGCACGGACCGAGGATGAACGCCGGCCGCTTCCCGCCGATGACGACGTTGCCGATTTTTAGAGACTTCGCTTTCACAAACGCGGCAGCTTCCGACGGATCAGCGTGCGCGTCCATGCCTCACGCATTCCCTGCCGGTGGCGGAACGTTGAGCGGAGTGCGACACAGTAACCAGGATGACTTCCGCAGATTACACAGATTCCGTATCACGATCTGCAGCAGGAGCGGGAGCCCCACATCGCTAAGAAGCGCGCGGCACAACCGTGACCTTAAAGACGAGGACTCCACTCATCCCTGCTGACCAAAGAAGCAGCCCCTCCCGGAACGCGGCACGGTGGCGCGTGCGTTCATTGATGAACCACCGGGGAGCGATATTTGCGAATCAAATCTACAATCGCGAACGGCATGTATAAGGCGGAAAAAAACAGCAGCGCCAGCCCGTGCATTTGGAGTGAATAAAGCGGGCGCGAATCGGAAAGTAAGCTCAACAGCGAGAATGCCTCGGGTTTGTGCAGCAGGAAGCCGTAGTTCACGCCGGTGATCTCGTCGACGACCAGCGTCACCACGAAATAGAGTTCCGACCATGCAAATACCCGCACGATGGACAGTGGATACGGCCGCAGTCGCCGCGTCAGCATCAGAAACACCACGCCGACGATAATGCCGCCATGCGCGACAAAAAAGCTGATGAACCGCGGATCAGGGAAACCGTAGTGGAGATTCGGAGTGAGCACCGCCTGTAGCGTTCCGCCTAAGCCCCAGAAGTAGGCGACTTCGAACCATCGATGGTTCGCTGTCCACACCGCGACGAGCACTACGACCATGGCCCAGTCGCACATCTGCATGGGAAGCATCTGCCGCCACTCGATATCGCCGACGCGCCGCACGAAGACGAGGTATGTCAGGTAGTTGACGACGAGAACTGCAGCAATCGCGGCGATGATCACCCTTTGGACCGCAGCTGACCGGCGAACCGCTGCGGCAAGGACAAACGGCAGCGCCAAGGTAATCAGGATAGTTGTCAGATGCTCCACGCTGTAGGCGTGGAACGGCGTCTGTGAATTCATTCGCCGGGTGCAGCCGGTTGCTTCAGCGGATCACCCATAAATTGCACGGAATAACATCCGTGACCCACGCAATGTGGGGCGGCAATTCCGTTTTAGCTCCGCTGCTCGGCTCTACCGGAACCACGAGGATATCCGCTTCAACTGCCTGCACGAAATCAGATGCCGCGAAGCCGGTGTTCCCGCGGATGCAGCGCGTTTCGACCGGCACCTCGGTTTCGCCGGCCGCCTCGATGAACGCTTCGAGCGCCGCCTCCTCTTCGTCAAGCGTCGGAGTGGTTGGCTGGTCTTCCCCGCGTTCGTCGGATTGGCCTCGCAATGTCGCCCTGGCAGCGTCGAAGGATGTATAGACGCGAATCGCATATACGCCTTCTGATTGCTCCTTGGCAGCCAGGGCGAGGGTCTGCTGCAGCGCCCGCTGCGCATACTCGGTATAATCCGGCACGAAAAACACGATCCGGCGCAGCGGCTTCGGATTGCGGTCCGGCTTCGTGAACAACATCACCGAACAGGACGCTTCGCGCACGAGGCGGCGCGCGACGTTACCCAGAAACGACCGGCGCACGACTTCCTTCTCCAGTGCGCCCGCGACGATCAGTTCCACTGCGTTCGCCCGCGCAGCCTCGATGATGGCTTCAGCAGGGGGGCCTTGCTGGTAGTGGATGATCGAGTCCGCTGGTAGAGAAATCTCGGACAGCGCGGTGGCGAACCGCTTCGTCGTCGCCGCGTCCTTCTTGCCGACGTAGATCAGGCTCAATTCCGCGCCCAGCCGATCGCGGACGCGTTTTGCCTCCGCGAGCACCTGCTCGAAGCGCGGCGAGAAGGCGCTCGCAACCGCTACCCGCTTGTAGAAAGGCTCGTTCATTGGTGGCGCGGCGACTATTCTCGCCCTCGCGGCTATTCGCCCAACTTAGCTCATCGCGGCGAATTTGCTGGTTGGACGGAGCGCTTCCGGCGTTCAACCTTCTCCAAATGCGGCGCGCGATTTATCCCGGCAGCTTCGATCCCGTCACCAACGGCCATCTCGATGTGATCGAGCGTGCACGAAAACTGTTTGATGAAGTCGTCGTGGCGGTCGCGCACAACGATCAGAAGCAACCGTTATTTACGCTCGAGGAGCGCCTGGAATTGCTGCGCGCGACAATCGGCAACATGGATTGCGTGCAGATTGCCCCGCTCGATGGACTGCTCGTCGATTTTGCCGTGCAGCAGCGCGCGACAGCTGTCATTCGCGGCCTACGCGCGGTTTCGGATTTCGAATTCGAGTTTCAAATGGCTCTTATGAATAGAAAACTGGAAGCGAACGTGGAGACGATCTTTCTGATGCCGAAGGAGGAGTACACGTACTTAAGCTCGCGGATCGTCAAAGAGATCGGCCGCCTTGGCGGCGACATTACTAAATTTGTTCCACCGAAAGTCGTGGAAGCGTTTCGTCGCAAAAAGAGCCAATGAAAGTTCATCTCAGGCAAATCCCGAACGAGGGACTACATCTCGAGGGTGAGGAGGATTGCCCGATCCCGGAACTCGAGAAGGAAGAAATCGTGTGCGCGGGTCCGCTCCGCTACTCGCTGGATGTCGGCGTTTCGGAAGGCTCGCTCTGGGCAAACGGGTCGTTATCACTGCCGGTCCAAGTGCGCTGCGTGGCATGTCTTGAGCCATTCGTGCACATGATCGAGGTACCGGAGTTCGCGATCGTCACTGAGACCGGCGGACCTGAAGTTGTGGACCTGACGCCGTTTGTCCGCGAAGACATCCTTCTCAATCTGCCAGCCTATCCGCGGTGCGACAGGACGGGTGAACGCGTCTGCCAGGCTCCGCTCGTGCAGCAGGAGCGCAGCGACGCTGCCGAAGCGAACGCTGCTGCACGCAAGCCAGACTGGAGTGCTCTGGACAAGCTTGACGTCGAATGATGCGCGCGGAGTTGTGTTTTTCTGATTTCCTGCTTTCCTAATCCGCTCTTATGGGAGTTCCTAAACGCAAAGTCTCGAAGATGCGACTGCGCACGCGCAAAGCATCCCACCGTTGGGTGGCTCCGCAGTTGAACAAGTGCACGCAGTGCGGCAGCACTGTGGCTTCACATACGGCATGTCCTTCCTGCGGCTACTACAAAGGCCGCCAGGTGCTCACCGTCGACGCGGGCTGATCTAGCAGGGCTCTGGGCGCGCCTTTTGCACGTGGTCTGCCGAAAGCGCCTCGAAAATCGAGGCATTCGCACGCGTAAGTTTCGTTTTGCATTCAACGGCTGAACTTCGCAAACTCCCGCTCCGATGAGAATCGCACTCGATGCAATGGGCGGCGATTTCGGACCCCCCAATCTCGTCGCCGGCGCGGTCATGGCATTACGCGACTACACTCGGATAAAAAAGCTGTTTCTCGTCGGCGATACGCCGCGCATCGAAGCAGAACTGAAGACGCACGGCTGCAATGACCGGCGCGTCGAGATCGTCCACTCGACGCAGGTCGTCGAGATGACCGATGGAGCTGTGGATTCAGTCCGCCGCAAAAAGGATTCGTCCGTCAGCCGCGCGATTGACCTTGTGAAAAAAGGTAACGCAGAGGCGATTGTAAGCGCCGGTCACACAGGCGCTGCAGTGGCCGCGACAACCATAAAGCTTCGCACATTGCCTGGGATCGATCGGCCTGGAATCGCCGCGATCATACCTTCCGAAACTAACATTTTCGTTCTGATTGATGCAGGTGCGAACAGCGATCCCCGACCGGAACATCTCGTGCAATACGCGATCATGGGCTCCGTCTATTCGCGCCACGTCATGGGGTATGGGGATCCGGCGATCGGCTTGATGTCGATCGGGGGCGAAGACCTCAAAGGGAGCGATCTGACCAAGGAAGTCTTCAAGCTGCTAAAGCAGAGTGCGTTGAATTTTCGTGGAAACATCGAGGGACACGATCTCTTCGAAGATCCGGTCGAAGTGGTCGTCTGTGACGGCTTTGTAGGTAACGTTATTCTGAAAACGTGCGAATCCGTCGGCGACGCGATCTTCAAGTGGCTGAAGCACGAGCTGACAAAGAACAAGCTGAGGATGGCCGGCGCATACCTCGCGCAGAGCGCATTTCGCGCGATCAAGAAGAAGGTGAACTACGAGGAGTATGGCGGCTCTCCGCTGCTCGGAGTCAACGGGATCTGCATAATTGCGCACGGCGCGAGCACCCCGTTAGCGATCAAGAACGCGCTGCGCGTAGCGGCGGAGTCCATTGAAAGCGAAGTGAACCCGCATATCATCGAGGAAGTTCGCCGCTATAATGAAACGACCGCCTCGCTCGAGCCCGCGCTCCGCTAAGAAAGCAGGGCGGACAGTTTCAATTGTAAGCACCGGGAGCTACGTTCCCGAGCGGGTACTCACGAACGCCGATCTCTCGGCTTCGGTCGATACGACAGATGATTGGATTACGATCCGGACGGGAATCAAGACCCGGCGTATCGCAGCAAAAGACGAATACACCAGCGACATGGCGGCACGCGCGGCTCTCGCCGCAATGGAGCAGGCAAACATCGCGGCTGAGGATATCGAGTTGATCCTGCTGGCGACGGCTTCGCCGGACATGATCTTCCCGGCGACGGCGTGCTTCGTGCAGCAGAAGATTGGCGCAAGGAACGCCGCGTGTCTCGACGTATCGGCCGCTTGCGCCGGTTTTCTCTTTGCTCTCGAGATCGCGCAACAATTCATAGCCACCAACACGTACGAGACGGTGCTCGTTATCGGCGCGGAGAAGCTGAGTTCGATCACAAATTGGACCGACCGCAACACATGCGTCCTTTTCGGAGACGGTGCGGGCGCTGCCATTTTGCAGCATCGCAGCGAGAGCACGCATGGCGTGATCAGCACACATATCGGCAGTGATGGCCAGTACGCAGACATTCTGTGGATGCCAGGCGGGGGGTGCCGGCAGCCCATCACTGCGGAGAACGCCCATCAGCATCTGCAAACGATCCACATGTCCGGCAAGGACGTTTACAAGCAGGCGGTCGTTTCGATGCTCGACGCCTCGAACAAAGCCCTCGACAAAGCAGGGCTGACGATCGACGACATCGCGTGCATCATTCCGCACCAGGCCAACATCCGCATCATCGAAGCGATCGCAGATCGCATGAAAATTCCAATCGAGCGATTCTTTGTGAACCTGGATCGCTACGGAAACACATCGGCTGCCGCCGTCGCGATCGCTTTAGATGAAGCAAATCGGAGCGGCCGGCTGAAGCCAGGAGATTATATCCTGATGGTGGTCTTTGGCGGCGGCTTGACGTGGGCGAGTTCGGTTATCGAATGGTAGTCCAACGATGCTGATCAAAATCGCGAGCGCAGCAGATGTTCTGAACCGCAGATGGAACGCCGCTTGACCGCATTCTTGCTACCGACGTAATCGAGCTGATTGGTTAACGAACACGAAGGAATCTTCAATCCCAAATGCTGATCGAAACTCACGCACATATGGATTATCCGGACTTTGCCCCGGATTTCGACGACGTTCTTCGTCGAGCGAACGAAGCCGGCGTCACGCGAATTCTCACAATCGGCACTTCCATCGAAAGCAGTCGACGTGCGGTCGAGCTCGCCGAGCGACACCAGAATATCTATGCAGTGATCGGCGTTCACCCGACCTCCGCTGACGACGGCATAGATGATGTAATGGCTCCGTTGCGCGACCTAGCGCGCAGCCCGCGGGTCATCGCGATTGGCGAGACCGGACTCGATTATCACCGGCTGCCGAGCGCCGGGACAGCAAACGAAAAAAATGTGCAGGTGTTCGCGCGAACGCTTCAGGGCGAAACGGAAGAGGAAGTGGAGGCAAGCGTGCGCGACGGAGCATACAAGGCGCGTCAGGCGAGTCTGTTCGAGCAGCAGCTTGACCTGGCCGTTGAACTCGGCCTGAACGTCGTGATTCATCAGCGTGACGCTTGGGCGGATACAATCGAGATGCTTGCTCCGTACGGCGGAAAGCTGCGGGCGGTGTTCCACTGTTTCGGCGGATCCCTCGATCAGGCCGAGGACGTGCTCGGGATGGGGCATCTGGTTTCGTTTACGGGTATCGTGACTTTCAAAAACGGCAACTCGGTGCTCGAGGTCGCGGCTGAACTCCCGCTAGGCAGCTTTATGGTGGAAACGGATTGTCCTTACCTCGCGCCGGTGCCGCACCGTGGTCAGCGCGCCGAGCCTGCTCACACGCGGCTTGTAGCAGAAACTATTGCCGCGGCGCGCGGCGTGACGCTCGATGAAATCAGCCGCACCACGACCGCAACTGCCGAGAGTTTCTTCAGGTTCAACCGCTGATGAAATTCGTTATGCTCCGCTGCTTCCGCTCAGTTTTCGGGCTGACTGTTCTCGTTTTGGCTGTGTCGTGCGCCACACCCGATACACGCCACCGCGTTGTGATCAGCGTCCCGGAACAGCAGATGGTCCTGCTCGATGAAGGCGTCGTCATGGCTACTTTCCCGGTCTCGACTTCGAAGTTCGGTCTCGGTGATTTCCCGGGCAGTAACCGAACGCCTCTTGGTGAACTCGAAATCGCGCAAAAGATCGGCGGCTCAGCCCCGAGCGGCGCAGTGTTCAAAGATCGACGCCGCACTGGCGAGATCGTGGCGGCAGACTCGCCCGGGCGTGATCCGATCGTCACTCGAATTCTTTGGCTCCGTGGACTCGAAGGTCAGAACGCCCGCGCACATGCGCGAACGATTTACATCCACGGGACGCCCGAGGAGCGGAACATCGGGATACCCTCCAGCTACGGGTGCGTGCGAATGCGATCGAGCGATGTCATCCGCCTTTACGATGTGGTCGGTCGGGGCGCGCGGGTCAGCATCGTTGATGCGCCACTCGCCGCAGTCGTGCCGGCGTTATCGCCAGAGGTCGCTCGGGTAGCCTCGGCTGAGCTATCGACGGGCGAAGCCGTTATGCGCTAGTTCACGGCAGCCGGCCGAGATGTTTTTGCGCGCCTTTGCTCGAGAGGTTCTCGAGGTCTGCGTCAACCATGATGCGCACTAGTTCGGCAAACCGAACTTTCGGCTCCCAATCGAGGACCTTCTTTGCTTTCGCGGCATTTCCAATCAGGAGATCGACTTCTGCAGGCCGCTCGTAGCGGGAGTCGTGCTTCACGTAATCGTTCCAGTCAAGGTTTACGCGACCGAACGCAGCTTCGACGAACTCGCGCACGGTGTGCGTCTCGTTTGTGGCCAGCACGAAATCGTCGCCTCCGTCCTGCTGCAGGATGCGCCACATGCCCTCCACATATTCCGGCGCATAGCCCCAATCGCGTTTTGATTCCAAGTTGCCGAGGAATAGCTCCTTCTGAAGCCCGTGCTTTATCGCCGCGACAGCACGAGTGACTTTGCGCGTAACGAATGTCTCGCCTCGCCGCGGGCTTTCGTGGTTGAAAAGGATGCCGTTACTCGCCTGCAGGCCGTAGCTTTCGCGGTAATTCACCGTTGCCCAGTACGAGAAGACTTTCGCGACCGCATAGGGACTGCGCGGCCAGAATGGCGTGGTCTCGACCTGCGGAACTGCCCGCACCTTGCCGAACATCTCACTCGATGACGCCTGGTAAAACCGGGGCTTGATACCGGTCTCGCGCATCGCTTCGAGGATCCGGATAGTGCCAACGCCGGTGACGTCAGAGGTATACTCCGGGATATCGAAGCTGACGCGCACATGGCTTTGCGCCGCGAGATGGTAGATCTCGTCCGGCTTTAGATCGTAGAGCAGCTTAACGAGGTTAACCGAGTCGCTTAGGTCCCCGTAGTGCAGGAATAAGCGGACGCCGTTGATGTGCGGATCGGCGTAGAGATGATCAATCCGCGAGGTGTTAAAGGTGCTCGCTCGCCGAATGATCCCGTGGACTTCGTATCCCTTCTCCAACAGCAGATCTGCGAGATAGCTGCCGTCCTGGCCGGTGATTCCCGTGATGAGCGCCTTCTTCACGTGGAGTCTGGCTCTACTGCATCCGCTCCGCCCGGGCAAGCGCGTCGCGCTGCGCGGAGATCAAGTCGCCGATGCTCTTGCGGCCGAGGGTCAGCATTTCGGCAAGCTGTTCCTGTGAGAAGGTCGCCTCCTCTCCGGAGCCCTGGAGTTCTACGAACTCGCCTGTTTCCGTTGCGACCATGTTGAAGTCGACGGTTACCGCCTTGTCCTCTTCGTAATTCAAGTCAACCACCGCTGTTCCGTCGAATACTCCCGCGCTCACAGCCGCGACAAGGTTTCGAATCGGCACAGCCGCGAGCTTCTTTTCTTCCACCAGCTGGCGACAGGCGATCGCAACTGCAAGACTCGCGCCCGTGATTGCCGCCGTGCGCGTTCCGCCGTCCGCCTGGAGGACATCGCAATCGACCCACATTGTGCGGGGGCCGAGCTTCTCAAGATCGACCACCGCCCGGAGAGAGCGCCCGATGAGGCGTTGGATTTCGCTGCTGCGGCCGTCGAGCTTGCCTTTCGCAATGTCGCGCGGCTTTCGTGTCTGGGTTGAATACGGGAGCATCGAATACTCCGCCGTGAGCCAGCCGCCGGCGACGCCTTGCTCTCTTATCCAGCGTGGAACGCCTTCATCGATCATGACCGCGCAGATCACGCGCGTGTTTCCCATCGCCACGAGGACGGAGCCGGTCGCGTGTGGCGCTACGCCGATTTGGAAGCTGACCGGGCGGATCTGATCGAAGGCGCGGCCGTCGGGGCGTGACATTTTGCAATTGTAGGGCGTGGCTCCCGCCTGCCAACTAAAAGGTCGCGATGAGGCGATTCATCAATGCCGTGCGGCCCCTACTGATTCTCGCACTCATTATGTGGATGCTGCGAGCAAGCGTCTCGGCCGCAGCATCGGACGCGGCGGCGGAAACGGTTATCGTCGAGGCGAGTCGGCTTCCTGATGCCGAGGCGGCGGCGCCGTTCACTCTGAGAGTTGTGGACGCGGAGGAGTTGCGCAACGCGCCGGAGCTGCGGCTCGACGATATTCTGCGCGCGCAGATACCTGGCTTTAGCCTCTTCCGGCGTAACAGTAGTCGCACGGCGAACCCCACAACGCAGGGCGTCACGCTTCGCAGCTTTGGGCCGAGCGGCGCCAGTCGAACTCTTGTGCTGCTCGACGGCATCCCGCTGAATGACCCGTTTGGCGGATACGTTCTATGGAGTCAGATTCCGCCTGCTGCGCTCGATTCGGTGCTCGTGCAGCCGGGCGGAGGCGCCGGGTTGTTTGGAAACGCCGCCCTGGCGGGAACAGTCTTCCTCGTCTCCAGACCAGTCGCGTCGACGTCTGTTGCACTCGAGGCTTCGGTAGGAAATCACGATACGTATGAGCTGTTCCTCGACGGCACGGCGGTGCATCAGGAGATTTCAATCGCGTCGGCGGTGGAATGGTTTTCAACCGGCGGCTATCCGACGATCGCGCCAGGTCAGCGCGGGCCCGTCGACACAAACGCAACGGCCGATTCCGAACTCATCAACGTGGCGGCCGAATGGCACAGGAACACGAATACCTCTTTCCGCGTAACCGGCCGGTGGTTCGATGATTCGCGGGGGAACGGCACTCGTTATACGCGCAACGAAACTGTCGGTGCTGATGTGAGTGCGGTGCTTACGGAAAGCTTCCCGGCCGATCGCGCAGAATTGCAGCTCGGCGTTTACGCCCAGCAGCGAAGATTCAGCAGCACGTTTAGCTCCATAAATGCCACGCGTGATTCAGAAACGCCGGCGCTGAATCAGTTCAACGTGCCGGCTGATGCAGTGGGCGGGAGCATCGTCTGGAGCATGGAGCCGAGCGCGGCTCACCGTGTCATCGTCGGCGCGGACACACGCTGGGTGGAGGGCGAAACAAATGAGCTCTTCCGATGGGACGGCGCACGCTTCATCAGTCTGCGCGAAGCGGGTGGCCAGCAGCTTTTCGCTGGTCTGTTCCTTGAGGACACCTGGTCCCCAACGGACAAGGCTGTGATCGTGGCGGGGCTGCGTTTCGATCATTGGGAGCTCTTCGACGGCTCGCGCACGGAATCTGACGTCATTACGGGCGCGCGAAATGTCGGCTCACGATTCGGAGATCGCGACGGCAACGAGGTCAATGCTCGTCTTGGAGTTCGCGTGAAGGCGACGGAAGATTTTGTAGTCCGCGCTGCAGCCTACACCGGCTTCCGCGTGCCAACTTTAAATGAACTCTATCGACCGTTCCGCGTCGGCAATGACGTCACGGAAGCGAACGCATCGCTGACTCCCGAACATCTCATTGGCGGCGAAATGGCCGCAGAGTGGCAAGCCACGGAAACGCTGCGCGTTTCAGGTACCGCATTCCTGAATCGTTTGGAAGATGCCGTAAGCAACGTCACGATAGGCTTCGGCCCCGGCACGTTTGATCCGGGGGGATACATCCCGGAGGGCGGGGTGCTACGCCAACGACAAAATGTCGGCCTTGTCATCGCACCCGGATGGGAAAGCACGGCAGAGTGGCAACCGATTCCGTCGCTTCGTCTCAGAGCGAGCTATCTCTTCACGCATCCTGCAATCGACGAGGCAGCCGACCCCTCGATTGAGAGTAAATTGCTCGCGCAAACTCCGGAACATGTCTTCACGAGCGGCGTCGAATGGACGCCAACGGCAAAGTGGATGGTAAACGCACAGGTGCGCTACAGCGATCGGCAGTTCGAGGACGACCAGAACACGCGCGTGCTGGCGCCATTCACGAGCATCGATGCAGGCGTCACCTACACGATTTCGCAGAACGCCTCCGCGGCCGTTCGTGTGGAGAACCTGCTCAACACACAAATCCAAAGCGGCCGCACAGCCGACGGCGTGATCTCCGTTGGCGTCCCACGGCTCGTGACATTGCAGGTTCGGTGGCGATTATGACCCCCGATTGGCGGAATTAGCTCTCGCCTCGCGCTCCGCGTGCTTCTCTTTGTCTCCGACGATCTGTGCATGCGCCAGCGCAGCGACAAGCGTGACGCCGCCGATCGTATTCCCGATCAACGCCGGAACCACAAACCACCGAGCACGTCCGCGCAGCAGCGCTGGCGATTGATGGCGGCGTAGAACGTTTCCACAGAGCCGCGATGATGTGCGGGAAGTGACAAAGTGTCGACGAGATACGTGATCGCGATGATGATCCAAATTCGCGCCGTCTCCGCGGCCGGCATCAGCCAAACCATCAAAGCGATCTACCAGCTTCATAGACCACGTGCCCAGACGGCGCGCTTTCTCCTCAGCTTGGTCGTCGGTCTGTTGCTCGGTTGGGATTCGTTAGGCGAGTGCATTGATCTGAGCCATATCGGGGCCGGTTGAGTGCCAAAGCAGACGCGCGTCGGTTTGGCGCGAGGAGGCGGTTTCGAAATAGAAAAGACACGCAATTTCGAGCCCCCTTGACTTCCCCTAGGCACAAGAGGCGACGTGCGACTGCATTTCTCACCCATTCACAACAGAGCCGCCATTCGGATTCAGTATTTGGCCTGTCATGTATGACGAATCGTCCGACGCGAGAAACACATAGCTCGGCGCTACTTCCTCCGGCTGTCCGGGGCGTTTCAGCGGCACGTCGGCGCCGAAGCTCGCGACTTTTTTCTCGTCAAACGTCGAGGGAATCAGTGGCGTCCAGATCGGCCCAGGCGCAACCCCGTTTACACGAATCCCCTTTTCCGCGAGAGATTGCGAGAGCGAACGAGTGAAGGCGACGATCGCGCCTTTCGTTGACGAGTAGTCGAGGAGCTCAGCGGAACCTTTGTACGCAGTCACGGACGTCGTGTTCACGATCGCGCTCCCTTTCGTCAGATGTTTGAGCGCGGCTTTCGTGAGGTAAAACATCGCGAAGATGTTTGTGCGGAACGTCCGCTCGAGCTGTTGGGCGCTGATGTTCTCAATGCTTTCCTGCGGGTGCTGTTCGGCCGCATTGTTGACGAGGATGTCGAGCTTACCGAGTTCGGACGCGGTGCGGTCGACGAGCTGTTTGTAGAATGCTTCGTCGCCAATGTCGCCTGGAATGATGATGCACTTGCGCTTGTGCTCACCGATCATCCGGCGGGTCTCTTCGGCATCTTTGTGCTCGCTCAGGTAGCTGATCGCAACGTCGGCGCCTTCCTTCGCGAACAGCAGCACCGCGACTGCGCGGCCGATGCCGCTGTCGCCGCCGGTGATCAGCGCCACTTGTTCTGCAGCTTGCCGCTTCCGAGGTAGTGCGGGTCGTCTGAGTCCGGGCGAGGCGTCATCTCGTGCTCGCGGCCCGGCTGCTAAGTTTGTTGCTGTGGAGGAAGTGTCTTTTCGGTCTGTGACATTGTTTGAGGTATCTAGTTAGACGGTGATGCACCGCTCGAATGAGCGACGCTGCAGCAAGGATCGCTTCTGCCGTGACGAATAGCCGTCAGGCCTTTTTTAGACTGATCGTATTGTGGAGAGACTGCAGAAGCCGAAAGTTAGGGCCAACAGCGAACAAGTTCCGCGGATTCGCTTGGCGAATCAGCGGAAATCGGTATTTTGCCAGCCCGCCGCTGGAAGACCCTTCCGCCTCACGTGGAGTGCTGAATTGGCACGCGGCGCACCAAAAGTTAAGTTTTTTGCGAAAATGTGAGTTGACGACTTGGCTCGCTCAACTATCTTCGAAACCCCGCCAGAAACGGGACTCCTGACGCGAAAGCCAACGGAGCGGGTTCTTCGGTATTTTGGGACTGCAAATTGGAACTCAATTTTGTCCCGGCATGACGAACGGAAACGGGAGTCACCGTCGGAAGACAGAGTTGGGTTTTTTTGTCGCCTGGAGTATCGAAATCGCTGGTTCTTTGACATCTACATACAGGGTAGTAAAAACAACTTTTAAGAGCTGAGTCTGAAATAACGGACCGGAGAGTAAGATCTTCGGTCGCGAGAGTTTCAGTTATCATAAAGATCTCTGGTCCCGCATTCGGCGGTGACCGGAACAGATTGATCAAGCTACAAAGAGCACATAATGGATGCCTTGGTGCCAATAGGCGATGAAGGACGTGGCTAACTGCGATAAGCTTCGGAGAGCGGTAAAC
>JACDHZ010000215.1 GCA_013820755.1 Chthoniobacterales bacterium
AAACAATTTGGGGCAGCCGCCGCGTTGCATTCGCTCGACCTCAATTTCGAGCGCGGCAAGACGACCGTGCTGATCGGGCCAAGCGGCTGCGGAAAGTCGACGATCCTGCGCTTGATCATTGGTTTGCTTCGACCCGATAGCGGAACGATCCACTTCGATGGCCAGCAGATCACACCACCGAATTTTGCGTCACTTCGGCGCCGCGTCGGCTACGTGATTCAGGATGGCGGCCTGTTCCCGCATTTAACTGCCCGCGGTAACGTTCTTCTAATGGCTCGGCACCTCGGCCGAGCGGACGCAGAAATGAAGACGCGGCTTGAGGAGCTCTGCGCATTGACGCGATTTCCCGGTGACGCGCTGCAGCGATACCCTGTCGAACTCTCCGGTGGCCAGCGCCAGCGCGTAGGTTTGATGCGTGCGCTCGCGCTCGCTCCGGAACTCCTGTTGCTCGATGAGCCGCTCGGCGCCCTCGATCCGCTGGTCCGGGCAGCATTACAGCAGGACTTGAAGGAGATATTCAAACGGCTGCACCAGACAGCGATTCTCGTAACGCACGACCTCGCAGAGGCGGCGTATCTCGGCGACGAAATTGTGTTGATGAATGAAGGCCGCATCGTGCAACAGGGCACCATCAGCGACCTTCACGAGCGGCCGGAGAGCGCGTTCGTGACTGAGTTTATCAATGCGCAGCGCGCGCTTCTCTTCACATGACGTCGAAATCTCACCGCACCAACAGAGCGGCTTTCGTCATTCGACTACTCTCTGCGATTACGGCCGTGTTTCTCGGTGCACCTGCCCTTCCAGCACGAGCATCTGGGCCGATCATTATCGGTTCCAAGAAATTTACCGAATCGTACGTCCTTGCTGAACTCGCGAAACGTTTGTCGGGCGCAGCCGGCATTCCAGCCGAGCACCGCCAGGGAATGGGCGGCACCATAATCCTGTGGGAAGCTTTACGTGGCGGACAGATCGCGTGTTATCCGGAATACACCGGCACGATCGCCGAAGAGATCCTCAAACATCCGGGTATATCCGTTGATGCAATGCGTAGTGAACTCGCAAAAAACGGAGTGGGAATGACAAAGGATCTTGGATTCAACAACACCTACGCCCTCGTGATGCGGCGCGATGCGGCGGTGCAGGCTGGTATTCGGACCATCAGCGACCTGCGTAATCATCCAGAGCTGAAATTTGGACTGACGCATGAGTTCCTCGATCGACGCGATGGCTGGCAGCCGCTCGCACAGCATTACCGACTTGAAACGCGCGTCGTCAACGGCATCGATCACGGGCTCGGCTACGGAGCACTGCGAACTGGAGAGATCGACGTTAAGGACGCCTACTCGACCGATGCAAAGATTGCAGAGAACAACCTGGTGGTGTTGGAGGATGACCTCGCGTTTTTCCCACAATACAAAGCCGTGTTTCTCTACCGCTTAAGCCTTGCTTCGGAAGCTGTCGCAGCGATTCGCGGGCTCGAACACAAAATCGACGAAGGACGCATGATCCGGCTGAACGCGGAAGCAGAGCGGACGAAAGACTACTCGCGCGCAGCGGACATGTTTTTCGCAGCGGATGAAAATGCTTCGCCACGGCGGACAGAGTCGCTCACAAGCAAGATCAGCCGCTGGACTGCGCGGCATCTGCAGCTGGCCGGAATGTCGTTGCTGCTTTCGGTCATCGCCGGCGTTCCGCTCGGGATTGTTGCAAGTCGCGGCGGTGCAATTGGCCACGCGATTCTTGCGGTGACCGGAGCAGTCCAAACGATTCCATCTCTCGCACTGCTTGCACTCCTGGTGCCGGTGCCGTTTTTTGGAATATCGGCTCGCACTGCGATCGCCGCGCTGTTCCTCTACGGGTTGCTGCCCATCGTCCGCAATACCGCGACAGGTTTGCAAGACATCGCGCAGCCGATTCGTGAATCCGCAATCGCTTTGGGATTACCAGCTGGCGCACAGCTGCGCGACATCTATCTGCCTATGGCAGCACGATCGATTCTAGCGGGTGTCAAAACGAGTGCCGTCATCAACATCGGCACCGCGACGTTAGCGGCGTTGATCGGCGCGGGCGGGCTTGGGGAGCCGATCCTCAGCGGGTTGAATTTGAACGATCACGCCACAATTTTGCACGGCGCGATCCCAGCCGCGGTTCTCGCGCTTCTCGTGCAATCGTCATTCGATCTCCTTGATCGCGTTTTGATCCCGCGGGGTCTGCGCCTATAGCATCCTTGCAAATGGCAATCGCCTCACGGAATCCGGCCACCGGCGAAACGCTACGGGAATTCACGCCGCTGACTTCGGCGGAAATCGAGGTCAAACTCGCCAATGCCAACGCCGCATTCCAACAACCCGGTCGCCGTACTTTCGAGGAACGCGGGAAACTGATGAAGGCGGCGGCAGACCTGCTCGACGCGAACCGGGATTCACTCGCGCGTACGATTACGAGCGAAATGGGCAAGCTTTTGCCGGCGTCACGGGATGAAGTTTCGAAATGTGCGAGCGTCTGCCGTTTCTACGCTGAAAATGCGGCGCAGTTCCTCGCTCCGCACGAGGTCCGTAGCGACGGTCAGCGTAGCTACATTCGTTATGATCCCCTCGGGGCGATCCTGGCAGTGATGCCGTGAAATTTTCCATTCTGGCAGGTCTTCCGTTTCGCCGCACCCGCTTTGATGGCAGGCAATGTTGGTCTTCTAAAACACGCCGCCAATGTGCCGCAATGCGCGCTGGCGATTGGAAATATCTTTCGCACCGCCGGCTTCCAGGAAGGCTGCTTTCAGGCGTTGCTCATCGAAAACGAGCAGACGCGCGGAATCATCGAAGATCCGCGCGTGAAAGCAGTGACGCTGACCGGCAGCGAGCGCGCCGGTGCGGATGTGGCCGCAACTGCCGCGCGCCAGATCAAAAAGGCCGTGCTGGAGTTGGGCGGTAGCGATCCCTTCATTGTGATGCGGAGCGCTGATCTGAAAGCAGCGCTAAACACCGCCGTGAAAGCCCGCATGATAAATACGGGCCAGTCATGCATCGCCGCGAAGCGATTCATTGTGGCGCATGAGGTTTATGACGGGTTCGTCTCTGATTTCGTGGCGCAGATGCGGGCTCTGAAAATCGGGGATCCGCTCGATCCGGAGACGGAGGTCGGCCCGCTCGCGAGCGAACCGATTCTCGCTGGCGTTGACGCTCAGGTGAAAGCGTCGGTCGCAGCAGGTGCAAAGCTCCTCACTGGCGGCCGACGCGTGGAAGGTCCTGGCTTTTTCTATGAACCCACTGTCCTTGCCGATGTGCCGCCCGATTCGCCCGCAGCGCGCGAGGAAATCTTCGGGCCGGTCGCTGCGTTCTTCAAAGCGAGAGATGCGACTAACGCGATGGAGATGGCGAACGACAGCGCGTTTGGGCTGGGTGCCAGCGCGTGGACGAATGATCCGGCGGAGCAGGATCTCTTTGCCGCCGAGGTTGAGGCCGGCATGGTGTTCATCAACGGGATGGTCGCATCAGATCCGCGGCTGCCGTTTGGTGGTGTGAAACGCTCCGGGTACGGCCGCGAGTTGGGAGTGGAAGGCATTCGCGAGTTCGTGAACGCTAAGACGGTCGTGGTTGCTTGAAGCCCCAGCGTGTAGCGTCCGGCCTCCCCCGGGATAATCATGCAATTCGCCACGCATCAAGCTACTCGCGAATTTCCCACGTCGACGAGATTGGCGAGCAGAATGAGCGATTCCTGCCAACCGAGATAGCACATCTCGGCGGGTATGACGTCGGGCGCGCCCTCGTGCACGATGTTCAATTCAGTCCCGCACGAAACCTCCGTGAGCGTGATCGACACCTGCATTTCCCCCGGCGGATTTGGATGGTCGAATTTGTCTGTGTAGCGAATGCGTTCGTGCGGAAAGAGCTCGATGTAAGGTGCCGCCGAAGGAATGGCTCTGGCCCGTCGTGAAATTGGTGAACGACATCTGGTGGCTGCCACCCACTTTCGCGTCCATTTCGTGAACCTTGCCGTTAAATCCATTCGGTGGCAGCCATTTCGCCATCGCGTCGGGATCCAAGAACGCGCGGTAGATCTTCTCAGGTGCGGCGTGGAGCACTCGGTGCAGCCGGATGGTGTTCGTTGGCATATGACCGTTACCGACTCAGGAGCTGGACCGGGGCCCAGCTCCCGATCCCTAACGCGGTCAGCACGATTTCCACCGCTAGCGAGGCGAGAATAACTCCCATCACTCGGACCAGGATTGCAGCCCCCTCCCGCCCGATTACCCGCAAAACCAGATCAGAAAGAAGCAGAAGGATGTAGTTCAGCAACAGCACCACCAGCAGGACGACGCCGGTTTGGGCCTGCTGCGGCACCGTATAAACATCGTTATCCGTCAGCAGGATCACCGCCATCATCGCGCCCGGTCCGGCGATGGAAGGCACGGCCAGCGGAAACACTGCCAGGTCGCG
>JACDHZ010000078.1 GCA_013820755.1 Chthoniobacterales bacterium
AGGGGCAAAGCGGCACAGCAGCGATTGTGATCAACAAGGCAGACGCGACCGTCAGCGTTACCGGCTACACTGGCACTTACAATGGTAACGCTCACGGGGCGACAGGTTCGGCCACTGGCGTAAAGGGTGAGAGCCTCAGCGGTTTGGACCTGGGTGACAGCTTCACGAATGTCCTTGGTGGCACGGCTAACTGGAGCTTCGCCGCAAGCACGAACTACAACGGGCAAAGCGGCACAGCAGCGATTGTCATCAACAAGGCCAACGCAACAATCGTGGTCACGCCTTACAGCGTCACCTACAATGGCGCTGCTCACACCGCCACCGGCAAAGCCACGGGCGTTGGGGGCGCGACCGACATCCTTAGCGGCCTCGATCTGGGCGGCACGACGCACACCGCTGCCGGCACCTACGCCACTGATCCCTGGAGCTTCACTGACGTGACCGGCAACTACAACGACGCCAGCGGCACAACGAGCGACAGCATCGCCAAGGCTAATGCAACAATCGTGGTCACGCCTTACAGCGTCACCTACAATGGCGCTGCTCACACCGCCACCGGCAAAGCCACGGGCGTTGGGGGCGCGACCGACATCCTTAGCGGGCTCGATCTGGGCGGCACGACGCACACCGCTGCCGGCACCTACGCCACTGATCCATGGGGCTTCACTGATGTGACCGGCAACTACAACGACGCCAGCGGCACCACGAGCGACAGCATCGCCAAGGCTAATGCAACAATTGTGGTCACGCCTTACAGCGTCACCTACAATGGCGCTCCTCACACTGCCACCGGCAAAGCCACGGGCGTCGAGGGCGCGACCGAGATACTTAGCGGCCTCGATCTGGGCGGCACGACGCACACCGCTGCCGGCACCTACGCCACTGATGCCTGGAGCTTCACTGACGTGACCGGCAACTATAACAACGACAACGGCACGGTCAGCGACAGCATCGCCAAGGCCGACGCGACAATCGTGGTTACGCCTTACAGCGTCACCTACAATGGCGCTGCCCACAGCGCGGCCGGGACAGCAACCGGTGTCAAAGGTGAAGCCCTGACGGGATTGAACCTCGGCGGAACGACGCACACCAATGCCGGTACTTACAACGGTGATCCGTGGAGCTTTAGTAACGACAACTACAACGACGCCACCGGTACTGTCGACGATAGCATCGCCAAGGCTAACGCAACCATCATCGTGAATGGCTACATCGGCGTCTATGACGGCAAAGCGCACGGCGCTAGCGGCTCGGCCACGGGCGTGGAGGCAATGCCGGCGAACCTGAGCAGCTTATTGGACCTCGGCGCCACTTACATCAATGTCCCCGGCGGGACGGCGAACTGGAATTTCGCCGGCAACGACAACTATAATCCGGGCAGCGGCTCTGTTGCGATCGTGCTCACGATGGCTAACGCGACGATCGTTGTCACACCATACAACGTCACCTATGATGGCGTCGCGCACACCGCGACCTTTAGCGCGAAGGGTGTCAAAGGCGAAAACCTCTCGGGGATGAACGTCACTAACACCACGCACACGAACGCCGGCACCTATAACAACGATCCCTGGACGTTTACTGACGGGACTGGCAACTATAACAACGCGAATGGTGCTGTGAACGACAAAATCGGGACGGCAGCGCTGACCATCACGGCAGATAGCTTGACGAAGCAGTATTCCGATCCGGTGACGTTCACTGTGAAATATCTGGGCTTTGTGAACGGCGAGACTGAGAGCGTGCTGGGTGGTACGCTGACATTCAACCCGACGTCAGCGAACGCTCAGTTCCTCGCACCAAGTGCAACTTATTATACCATCATTCCTTCCGGCCTGACCTCCGGCAACTACGCGATCACTTACGTGAACGGCACGTTGACTGAAAAGCAGGAAGACGCACGAGCTGATTATAGCGGCATGATGTTCGCTTCGACGACATCGACGACAGGCGGCACTGCGAACGTGACCCTAAGCGCGACCATCAGGGATATCACTGCGGTCACCAACGATCCAGCTTACGACACGTTTGCTGGAGATATTCGGAACGCGAAGGTGACGTTTGTCATACGTAATGGCGCCAGTAACACCATCATCAACGCGACGCCGGCTAGCGTCTACTTAGTCGACCCCACGGACTTGACGACCGGCACGGCGACCATCACGTGGAATCCGAACATCGGGACAGCCGCGTCGGTGCAGTACACGATCGGAATCATTGTGAACGGCTACTACACGCGGGACGCTTCCACCGACAACACCGTGGTAACGGTTTCGAAGCTGACGCCTGGGTCGATTAACGGTGGCGGCTATCTGGTGATGCAGAACTCCGCGGGTCAAGTGGCGGGCGGCGTCGGAACGAAGAACAACTTCGGGTTCAACGTGAAGAATGATGTGAAGTCGGGACCGAAAGGCAATATCAACACCATCATCCGCAACGGCGGCAAGGTGTATCAGATCAAAGGCAACGCCATGACCTCGCTGAGCACGACCGTAAAGACCACTCCGACGGCCCTGATTCCTTCGACCGCCACGTTCAATGGCAAGGCGAACATCCAGGATATCACCAACCCACTCGCCCCGATCAGCCTTGGAGGTAACTGCACCCTGCAGGTGACCATGAGCGACGCTGGCGAGCCTGGGAAGAGCGACTCGATCGCAATCACCGTCTGGAATGGCACCGGAGCCCTCTGGTTCTCGAGCAACTGGAACGGCACCAAGACCGCCGAGCAGATTATCGGCGGCGGTAATCTCGTAGTTCGCTGATCCGCAGAGTAACAGACGCGGCAATTCAGCAGAGCAATGTTCGACTCGACTAAGTAACCCCCCGATTAGTTGGGTCTATAGGGCGTGGCAGGTTAACTCCTGCCACGCCTTCTGCTTTCCCAGCACTGCTGCCGCTCCCCAGATTGCGCCCCGGCGGTATTCCGCCTCGACTGGTGCGCCGCTATACGTGACTCACGTATAGCGTTGAATGGCGTCGCATGTGAAGGGATGTGCTTGCGTCGCCCGTTTGCGAAACGCAGGGAAGTGGCGCTTCTCGGGTCCGAGTACTTTCACACAGTCTATGACTACGCCGGTGATCAGCGCGAAGTTCGCGGTGGGAAAGTCGATTGAAAGATTGCAGCGTAGATTGCGGCGAGGAGACGAAGTGGAACGCCGACGGCGTACAGAGTCGCAATCAAGCCGTAGATAAACGTCACACGCGTGGGGCCGAACTGCTCGTATCGTCGGGCGCTGGTTATCAACCGCTGCGGAACGGCGCGGACCCGGCCGAACCGGTGCAATTTTCGATAGAACTCGACGTCCTCCATCAGCGGCACGTCGGGAAAACCACCGCTTTGGAAGAAGAAACTCCGCCTGCAAAATAACCCGTGATCCCCGCAGCGAATCCGCAGCGCGATTCCGGCGTAGTGTGCGAAGTAATCAGTGAGCCGTAGATTGCATGCTTCTTCGGAAGGCGAATACGGAAGTAGCCGCCTGCCACTTCCCGCGCCGCGAGCGCACGGCGGATGTTGCCGAGACAACCCGCTGGTACTTCGGAGTCCACATGTAGAAACCAGAACACCTCGCCGCGCGCTGCCATCGCCCCGGCATTCAACTGCCGCGCTCGTCCTGGTTCGCTCACGACCAGTTGATCGCACAGTTTTTCCGCAGCTTGCCGTGTCGCGTCCGTGCTGCCGCCGTCCACGACGATGAGTTCCGCGCCGGGAGCGCGCTCCCGGAGATGAAGGAGAAATGGCGTGATCAGCTCGGCCTCATCGAGAACCGGCACGATGATCGAGATCGACAACACGCCCCGTGCAGTGCCGTCGCGTGCTTCAACGAGTTGGGCGACGCGCGTTGACGACTGTGAGCTACAGATACTTTTCGCAGCGATCATTTCGAGTTCTCGCTCAGCACCATCTCGACCATTATCCGGCGGGATTTCTCCGGCTCGTTAAGCTGCAGAGCAACAGCGAAGCGGCTGCACGCGCGATCAGTGCGACGACGATCGTCAGCCATCACAGGATCGGGCGCGGGTGTTTTCCGCATCGCCTACCGCCTGATCTTGTCGAAGATCAAATTGCTCTCGGGCGTTCAGGATTTTCCTGACGACGAACGCGTGGTGGGGAAATATCGGCGGAGAAACGCGCCGATTCGCACCGTGATGTCCTTCATGGCTGTGGGGGAAAAGAGATGCGGTTCTTCAGGATAGATGTGCTTTTCGTAAGGCGCGCCCGCGCGTTTCAGGATCGATTCCACTTTCTCGGCCTTCTCGACCGGAACCGTCGTGTCCAGGGCCCCGTGCAGAATCAGAGTCGGCGGCATGCGACTTATTCCCTGCGCGTCCAACGCGCCTGACGCTTCGACCACGACTTTCACCCGCCGATCCGTCGCTGCGGTCGACAGCGAGAGGTAACCGCCGAGTGAATAGCCGAACAGCCCGATACGATCTGCGTCGACCTTCGGACGCGTGGAGACGTACGTGACGCAATCCTGCACCGTGCGCGTCCAGACCGGCAGGTTTTCATGCACCTGCGACGGCCGCACCAAGAAGTGTCCGGTACGGTTGAAAAAGTGCGGGAAGTAAACGGCGTAGCCTTCCGCGGCTAGACTGCGCGCGCGCTTCCGCAGATCCAGGCCGGGGAACAGGACGCCACCGGAGCCGTGGAGAAGAATCAGCGCCGGGCGTTTGCCAGATGTGTCAGGCTCAAATTGTTCGACGAGAACTTTGCGTCCGTCGCTGTTATAACTGCCGCGTGTTTCCGTGACCGATGCATGCGCGCAGTTGGCGGCAATCGACGCCAAAATGCAAACCGCAGCGAGTATTTTCGTCATCGTTCGCTGCGCGTCGCAACGAACAGCGACCCAACTGTAAGAGCCGCCGCCGCAATGCCGAGCAACGCACGGTTTTTGCTCGCCCAGAACTGGGGACTCGCACTCCAAGCGCGGGCGTCGAAGCTTCCATGCGCGCCGTGATCGCCGGGTACGGGCTCGAACAGATTATTTGGTCGGCCCGGATCTTCCGGTTCGCTCGTCTGCTGACCATCGTAGCCATTGCTGGCCAGATAATGATCGAGTAAACCAGGCGCGATCTTATCCCCCAGGACAGCAGCAACGGTCGGTAACCCGACAAGAATTTCGCGACGTGGATGATGGGACGCATAGACGATCGCATCGGCTGCAACTTCCGGCTGATAGATCGGCGGCACCGGTTGCGCCTTGCGCGGCAACCGAGACTTCACCCAGCCAAACTGAGGAGTATTTAGCGCGGGCATCTGCACCATGCAGAGCTGCACGTTCGCGTTGTCGTGGATAAGTTCGCAGCGGAGCGAGTCGCAGAATCCCTGGATCGCGTGTTTCGCCGCGCAGTAGGCGCTTTGCAGGGGAATGCCGCGATACGCGAGCGCGCTGCCGACCTGAATGATCACGCCGCGATCGCGCGGCAGCATGCGTTTCAATGCGGCGAGCGTGCCGTTGACGTACCCAAGATATGTCACTTCGGTCACGCGTTTGTATTCCGCCGCGGTCATTTCTTTCACCGCCGAAAACACAGAGGCCATTGCGTTGTTAACCCAGACATCTATCGGGCCAAACTGCCGCTCCACTTCCGCCGCGGCGTTCTCGACAGCATCCGCATCGACGACATCAACCGGCAACACCAACGCTTCTCCGCCGAGCTCCTCTACGTCGCGCTTGGCCGCCTCAAGACCATCGGTGCCGCGAGCGATCAAGCCGATGCGCGCGCCTTCGCGGGCGAATGCCCGCACCGTCGCGCGGCCGACTCCCGCCGATGCGCCGGTCACCACAATCGTTCGCGCCATCGTTTAGAAGCGGTCCTGCAACTCGCGCGCAGCCGCTCGCGCTTCTGGAATTGCCAACGCTGCGGTGACAAACGTCGCTACCGCCGCGACGAGACACCACATGCAAGCGGCTTTGTGTTTCGCAAACTGATCGTAGGTAAGCTTCGCGGCCTGCGCCGCATCAGCGCCGGCCTTCGCGGCGAGCGCGAGCGGAATCCACGGTTGCGTCTTCGCGCGATCTTTCGGTCCCATCGCAGCGAGTCCCATCGTCGCCGCATAACTACCAAGACCAATGAAGGCGTCGCCCATTTGCAGATGCGAATAGGCCTCGTCCGACGCGTCTACCTTGTCGGCGTCGAGGCCGGGCAGCGCCGGTTCCGGCAAATGTTTGATGACGCCGATCTGATAAAGCGCGATCAATCCCATGCAGCCAACTGCCGCGAGGGAAGAAACGACGATGCCGCGGCGTGCATCGAGAAAATCGCCCGAGTCATTACGTAGCTGCTCGCTGAGTTCGGCTGGTTTCATGGAGTTGCGGGCTTGAGTTGGAATCGAATCCGGCGGCGAAGCTAGTCGCACGTAAATCTGCCGTACGCCTGCGAACGAGAGCTTATGGCTGTTTCTCGAACTTCATCGCCGCCGAGTTCATGCAATAGCGGAGACCGGTCGGCTTTGGACCATCATCGAACACGTGGCCGAGATGCCCGCCGCAGCGCGCGCAGACCACCTCGTCGCGGGTCATGAAGAACGAACGATCGTGCTCCACGCGGACGGCATCCTTCGCGATCGGCTGGTAAAAACTGGGCCAGCCGGTGCCCGACTCGAACTTCGTATCCGACGCGAACAGCTCCTTGCCGCAGCCGGCGCATTTGTAGAAGCCGTGCTCGTGATTGTTCGCACACTCATTCGTAAATGGGCGTTCCGTGCCCTTCTTGCGCAGCACACGATACTGCTCGGGCGTGAGGGTCTTCTGCCATTCGTCGTCGGTCTTTTCGATTTTGTCGCTCATGTTTACGGGCGCTGCTGCCTGGACGGTTCGCGCGTGCGTCACGCCGGAGAAGGCGATGACCGACGCGCATGAGAACAGACAGAGAATGTGGTTTGTTTTCATCGTTGGAGGCGCGCTGGTTTAGCGCGGCGATTATTTCGTAGCATTTTACGCTTGCGGTGGTTCCCCGGATGTTCCGTTTAGCCGGGGATGCGCAGCCCGAGCTTCTTCAATTTCGGAATGGCAATAGCCTTAACGTAGCCGTCGCCAGGATTCTTGTGGACGTAATCCTGGTGGTATTCCTCAGCCGGATAAAACGTCTTGCCGATCGGCGCGATTTCCGTCGCGATCGGTTTACCGAGTTGCTGGTGCGCATCTTCTTTCGACTTTTCGGCAACCGCACGCTGCTCCTCGTTGAGCGGCACAATGATGGAACGATACTGTCGGCCGAAATCGGGCGCCACGCCCCGCCCATCGGTGGGATCATGCGTGTTCCAGAAGAACGCGAGCAGCTTCTCGTAGCTCGTTTTGGCAGGATCGAAAGTGATCTGCACTGCCTCGGCATGTGCGGTCTGGCCAGCGCCGACCTGCTTGTAGGTTGGGTTTGATTCATCGCCGCCTGCATATCCGGAGATGACATCGATAACGCCGGGCTGCTGCTCGAAGAACGCCTCAACGCACCAGAAACAGCCGGCGCCGAATACCGCCTTCTCCGCCTTCGCATCCTGAGCCGCGGCGATACCGTTGAACAGGAGCGCACAGAGAACAATCGAGAATGCAGCGAGGGGCAGCCATGAAGCCGAAGGAAATCGCCGAAGTGAGCCATTCATACCGGTAAGAAACAGAAGTGACGAATTTATTCCACCGACAAACCGTCTGTTCAAAACAGACCGCCGGTGGCTTGCGTCGGCTCCAGCTTACCGGTCTCGTTCACCCAAATCGCCAGCGCGTTCTTCGGCGTTCCCTCCAGCGGCAAGATGGCGTCCGCGCGGAAATAATCGCCGGCAGCAGACATCGATTTTTCTTGGTGCGACAGCACTACGAAATCGTGACGCAGCTCGCGTCCGCGGTTTTCACCCGCTTTGACTCGCGATTGAACGTCCGGGCCAAGCAGCGCTACGTGAAGTGCCAATCTCGCACCGAAGAAGAAGGCCGATAGGTCGCCGTCGCCTTTCCATCACGCACTTCCACATTGAGCGCACCTGCGGTTTCGTCATTCCGCGTGAGTTTTTCAACCGCCCTGTCTTGCCATTCGCGTCCGTCGAGCACGAACGCGGGCGTATAAACCGTTCCGCTGCGCCACGCTGCGGAGTACGCTTGCTGCCGCGCCGTGAACACTTTATTCGCGAAGCGATCCGTCCAGCCGAGGCGATCCCAGTAATCCACATGAAAGGCGAGTGGCACGAACTGTTTCCACAAACGCGAGTTGCCCCTGAGCTCCGACAGCCACTTCTCTGCCGGCGGACACGACGAGCAACCTTCCGACGTGAATAGCTCGAGTAGATGCGTGCGCGCGGGACCGCTTTGGAATTTTACCTCCGCAGCTCTGAGCGGCCGTCCGCCTGATGTGATCATGCCGAGTAGAACGACGATGCAGAAGCTTCTCATGTGCGTGAGAGCGCAATGGCGGGCAGATATTTCACGGGAATATCGAGGCATCGGTTGGCTCATATGATCAACAAATAGGCCGACGCAACGAAATCGCGCCGGTAATCAGATTTTGCTCGTGCAAGAACAAGGCGCTGATTACTAGTCCAGCGTGGCGGGAGTCGATTCCGATCAGTTGGTCGGGCAATATTATATGCCGCTTTACCGTTTCGGGCTGTCATTGAGCCGGAAGGAATCGGATGCCGGTGATCTGGTTCAGCAGACGTTCTACGCGTGGGCCGCGAAAGGCCACCAGTTGCGCGATACGTCGAAGGTGAAAACGTGGTTGTTTACTACACTCTACCGCGAGTTTCTCGCGCAGCGCCGGCGCGACGCGCGATTCGTCGAGACCGGTGATGACGAGTCCCAATTTGTCGAACCACCGCATGTCTCACCATCGGCCGTCGATGCCATCGATGCGACCACCGTTCAGCAGGCGCTGCACCGGCTCGACGATCGCTACCGCGCTCCGGTCACACTGTTTTATATGCAGCAACACTCCTATCGCGAGATCGCGGAGATTCTCAGCATCCCGATCGGTACCGTGATGTCGCGCATCTCTCGCGGCAAAGCCGAGCTCCGGAAAGCGCTGCAGGATTCGGTCGAACGCGACGCGCGCAAAGTAGTCCAAGTGGAAGGAGGGTCGGCGCATGGATAAACGGGAGGCGCGTTCATTCCTCAGTGCGTATCGAGCAGGCGAAAGCGTGGACGACTCGCGTTTCGCCGAAGCAGAGCGGCATGCTGCCGCTGATCCGGAGTTGGCACGCTGGTGGACTGAGGAACAGGAGCTGGATCGCGCGATCGGCGCGAAGCTCGCGACCGTCGCGGTGCCTGCGGATCTGAAAGCCCGGCTGACCTCACGCGTTGTTCCTCTCGCTGTCCCGCAGAGAAGTTGGCGACGCGCAGCTCTTCTCGCGGCGGCGGCGATCGTTGCCCTCGCCGTGCTCTTCGGTTCATGGCGCGGTCCGTTCCAGCCGGCAACGTCGCTCGCGGATTATCGCGAAGAAATGGTCAGCTTCATCAAGGTAACGCCATCGCTCGAGCTCGAGACGAGCGACCTTACACGCATCACTAATTTTCTCCAAAAATCAGGCGCTCCGACGCAGATCGAAATCCCAGCGTCATTGCGCAAGCTCGACCCGTTCGGCTGCCGCACATTGCGCTTCCGTGGCCACGATGTTGCGCTGATCTGCTTCAAGCGCGGAGGCGGGCGCCTTGCACATTTGCTTGTCATCGATCGCGCGGTCGTGCGTGGGCTTGGCAGCCAGCCGCAGTATGCGATGGAGGGTGAGTGGGCGACGGCGGCGTGGACCAAAGGAGAGCGTGATTACCTGCTCGCAGTGCAAGGCGATCAAAGCGCCGCCGAGAAATTCATCAGCGACAGTTAGACCGAACTTGTACCTGGGGCGTTGACCCCGGCTGGTCTCTTGCTGACCACCGGCCGAGTCGCCGTGTGGCTAAGTCTCGGGTGCCGGCGTCAGCGCCGCCGGCTACAACAAAGACCCTTCACGCGAACCTCTGAGTCCCACACGCGCGTCCGCTTCCGCTTCAACGATCCGACATACGTTCGATCATAGTCAAGATTTCGCGGAATAAACTCCCGGCCTCGCGCCTCTGGCAGATTGCATGATTAAGATCCACACATTCAGCACAGCTATGGCGAGCGTGCTCGCGCTCACCGTCACCCTCCTGTCGGCGCATGCCGCTGACACCGAAAAAAGCGAAAAGAAACCAGCCTCGGCCACGATGTCCTCCAGCGACAGTTCCTCAATGGAGAAGACAATCGCCGACTGGCCTAATCGGCCCAAGCTGGCCGCGCGAGAAATGATGGCCAAGTATGGCGCGCCTTCGGAAATTACCTCCGAGCGCATCATCTGGAAAAACCCCGGCGCATATAAGCGCATCATGGTAACGCGCGACGAGATCCCGCACGATTTTCCGAAGCCGCACATGGATTTCCTCGAGCACACGATCGAATACAACGTGCCCCAGGATAAGGTGGCTGACCTGATCGCGTTCGACGCCAGCAGCACGATCAACCGCACCGCGGGCGAGCTTTCCGCGCGCTGCGATTTAGAAGGGCACAACGTCCTCACGCTGAACCTCGACCGCGACATCATCGAAGGGAAAAAGACGGTGGCCGAAGCGCGCAAGGCTTTTGGCGACAACGTCGTGCAGGATGTGATGGGAACCCATCCGGCTTACGTCGAAGAACTCCAGTTCAAACCGAGCGACAAGTCCGCCCGCTTTTCCGATCAACCGGTCATCCCGGGATCGCCGAAACGGGCGGGGGAGGATGGCGTTGACGCGGGCAAAGGCACGGACGATGCCGAAGTGCTCGCGTTCATCATCGCGGTCGATGACAACGAAATACTCGCCGCGGCCGAGGCGGCCAAAAAGAAGCCAAGCTCAGCTGTGCTCGATTACGCCAAGATGATGCACCAGGAGCATGGCAAGAATGAGGCGGAAACGATGGAGCTGGGGCAGAAAATCAACGTTACACCCGTCGATACGGCTGACGTGGACAAGCTGCGCGTGAAAGGCGCGGGCGAGCTGGCGGCGTTGATTCCGCTCCAAGGCGACAACTTCGAGGCTGCGTATGTCGCGGCCATGGTCAAAGGTCATACCGAAGTGCTGGAGATGATCGATAACAAGCTCCTCAAGACAGCGGATAATGACGCGGTTAAAAAGCACCTGAACGAGACGCGCAGCACCGTCGCGCAGCACCTTGAGATGGGAAAGAAACTGCAAGCTAGCATGAAGCGTTGAATGCAGCGCATGCCGCTGCGCTTCGGAAAGGCATTTGCAAGGCCCATCCATTTTGAGGGTTAATTGAGACTGCCGCCCGGATACGCGGCAGAAAATGAAAGACAGCTCGTGAAGCTTTGTCCTCCCTTAAAGCTGCTGTGCGCCGGCAGCGTTGTCTCCGCACTTGCGTTGATCACCGCCGGCTGCGGGAAGTCGAAAAAGTCTGAGATCGCGGATCACGCGCCGTCCGATGGACCTGGCATCGAAGTGAATCCGCATCCGCACGAGCGCGGCGATGTTGAATCTGGCAAGCAGATCTTTCGTTTCGAGACGTTCGGAAACGAAGGCTTCTGGACCGACGCCGCGCGCCTGCCGCAAGGGATCATGCAGGCAAAGCTCACACCGAAACAGGCGCTCGAGGCCGGTTTGCAAGTGGATGTCGAGGCGATCGAACCCGCGATGCGCGAAGCACTCGCGCAGGAACTCAAAACCGACATGTCTCCACAGAACGCGCCGATGCTGAATGACGTCGCCACGACGATGAAGCTGATCGAGGCGAATGCCGTTGTGGGGGTCGTAGCCGTCGACAGCAACAGCGACGGGCAGATACAGATCGCTCCCGGCGGTCCGGACAAGGTGGGCATCTCTTGCACGATTTGCCACACGATTACAGACAAGTCGGTTTACAACCTGCCGGGCGGTGGCTCGATCGGGAGGCGCATCGATGGGCCCGCGGCCGACACATTGAACGTCGGCAAGTTGCTTGCGACTGCCGCCAATTCGCGCGCGTTTTACCCGAACGTGCATGCCAATCTCGGGATCGGCAAAACGGTCGGTCGCGACAGTTTGATCCCGCTCACCGCGAACTCGACCGAGGAAGATTTCGACGCGTTCCTGAGCGACGTGCAGAAATATCCGGTCGGCACCTTCGACGAGACGCAAGATGGCAACGGAAACTCTGTGCTGAACACGCCGCTCTTCCGCC
>JACDHZ010000216.1 GCA_013820755.1 Chthoniobacterales bacterium
CTGTTGCAGTTTGCCGGTGATGGTGAGCTGATTGTTCTGCACCTGCGCTACTAGATCGAACGTTGCCGGATCGAAATTCGTCAGCGCCTTTGCGCGTAACTCGCGCATCTGCACATCCATGCGCGCGCTCGTATTTGCTAGGGTCCCTTGCGCGTCAATTTTGACGGTGACTAATCCAGAGCCGACCGGCTCAATACCCAGATCATCCGTCAATTTTTTTATGTCGAGATTCTGCGACTCGATTGTGATCGCGATCTTTCCATCGGGATCGAAAACTTGCCGGTCGGATCCGATGTTTTTCCAGATGAACGGCACGGCGATGTAGCCGCTTGCGTACTTCGCCTGGCCCTGGTCGAGCTGGATGTTCGACACCTCAAGCGCGCTCGACGTCGTCCGCGCATCTGCCTGTAATGTCATTTTATCGCTCCCCATGTAAACCACGGGAATGTCGAGCCCGTCGGGCGAGTAATTTGCATCGACCCGCGCTACAAGGGCCTGCATGTTCCCGAAGCGACCCTTCTCTAGATTCAGCTTCAGGTTGCCGGAATTCTTGAACGCCGCCGCCTCACCGCTGCCCTGCCAGTCTACCGCCAGCGCGCCAGCCAGCTGAGTCTTATTCCCTGCGGCCGCAAGGAGTGGCTCAAACGTCGCGAGATTCGCAATCCGCGTAGAGAGTGCGCCGCTGTAACGATGCGGCGCGTCGACTGCGAAGCTGCCGTTCGCGCGGATGTAATCCTGAGCATTCAAGCTGGCGGTAACATCGTTCAGGTAAACGACGTTCTGCGCGACCGTGCCTTGCAAGCTCACTTCCGGGATGCTGAGACCCCGCGCTGCCAGCCCGGATCCGTAGAGGCTGAAGTAGCCGCCAAGTTGCGCGCCGACATCCGTGCGGCCGTTTGCCTCAAGCGAACCCGTTACCTTGTTCGCGGAGTCGACTGCCCAGAAATCTCCCAACTGAGGGGCCGTTAGGTCGAATTCAATCGCGCCCGGCTGAATCGCACGTCCATGGAAGTCGAGCGGCAACTCGTATTGCGCACGCGCCGTAATCCTGTTTTCCGCGCGACTCATTACGACACGATCGACTATGAGGTTTTTGCCAGCGCTATGCGCGTCGGCCGTTATAGAATCAACCGCGTATTCACCGAAGCTAACGCCTGTCAGCTCGACGCCGATGTTCGAAATCAAATCAGTGTAGTACGGCGGCGGAATCGTCTCCGTTCCCACGGCTTCCTCATCCGCCATCGGTGCCGGCATTTCCTTCGTCGCGCGCAGCCGCACCACTCCATGCTGGAGAGTTCCCTTGCCGAAATCCACCGGCCCGGCAACCGCAGCAAGATCGATCGCCAAGGTGGCACCGCGCACGCTGATCTGTCCGTTTACCTCTGCCGGACCGGTGATCGGCTGAGCCATACCCGCGGTAAGTGAGCCGAGCTCCGGCACATTCCCTCGCAATTGAAACGTCGCGGGCACCCGTCCAAATTCTTCCGTTCGCGCAGGCAGGTCTGCAGTACCTGCAACCGTGATTCTGTTTTCCCCGCGCGTCAGCTCTAGTCCCTTAATGGTCGCGCGGCCGCTGGCGGCAATGGCGTCGATCGTGATCTCATCCACCATGACACCGCCCAACACGAGATCGGTGATCTCCCCGGTGATTGAGCCGTTCCACGTGTTCGGCTTATCCAATTGCCCGGCGCCGGCGACAGCGAGCCGTTTCACTATTCCAGCCACTCCTCTCGGCTCCGCCCGCGTAGCATCCACCTCGGGCGGTTCAATGCGACCATCTTTCAGCTCCGGCGGCTGCATGTATTTCGTCACCGCCTCGATTGACGCGTTTTCGACCGCGAGATCCATTTCTACGCCGAGTGACGCGTCTGCTTCGCTCAGTGCGGCATTAGCACTTACCCGTGAGCCGGCAAAGGTGCCCTCCAGCGCGACATCGAGCTTCTTCGCATCAACGTTGGCCGCATTGATATTCAGGACGCGGAGCTGCGTTTGATCGTCTAATGCAAGATCGCGCAAGAACAGGTTCCGGTTCTCATAGGACGTCGTCGCAGTCACGGAGGCCCAGCTTCGGCCATTCGCGAGTTGGAGCTTCGCAATCCGCAGCTCGCCTGCGGTCCGCGGGTTGAGATCGAGATATAGATGCTCGAGGACGAGGTCCTGCGGCTCGGATTTCACGCGCAAGTTGACGTTGGAAAGCCTGAGCTGGTCCGGGAAAAACACTGGCAACGTCGTTTTTCGCTCTTTCGGCACTTTTTTCGGCGGTGCCTTCGCTGGATCGAGCAGGACGGAAACATCGCGCAGCTCGACAGTTTGCAGGAGCTTCGACATCCCGCCGCGCATGAAGCCCCAGAGGCTGTAATCGACTCGGAGCAGATCGGCGTCGAGCGATTGCACTGTAGCGGGCCCGGTGGCAATCGCGTGAACATTCCGCAGCGCGATACCGCCCAAAATCGAACCCTCGACCCGTAGATCGAGTTTTAAGTTCTCACGTGCGGCGAAGTGAATCGCGACCCGGCGAGTGACCACCTGGAGGATCGGCCGATGAAAGACCACCAGCAACAACACGATGAGGCCGAGAGCCGCACCGGCGCGTTTAAGCCAGGTGCGTCGCCGCGAGACTGAGATCGGACCTGTTCCATGCACTAGTAGGGCTAACTCCTACGTTCTACGAAGGGAAAGAGCAATCGGAGGATATCATCCGCGAAGGCTGGAGAATGTTGCACCCATGACAATGGGCACCTGCGTATCTCAGGCACGACAATGGAGCAGAATCCATTTACGAGGGAGCTGGACTGTCCGTCAGGCCTAAAGGGGCCTGCTCAGGGGAGTTTCCTGCCGAGGCACCTCGCTTCTGCGCCTTCGGATACCTTTCTCGCAACCGCTCACGCAGCATTTCGAGAAGCTGTGATGCAGCACGATTTCCCCTGTGTCGGCGCACGCGCTGCCCTCAACTCTGAATCGTATACACTCGTGACGCATGACGAGCTCGGCTCCGAAGAATCCGCCACGACCCTCGCGCGTGACCTGTTCGACTTCACCCGGTCGGACATGTGCAAGACGAGCGAATACGCAACTCTGATCGCGGTGTTCCGTCAGCCCACGATAGTCGACGAGCAGCAGTTTGAGCGGCTGCTTTGGGAACAGCTACAGAGGCTGAACCGGCTGGATGCAGCGCACTTCGATTGGGATGAAGCGGTCAAAGCCGATCCGACGGACCCACAGTTTTCGTTCAGCTTCGCGGGCCAGGCGCTCTATGTCATTGGGCTGCACCCGCACAGTTCGCGTGTGGCGCGCCGTTTCGAGTGGCCGGCGGTCGTTTTCAATCCGCATGAGCAGTTCGAACGCTTGCGCGCAGATGGAAAATGGAAGCGCATGCAGCACACGATTCGTGAACGCGACGTGGAGCTGCAGGGCGAGGTCAATCCCATGTTGAGCGATTTCGGCGAAACCACGGAGGCACGGCAATATTCCGGTCGGGCGGTGGAGGACGATTGGCGAGCGCCGTTTGCGGCCACGCGTCCGGGGAAGTGCCCATTCGGACACTGAACTGCGAAACGCGCGGTTATAGAACCGAACGCGCTTCCAATAGTGCGCGGTTTCCAGTTAGCTGACCGGATGCGTCACCGCTTCATTTGCCACTACTCTGCCGCTGTAGCACTTGCGCTGTTCTTCTGTTTCTTGTCGGCTGTTCATGCAGCGGGCGAAAAGCGCCTCATTGCAGAAAAGGATCTGTTCGACTTCGTCTGGATCGGTGATGTGCAAGTTTCACCTGACGGGGGGCTGGCGGCATTCGTGCGCGTGACGACGAATGAGAAAAAGGAAGGGTATGACACTTCGATCTGGGTGGTCCAGACCGACGGCAGCGAGCAACCGCGACAACTAACTACCGGCAAGCACGACGCCGGAGCGCGTTGGTCGCCGGATGGAAAGTTCCTCGTGTTCCTTCGGGCACTCGAGAAGGATGGCAAGGCAGAGCCGGCGCAGCTTTGCATGCTGCCGATTGGTGGCGGCGATTCATTCGTTTTCACTGATATGCCCAAAGGTGCAGGCGATCCGAAGTGGTCGCCGGATGGACGGACCATTGCATTCACGAGCTCCTCGAATCCCGAGGATTTGGCAAAGCAGGAGAAGAAAAAGCAAAAAGAAGAGGAATTGAGGAAGGTTGCGAGTGCATCAGGAGCGCCGGCGGCAGATATACCTACAGCTGCTGCGCCGCATAACCCGGCGAACCAAACACCCGTGACTACTCTTTCCGCGAAGGACAACGTCAACGAACGCGAAAGCGATGTGCATGTAATTACGCGCGCGGTTTATCGGTCCAACGATGAAGGGTATTTGGATCCTAAACGCCCGCAGCATCTCTGGCTTGTTTCGGCGCCGCGCGCTGCGGATGAGAAGACACAGCCTCGGC
>JACDHZ010000217.1 GCA_013820755.1 Chthoniobacterales bacterium
TTGAAATGCACGGCGTATGCTGCCGGTAGCGACCGTCGCGTGCTCCGGGAGCGAAGCGATCGTTCCCGAGGTCCTGGTAACCAGCACATCTTCGACTGCGGCGCGAGGCAGTGTGGCGGCGATCACGAGGTCCGCATGCTGCTCGCTCGGCAGGTCTTTCGCGCTATGAACCGCCACATCTATTTCATTGTTGAGGAGCGCACGTTCGATCTCATTGGTGAAAAGACCCTTGCGACCTGCTTTGCGATCGGCGGGCTCCGCCTGCGCCCTGCCTGTTTCGTCACCGCGCGTGGTGATAATCTTAACTTGCACGCCGATATCCGGCCATGCTGAACGGATGCTTTGCTCGACCATTCGCGTCTGCGTCCGTGCGAGTTTACTGCCGCGCGTCCCCAAGACGATGGTATTCGGATCACGCATTACGCGATGCAGAGGGTGACAAGTCTATGTTTAATACGTCGGCTCAGACCTCGGAAGGCCGCAATGCTTCAGATCCGAGCGTGGTGTCAGATTCGCCGTGCTCTGTCGAAATGCCGAGTGTCCGCCTGAACTCCGCGACATGGTCGGCGATGATCGTCTCTCCTGCCGCAATCTGCTGCCGCCGCAAAGTGCGCGACTCGTCGGCAATCGACTGCAGCGAATCGATATCATAAAGGTAAACGCCGTCGATCTCGTTCACGTCAGGCGCTACGTCGCGCGGCACCGCAATGTCGATAATGAACAGCGGGCGGTCGAGACGCTCTCGCAAAAGAGGGGCTAGCCGGGCCGCCGTCAGAAGCGGCTCTTCAGCAGCAGTCGACGAGATCAGAATATCGATCTCGCGACACTGATTCTGCCATTGATCGAATGGGATCGTGCGTCCTCCGATCGAATCACCAAGCGCCCGCGCTCGTTCGGGGGAGCGGTTCGTCAAGCGCAGGTCCGAAACGCCGCGCGATATCAAGGAGCGCGCCGTCCGTTCGCTCGCTTCACCAGCGCCAATCAGAAGGACGCGACGGCCAGTCAAATCGCCGAAGATCTTCACAGCAAGATCAACTGCGACCGAACCCACTGACACTGTACCGCGACTAATTTCGGTGCGCGTTCTCACCTGCTTTGCTACTCGAAATGCCCGCTGAAAGAGCCTGTGCAGATATGGACCTGCGCTGCCTGAATTTCGCGCTGCTTCGTACGCCTTTTTGGCCTGGCCTAGAATTTCCGTCTCGCCGATGACCATCGAGTCCAATCCGGCAGCAACGCGAAAGAGATGCAGCACGCATTCTTTGGCATCGTGCCGATAGAACTGATCCGATTGATCTGCCGTCTCCGAGGCTTCCCGCAATAAAGCCCGAGCAATGTTCCCGGTAGAAACCGGCCGTTCGGAAACGCCGTAGAGTTCTACGCGATTACAAGTGGTCAGCACTAGCGATTCCGAGCAGCCATCCATCCGCTTCAATTCTTCGACGCCTTGCTGTACGCCGTAACGCTCGCGCGTTTCGACATTCGCGGTGTGATGGCTGATGCCGACGCAGAACAGGTGCATCACGCCGATTGGCCTGCCGATACGAACGTTATACCCCACAGAATCGTCACCGCTGCCGTGAACGCCAGTACCGACAGTGCGGCAATCCGTTTCGGTGCAATCAGGCGCAAATGACGTCCCCACAATATCCCGCCGTAGAACACCCACACTATAAACGCGCAGATCATCTTGATCAGCGGCAGGGGCTGCCCCGTGAGGAAACCGCTCACCAAGCCCGCTGTGTAGAGCCCGAAGCCAAGCCAGAGCAGCCGTGTGATCGCTGTGAAAAGATTATGCAAGGGCGGCAGGTGTTGAAAAACGGAGTGCAGTTGGCGCGTCTTCAGCTGCCGCTCTTGCAGCAGATACATGAGACCCGCGACACAGGTAAGTGCAAACGCGCCGTATGCGATCATTGACATCGATGCGTGAAACTCCAGCCATGCATTTGCGCGGGTTCGCGCCTGATGCGGCGCATCGACCGGTGCAAGGAGTGCAAAAGCTTGAATGGCAAAGACGAGGGGCGCAGTGAAAGCGCCCATCAACGAGAGTCGATACGCCGGCCCGACGAGCATGTAGACCAGCACGATTGACCACGCGAGAAACACGAATACTTCGAAGAGGTTTGTAATCGGACACCGGCCAATGGCATTCCCGCGAACCCACAGGAACGCCGTCTGCAGAAGAAATCCGAACGCGATAACGGCGAAGTTGAACCGCCCTGGCAGGAAAACGCCGGCACGCAGGGTAAGCAGCGTCCTGATTACAGCGGCGAGAAAGCATGCCGTTGCGGAAATGAGGAGCGAACGATCCATCGCGAGTTGACACTTTAGGAGACGCGGGAACGCGTCGCAACCGCTCGCCTCGACGAGAGCGCAGCCATGCAAGGGCCCAGGGCGAGTGAGAGAGGTGCGCGACCGCAAGTCAAAAGCGCGGTCGAAGCAAGGGAACGATAGACGAAGTGCGCGCAGTATGAACTCTCCATGCTGTTGCTTGACGTTGACCTTTAGCATCGCGCCGGTAGCATCCGCGCATGCTCTCCGATGCCTGCCGCTCCCTGCGCGACGCCGTGCGCGACGTCCCTGATTTCCCTCGGCCAGGCATCATCTTCAAAGACATCACGCCTATTCTTTGCGACGGGAAATTGTTCCGCATCGCGATCGATCTTTTCCTGGAACGCTGCCGCGCAATGGAGATCGACAAGATCGTTTGCATCGACGCCCGCGGTTTCCTGTTTGGCTCCACTGTCGCCTACGAATTAGGGATTGGCCTCGTCCCAATCCGCAAAAAAGGCAAACTGCCATACAAAACCGAACGCGCGGCCTACACGTTGGAATACGGCGAGGCAGAAATGGAGATGCACATCGACAGCATCTATCGCGGCGAACGGATTGCGCTGATCGATGATCTGCTTGCCACGGGCGGAACATCTGCATCAGCCGCGACCCTAATCGATTTGTTTGGCGGTGTGCTGGTGGAAGCGCAGTTCTTGATCGAGCTGGAATTCCTTAACGGCCGTCAGAAACTCGAACCCGCATCCGTTGTTTCGTTTTTGAAATTCTAACGTCCCGATTAGTCGCCACCCTGGCAGCTGCATCCGCTGCCGCAACCGTTCGCATCCGCGACCACTACTTCCATCCCGATCTCCTGTAGTGCGAGCTGATCGTGGATCATCCCGAGCAATTCGATCGCGCTTTCATCGGGCATCTCCGCGCAATGCAGTTCGATTCGTGCGCTCTTGCCTGAGATCTCCGGATGTTCCGCGATCATCTCTCCATCGAGCAGGAAGGAGACGTAGGCATTGAACTTCTCCTGCAACTCGTGCAGCCGCAGATCCGAGCCATCCCACGGACGCTCTTCCTTCATGACGAGCAGAACCTGATCTGTCCTCCCATCGAGCGCGAACATGTCGATGACCGCGGGGTTCGCCACCCCAGTCGCGGCGTGGTCGTGCTCGCAAGCGCAATTGTCGTCGCAGTCGCTCATTGAGCGAAACGTCCAACGCCGGACGCTCAACGTCAAAGTTGCGGACGTCAGCGATCTCGTCGAGTTGAAACGTTGGACGTTGAGCGCTCGACGTTGGACGTTTGCCTCATGCGCCGACTCCTTCTGTTTTGCGGACTCGCAGCCTCTGTCGCACCCGCCACAACATCATACGCGCAGTTCTCCCCTGCTCTTCTGCAAAACGACAGCTACTGGGCTGATGGCAAAGCCGAGTACAACATCTACGCGGCCAAGATCGTCCGCTATGGCGCGCCGCGCGATTGCGAAGTGTTGCACATTTTGGTGCGCGAGCCGTTCGACCCGAAGCAGCTCGTGAAGCCGGACGATCCGAAGCGGCCAGATATGGTCAACGTGCTGAAGTTGAACCAAATCCTGCACGTGCCTACCGGCCTCGAGCTTTATCAGCAGATGCACTCGAATTTCTGGCGCGTCGATAACGCGCAGCTGCAGAAATTCTCGCTCACGAGCAACGACAGCTGCGGTAACACCTACAAGGAAGCGCGGAGGAGTGGGGATCAGTTTGCCTATGAATGGCGGACGTATTGGGACGGCATGGCGAACGGTCAGCAAGAGGTGAAGCCGCCCGCCAATGGCTATTTCTACGACGAGCTGCCGTGGCTCGTGCGCACGATCGATTTCGGGAAGGGCGGTGGCGAATTCGAAATTCAGCTCGCAGGTTCAACGATCAATTCCAAGAAGGACACATTCTCGTTCCAGCCAGCGAAAGTTTCCTTCACCTCCACCGAGCGCGTGATCGACGTGGCCGTGAAGCATGCGGCCGGGACCGATCACTTCCTGCTCGACCGCTGGTTTCCGAATCTCCTGCGCGAGTGGAATGCCGCCGACGGCACGAAGCTAAAGATGAAGCGCAATCTAAAGGTCGATTATTGGAACTACAGCAAGCCC
>JACDHZ010000218.1 GCA_013820755.1 Chthoniobacterales bacterium
GTGGGAAGCCGCGCTCGAGCTGTACCAGCATGCAATCGCGCTCGATCCGAATTTCGCTCTCGCTCGGGCACGCTTTGCCATCTCCGCCAGCACGGGTTCGCTCTCGCTAGACCGGCCCGATTTGAAAGCGGCAGCTCGCATCCAGGCGGCGGAGGCACTGCGTCTGCGGCCCAATCTCGGCGAGGCACGGCTCGCGATGACTTATGTTTACCTCTGGCTGGACAATGACGACGACCGTGCGCTCGAAGAACTCGCCCGCGCGGCGGAGCTATCCCCAAATTCGGCCGAGGTGCCGCTGACTGAGGCGTTCATCTACAAGCGGAAGAACAAATACCGGGAGCGCCTCGCTGCTCTTCGCCGGGCAGAGGCACTCGATCCGCGGAGCGCCCGCGTTCTGTTGTTCCTCACGCTGACGAACCGATGGGTGCGCGACTGGCCAGAAGCGATGCGCAACCTCGATCAATACGGCGTAGTGGCCCGAAGCGATGATCCTCTCCAGCGTCAGTGGAGCCGGGCGTGTGATGAGTTCCGGCTCACCGGCGACATCGAGGCACTGAAAAGACCGATCGCGGACGCTGAACGCGCCTCGCCCAATCCCGAATGGCTGAACGCGGCGCGGTATGAGACCGCGATGTTTGAGCGCGACTATGATGCCGCCGCAGGCTTCCTGGCGCAGGTCTCGGAGAAAGGTCTCGAGGAAGTCATTCTTCCGGGCTTGCCATCTCATGCGAAATCATTCCACGAAGCACTGGTGACGGTCGCGCGCGGCAGTGACGCGGCCGAAAGGGCACGCGTGCTCAACGCCGCACGGAACGCGATTGAAACAATTGTGTCACAAGCATCGCAACAAAACGACCTCTTCGGCCAGGCGAATGCATACATGGATCTCGCGCTGATTTACGCCTTCCTCGGCTTGAAGGAGGAGGCAATCGGGGCGGCTCAACGCTCGTTAGAAATGCACCCCAGTTCGCCGGATACGATAGAGAAGAGAGACCTCGCTGCCGGCCTGGCGCTGGTCTATGCGCAGACGGGCGAATCGGAACAAGCAATGGACCTGATCGAGCATCTGCTCACGGTGCCCGTCAGTGTGCAGCGCGGCGCCGTTTACAACATGACGCTTACCGATCTGAAGTGGCAGTGGGTTTGGGACCCGCTCCGCAGCAACCCAAGGTTCCAGAAGATCATTGCGGGTCCGGAGCCGAAAACGGTCTACTAGCAGATGTGCCAGAAATAAGTTCCGGCTCGACCTGTGTATGTCTACTGTCCTCAACGGCGCAGCAGCCGTAGAGAGCAGACCGGCCAATGCGCTGAGACAGCGCGCGCTGCAACAGCCAGCAGTTCTTTCGCGAGGAGTCCATAGAGATGCTATTGCTTGGCGATCTCTAGCCGCGGCCTCGCGCGTTGCTGGTAATGGTCTGCTCGCCCGCCTTGAGCTGCGTGCGCACGTTGTTCTGCTCTCCGATGAAAATGAGCTGTCGCGCCGCCATCGGATCATTGTTGCGCAGGAAGTAATGCATCACGAGGCGGAATTGTTCGGGTTGAACTCGGGATTTGCCGTCTAAGGGTGGAGACGGTCGCATCGGCGGCTCCATGGATGATGAAGCCGCCGACACAGATACCTGATTCACACCGAAGCTGTGCCACTAAAAACTGCAATTTCCCGGAGCGGGAGCATCAATCCGGAAGAGACCGCCGGGAGGCACGTCGAAGTAAGTCACCCATAGCTCAAGGTTTGTGTTTCCGTCATTACGGGCAAAGGCCACGTGACCTCGACCACCTTCGACAAACGCTTGGCCAGCCGGGTAGATGCGTGCCGTGCAGGTCGGATCGTCTCCACTGAAGTAGGACAACTGACCCGCCTTTACCAGCACCACCACTGGTCCCGGATGGAGGTGCCAGCCAGAGTTTCCGCCGGGTGCAATGATGATTTGCTGCATCACCGTGTCCTGTGCATTGCGTGCGTAAACGATCTCGCGCCCGCAGTCGACTCCATCCTTGATTCCGAATCTCACGTTCGTGAGATCCGTAAAGCTTGCTGTGGCGAAAACCGTTGCGCTTACGATTCCGACTGGCGGCGTCGCGAACGCCACTGTGGCGGAGCTTGCAAGGATTGTCGCCAAAGCCGCCAGCGCCGCCAAACGCCGGGTTTTGACGCCGCGGGTAATGTTCTGAATAGCGCCGAGCGATACCGACTGCTCACGGCGCCTAAACGGATTGAAGGTGGATTTGTTCATATATCTATCTTTCTAGTTGAGGGTTTCTTCTTCCTGTGCCGAGCTGTTAGCCTGGCCACCTTCTAAAGCGGAAATCCCGCTGCCGAACCCACCACGCCGCTCAAAAAATTTTCGACGGCGATGGGCGACACGACGGAGCGAAATAGCTGGCCTAACGCCGGACCGACCGATAGGTCTTTGATGAGGGGTTGGTAGATGACGACGCCCGCATCAGCACAGCAACAACAAGTGACGCAGCTCCTCAGCGATTGGCGGAGCGGAGACGCGAGCGCTCTCGAAAAGCTGATCCCGCTTGTGCAACCAGAGCTCCAACGCCTGGCACGGCACTACATGAGCCGGGAACGACCCGGCCATACGCTACAAGCGACCGCGCTGCTGGACGACGCTTACCTCCAGCTTGCGGATAAAACCCATCCGCAATGGCAGAACCGCGCACATTTCTTTGCCGTCGCCGCGCAGCTCATGCGCCGCATCATGGTCGATCATGCGCGGCAACGGAATGCGGCCAAACGAGGCGGTGGCGCAATCAGGATATCGCTCGATGAATGCGCGGCCGTGACGGAGACCCGCGCGGACGAGCTCCTCGCGCTCGATGAAGCGCTGGAAAAGCTTGCGGTATTTGATCAGCGGAAAGCCCAGGTCGTGGAGATGCGCTATTTCGGAGGCTTGACGACGGAAGAGATTGCTGATGTCCTGAAAATCCACGTCAACACGGTGATGCGCGACTGGACTGCGGCGCGCGCGTGGCTCCTCGCCGCGCTGAGTGGAGAGGACATGAATGCAATCTGACCGCTGGAAGACCTGCAGCGATATCTTCAACGCTGCCGTTGAACAACCGCTGAACCGACGAGCGGCCTTCCTCGCGCAGGGCTGCAATGGCGATCTCGCTTTGCGTCGCGGCGTCGAATTGCTGCTCAAGTACCACGACGAGGCAGGTGACTTCATCCAAACGCCCGCCTTTGAAGTGGCGCCTGATCTGCTGGTCGATGACCCCGACGCGCTCATTGGCGAACGGCTTGGCTCCTATCGCATAGACGCCGTTCTCGGCGCCGGCGGCATGGGCATCGTTTATCTCGCCTACGACGAACGGCTCGAGCGCAAGGTTGCGCTCAAGCTGCTGCCGCGCCTGCTGGTCGCGAACGACGAACAGCTGCAAGGCTTGCAGCGCGAAGCACGGACGGCTTCGGCTTTGAACCATCCCAATATCGTGACCATTCACGAGATCGGCGAGATCGATTCCACTCACTTCATCGCCACGGAATTCATTGAAGGGACCACTCTGCGTGAACGGATGGCGAAAGGTGCGATCCCGCCTGACGAGGCGCTGGATATCACGATTCAGGTCGCAAGTGCGCTTTGCATCGCCCACCGCGTCGGCATCGTGCACCGCGACATCAAACCGGAGAACATCATGCTGCGACCCGACGGCTACGTGAAGGTGCTGGATTTTGGGATCGCAAAGCTTATGCAACCGGAGCTTTCGACGGGCGTAGAGCCAATGACGCAGCATAGCTTAGTCATCGGCACGACACGCTACATGTCGCCTGAACAAGCCAGGGGCGAAACAGTGGATGTGCGCAGCGATCTCTGGAGCCTCGGCGCCGTACTCTACGAGATGCTCGCGGGACGCGCGCCGTTCGATGGCAAAACCCCAAGCGACGTGATGGCCGCCATATTACTGAACCACCCGGAACCGCTGGATCAGCGTGTACCGCTGGCGCTGCAAAAGGTGGTGGAGAGATCTTTGCGAAAAGATCCCGCTGAGCGTTACGCAACGGCTGAAGAGATGCTTGCCGATCTGCGCGCGGCAAACGCAGGACTCGATCGTGCGCCGTATCGTGCGCGCTGGCTCGGTCTCGCCGCCGCAGCGCTGCTCATCGCAATGGCGCTCTTCTACGGCTGGCGCGGTGGACCGGCCGATCGCGCTGGCGCGCCGCCTCCAAGCGGGAAGAGCATCGCGGTTCTGCCTTTCGAGAATCTGAGCGCCGAACCCGCCAACGCCTTTCTGGCTGACGGCATCCACGACGATGTGATCACCGGCCTGGCGAAGATCAAAGATCTGAAAGTCATCGCGCGCGGTTCTGTAATGAGCTATCGCGGCGCGGCCACCGCCGGAAAGCTGCGCGAAATCGGCAGGTCGTTAGGCGTGGCGCATCTC
>JACDHZ010000005.1 GCA_013820755.1 Chthoniobacterales bacterium
ATTCGCGCCTGCGGGCAAAGCTCAGCAATCCGGGTGCGCACCTTTTCGATCGAATGCACGCGATTGTGGAGGAAATACACCTGCCCTTGGCGCTCCAGTTCGCGGTTGATCGCGTCACGAATGATCCGCTCATCGTAGCCGCAGACGAATGTTTCGACCGGCAGGCGGTTCAAGGGCGGCGTCTCGATCGTAGACATGTCTTTCACGCCGATTAGCGAGAGATACAGCGTCCGCGGAATCGGCGTAGCGGAGAGCGTGAGCACATCCACGAGCTTGAACAATTCTTTGAACTTTTCCTTATGCAGCACGCCAAAGCGTTGCTCTTCATCGATCACGACCAGACCAAGATCCTTGAAGACCACGTCACCGGAAATTATTCGGTGCGTGCCGACCACGATGTCAATTCCACCGTCGCGGAGGAGCTGCAGCACCTTGCGTTGCTCGGCGTGGGAACGGAAGCGGCTCAGCATTTCGGTGCGCACCGGGTAATCGAGCATCCGCTGGCGGAACGTCTCGAAATGTTGCTGCGCCAGCACAGTCGTCGGTGTGAGCACCGCGACCTGCTTGCCTTCCATCACAGCTTTGAATGCGGCTCGGATCGCCACTTCCGTTTTCCCAAAACCGACATCGCCGCATATCAACCGGTCCATCGACCGCGGCTGCTCCATGTCGTGTTTGGTTGCATCGATCGCCTTCAGCTGATCCGGCGTCTCGCGATACGGAAACGAATGCTCGAACTCGCTCTGCCATTTCGTGTCTGGCCCGAACGGGTGCCCAAGCTGCGTCTCCCGCTCCGCTTGAACGGCGAGCATTTTCCCCGCGTAATCAAAGATCGATGCAGCGGCGTTCTTCTTTGCGCGCGCCCACTTCGCGTCGGCTAACGAGCTGAGCGGTGGCGATTTTTTGCCGACGCCCACGTAACGCGACACAAGATAAGCCTGCTCGAGCGGCACATAGAGCTTCGCTTCGTCCGCAAACTCGAGCGCGAGCACCTCCTGCATACCACCGCGTGCCGCAGGGACTTTCATCAGCTGAAGAAACCGTCCGACGCCGTGCTCGAGATGGACGACGAGATCGCCCTCGTTCAACTCGCTGAAGTCTATTTGCGTTCGATGAACGCCCAATTTCTCGGCGCGCTGAAGCCGGCGGCGCCCATGGGTGGGATAGCGTCCGAACAATTCCGCCGCCGATAGGACGACGGTACTCCCCGCTGGAAACGAAAAACCCCTCGCGAGCGTACCTTCCGCAAGTTCAACACCATCGAGGCTGCCATCGGCCGCCGCCATGATCTCGCGGAAGCGCTCGATCTCACCCTCTGTCTGGAAGTAAATGACGACGAGATTTCCCTCGCGTTTCCAAACCTGCAGCCGCGCGGCGAACTGTGTCCGTTTCGCTTCCGCCAGGAGGAAATCGCCGGCAGCAAATTCACCCACGTCCGCGTCATGAAACGCGCCCGCGAAATCTTCCGCGCCTTCCGCTCCGATCCACCCATCGCTGATCGTAACGTGCGCAGGGGCATGCTCCTCGGGCTCGACGTCGATGCGCAAATGCGCTTTGCCGATGTAGTCACGGACGTACGCCCCTCGCTCATCAGCTGCACCCAGCAGCAAATCGACCGCCGGAACGTTCCGCACCGAAGTCTGCGTATCGAGATCGAACTCGCGCAATGAATCCACCTCGTCACCGAAAAATTCTGCGCGAACAGGCAGCTGCGCCTGCCATGAATAGACATCGAGAATTCCGCCGCGGACGGCAAACTGGCCCCGTGTCGTGACCTGTGGGACGCGGTCGTAACCCGCTTCGCCAAACAACTCGAGCAACTGCTGCATCGGCTGGCGGCTTCGCTGTCTCAGGCGCAACGTTGCCGACTTCAGCGCTGCGAGGTTCGGCGCCGGTTGCTCCAGCGCGGCTTTTGTCGTCACAACGAGGTGCGGACCCGCTTCGCGGCTGACTCGGCTCAGCAGCGCGAGCCGCTCCGCCGCGATCTCAGGATCGGGCAGAATGTTTTCTACCGCGGCGAACTCTGCCTCGGGCAGGAACAGCGCTTGAGGCACCCAGTTCAAGAGGCTTTCGAACAACAGCTCCTGAGCTCGCACCGTTGGACAAACGATCCAGAAAGTCCGCGCGATGTGGCTTGCGATCGCCGCCGCCAGAAACGGCTGCGCAGCTTCCGTCACATGCGAGAACGCGACCGGCCGCTCGCCCGAATCGATCGTGCGCAAGCTGGCGGCAATCGGAGCTGCGTCGGTGACGCGCGCGAGAAGCTCGCGGCTGGTGGCATTCTGCACCGCCAATGCTTCGCCGGAATAGCGTGAACTTCAACGGCGCGGTAGCTAAACGCGACCCGAGCGCTACCAGCGGTGAAAGGCTGGATGCCCTTCCCGTACCGCGACGAATGTTCCGCGGCACATCGCGCATGCTTTCCCTGTCGAGCTGAACAACGTTCCTTCGATCGTGGCGCGATCGCCTGATGATTCGACGACGCGCGCGGAGAGCGAAACAGATCCATTGGTTGGCGTCGGCCGGAGCAGCTTGATGGTGTAGTCAGCGGTCACAGTGCACGGCGGGCTATCTGCCCTCGCCTTCTGCATCAGGTGGTAGGCAGCCGTCCAATTGCAGTGGCAATCGAGCAGCGTGCCGATAATCCCGCCGTTCAGCACGCCGGGGAAGGCTTCATACTTCGGCTGCGGTGTCCACTCGGCTACGACTTCGTCGCCACGCGCAAAGCTGCGCACGTGCACGCCATCGGGATTCGCGGGGCCGCAGCCGAAGCACGCGTTGTTTGGCGCGTACTTCTCCTGAAGCGACTGCGTCTCGTCGGACATCGCCGGCTAGTTGCTGCCGTTGGATGAAGTGTCTGGATACGGACGTTCAGCGGGTCCAACGTAAAGCGAACGCGGGCGGATCAGCCGGTTGTTGTCGTGCTGCTCGATTACGTGCGCGCACCAACCGGAGACGCGCGAGACCGCAAAGATTGGAGTGTTCAGCTCCGAGGGGAATCCGAACATCGTGAACACCGGCGCGGCGTAGAGATCTACGTTCGCGCAGAGACCTTTCTCGCGTTCCATCGTCTTCTCGAGCGTCTCACAAATCGGCACCCACTCCGGCTTGCCGATGCGTTGCCCGTAATCGCGCGCGATCTCGCGCATGATCGGCACGCGCGAGTCGCCCTTCTTGTAGACGCGATGACCGAATCCCATGATCTTTTTCTTCTTCGCGAGCGCGTCCATCATCCAGGCCTCCGCGCGATCCGGCGTCCCGATCTCATTCAGCATGTAGATCGATTCCTCGTTCGCACCGCCGTGTAGAGGGCCTTTGAGCGTGCCGCACGCGGACGTGCACGCAGCGTACATGTCCGCGAGCGTCGAAGCAGTGACGCGGGCAGCGAACGTCGAGGCGTTGAACTCGTGATCTGCGTAGAGGATAAAAATCGTGTCGAGCATGCGCACCTGCCATGTCTCGGGATCCTTGCCGGTGAGCTTGTAAAGGAAGTTCCCCGCGTGGGTCAGGTTGTTGTTGTCGGCGATGGGATCTTTGCCCTGCGAGATGCGCCAGGCGTCGGTGACCAACGTTGAGACGCGCGCGACCAGGCGGACCGCCTTACGCACGTTTGCGTCGTGCGAGTGGTCATTCAGATCCGGATCGAATGCGGCGAGCATCGAGACGCCGGTGCGCAGCACATCCATCGGATGCATCCTCTTCGGCAGGAGCCGCAGCATGTCGAGCACCGGCTCGGGCAACTCGCGGTTCGCCGCGATCTCGCGGCCGAAATCCATCAGCTGCTGCGCGTTCGGCAGCTCGCCTTTGAGCAGCAGATACGCGACCTCCTCAAAGTTCGCTTGCTCTGCGACCTTGTGGATGTCGTAGCCGCGATACATCAACCCCGCGTTCGGGTCGACCCAGCAGATCGACGTTTCGCCCGCCACCACGCCGGCGAGTCCTGGGCTGTAAGCTGGTTTCGTTTCAGTGCTCATAAGGTTGTTCTTCTACTTGGTCGGGTCGTAATCCAGCAGCTCATAGAGCTCTTTGCGCGTCTGCATGCGGTCGAGCCAGCTCTCCTGCGTGCCGCCGCTTTTTAAATCGCGCAGCATCTGCCCGGTCGCAAACATCGAGACGCGGAACGCCGTCTGCGGGTAGATGACCATGCGGTAGCCAAGCTCGGCCAGTTCGTCGCGGCTCAAGAGCGGGCTCTTGCCGAACTCCGTCATATTCGCGAGCAACGGAGCGTCCAAGGCTTTGGCGAAATCGCGAAACTCTTCGCGCCCTTGCAGCGCCTCCGGAAAGATCGCGTCGGCGCCGGCCGCAAGGTAGCTCTTCGCGCGCTCGACGGCTTTGTTGAAGCTCTCGACCGCGCGCGCATCGGTTCGCGCGATGAGGAGAAAATCCTTGTCGCGTCGCGCACCAGCGGCGGCGGCGATCTTCTCGTTCATCTCTTCGGTTTCGATTAACGACTTGCCTGCGAGATGGCCGCAACGCTTAGGAAATTCCTGATCCTCGATGTGACAACCAGCGAGGCCAGCGGCTTCGAGTTCGCGCACCGTGCGCGCTGCGTTGTCAGCTCCGCCGAAGCCGGTATCCGCGTCGACGATGCAGGGAATCTTCACGGCGCGCGCAATGTATCCGGCCAGCAGCGTCACCTCTGTGAGCGTGAGCAATCCGACATCCGGCACGCCAGCCGTCGCGTTGCACAAGCCCGCCCCGCTGATGTAAACCGCATCAAACCCCGCGCGCGCCACCATCCGCGCCGTCGCGGCATTGAAAACGCCGGGCATCGCGACGCAGCCATCGCCGATTAGCTTGCGCAGATTGCCAGCAGTCGTCATCGCACGCATCGGAAGTCAGGCTTCGAGCCTGACTCGGCCGGGCTTCCAGCCTGTCGGCTCCGCAACCTGCAGGCTAGAAGCCTGCAGGCCGGGACAGGCAAGAGGCCTGTCTTCCGTCCGGATCGGCCATCGTCTCTCATTTCTCTTTAATCTCCAGCGATCCATTCAGCTTCGACACATCGCTCGCCTGATCGAGCTGCCAGCATTGCTCCACCACTTTGTCCGCGCCGTCCTTCGTGATCTTCGGCGCCGCGAGCTCGAAGAACTTCCCTTCCAACTCCGAGTCCTTCAGCCGGTTCTTCGCGTTGCCGAGCGGATAATCGACGCGCTTTGTTAGGGTGCGTCCATCCGCCAGCTTCACGTGCACAATGTTCGCAACCGCTTCCGCATACATCGCGCTGAGCTCATCGTTCCGTTCGACCTTCACGCCTTGGAGGAACTCGATGATGCCGCTTTCCGTGAAACGCTCCGGCGCGAACTGCTTGTCCGTCACCTCGCCATCGATCAACGCCACCGCCGTGATGTAAGGCAGGCTGTGATCCGCCGTCTCGCGGCTCTGCGGGTGCCACTTCTCCGGCTCGCTCCCGATGATGTCGACTGACGCGTCATGGCTTTCGATCACCATCGTTTTCACCTGCGATAAGTCCTGGATCTGGTTGCGTAAATGCAGCGCCGCTTCAATCGCGCTCTGGCTATGATATTCCGCCGGCCAGAACTTAATGCTCGTTTTTAGAATCATTGACGCCGGGCCCTCTCCGGGCATCGCTTCAGCCGTCTTCGTGAACAGACTGCCAACGTCGCCCATCGACACGCCGATCTCCTTCTCGAATCCCATCTGCCCTTCGAAAATTGGCGCCGGGCCCGTCATCCCGCGAGCCGCGAGCATCGATGCAAACACGCCGTGTCTCGCCGCATTCGCAAACGCCACGCCCTTCCAATGCGACAGCTCCCCTACCCGCGCCTGCCGAAACGCACCGCAATTCACACCCGCGATGTTCACCGCGTGACGCGTCTGCTCCAGGTCCAGTTTCATCAGATACGCGCAGGCCAGTGCGGTTGAAAACGCGCCGTACGTCACGTGATCCCAGCCGCGTGCGCGGATGCTGGCCTGATCGCAAAAGCGGCACTGCACTTCGTACGCGATCGCCACCGCGGTGATGATCTCTTTGCCCGAAGCACCTACGGCTTCGCCGATCGCGAGCACCGCCGAGAAGTTATCGCTCGGATGCGCGGGCTCCTTCGAGAGATAAGTGTCGTTGTAGTCGAAGTAACGAATGCAACAGCCGTTCGCGAACGCCGCCCAATCCGGCGGCGCCTTGTGCGTCGTGCCGATCACCGTCGCGCCCTTCTTGGCCGAGAACTCCGTCGCCAGTCCGCGGGCGATCGTGCACGGTTCCTCATTCCACGCCCCGAGCGCGCAGCCGAGCGAGTCGATCAAGCGCCGTTTCACCTCGTGGACCACGTTTTGCGAGAGATCTTCGTAGCGGAGCGAGCAGGCGAAAGCAGCGAGTTGGTGCGCGAGTGTGGTCGTCATAATTTGAGCCTGCAAAGTGCCGAGGAATCGATGAGGGGCAAGGGTAGCGCGCGCGTCTCGCGTGCTGCCGATGGCGTCCCGCCATCGCGAACTTGAACGATCGTCTTGCAACACTCCGGCTCCGAAAATACCAAAGGCATCGCAACTCAGGACCAATTGAAAGCCCCGGTGGTACATCCACAGATCTCGCAGATTCACACAGATTGTTGCTCTTTCCCAATCTGGGAAATGGCTGCGGTAATCTATGGACCTAATCTCTCCTCCCGGCACATCCAAGCCGAACTTACCGTTTGATGGTTGACTTACATTCAGATTCTGTCTTACTACGTTCATGTCGGCCAACCAAACCGCCACCGTATCTTTCACCGTCAAAGGCCAGGTCGTAATTCCCCGAGCGATTCGGCGGGAGTTCGAAATCGAGAATGGGACCCGCGCAATCGTGCAAACCACGGCAGACGGCATTTTGCTCAAGCCGATCACGGCGAAACACATCCGTAGCCTGCGAGGCAAGTACAAGCACCTCGACCTGATGAAGGTGCTGGCGGCCTCGCGGAAAGAAGACCGCGAGAGCGACCGCTGATGGCTACCAAAGTCATCGACAGTTGGGCACTGATGGCGCTGTTCAATGAAGAACCCGCTGCAGACGCGGTCGAGAAGCTATTGCACGCGGCCACTGCGGGTCGTCACGACCTCCTCATGACCGTCGTCAACTGGGGCGAAATCTACTACACCGCGCTTCGTCGCGGAGGCGACGCGAGCGCGAAGGCGATCGCCGCAGACATCGCTCAGATGCCGATCACGCTGGTGCCGATCGAGTCATCGAATCTTGATTTTGTTCGTCAGGCTGCCGTCTTCAAAGCCACGAAAAAGCTGTCGTATGCGGATTGTTTCGCCGCCGCTCTTGCGAAACTCCGGAAGGCAGAACTGGTGACCGGCGACAAAGAATTCAGCGCGGTCGAGCGAGACATCAAGATCAACTGGCTCGAGACGTCCCGCGCGTAAATTGCGGTGCTTCTCGGCAACGCTGCGGAATATTCCGCAATCCGCATTCCTCCCATGTCTCTCGAGCACTTCCATGAAGCCCAGGCCAGCCGCTCGGCGGGCTACGACACCGCGCTCGCGGAGATTCGCCGCGGGCGCAAAACGAGCCATTGGATGTGGTATATCTTCCCGCAGCTCTCCGGCCTCGGGCGCTCCGCGATGGCCGAGAAGTACGCCATCCGCGATCTTGCGGAAGCGTGCGATTACCTGCGCGACCCGCTCCTCCGCGCCCGCTACGAAGAAATCACCGCCGCCGTCAGCAACCAGCTCGCCCGCGGCATCGCGCTCGAAGACCTGATGGGCAGCCACATCGACGCCCTCAAGCTCGTCTCGAGCCTCACTCTCTTTCGTGCCGCGGCGCAGAAGCTGGCCGGCGAGGAGCCGACCTTCGACTCGATTGCGCATCTCTGTGAGTTGTCGCTCAGCCAAACTGCCGCACGGGGCGAACTGCCCTGCGCGTACACGCTAACACGATGCGGGGGCAGTCATTGAACGGCAGCTGACGCGGCATTGCCGACAAGGCGACGCTGCGCAACGCGCGATGATTTCGCGCTGAGCCACGTAATTCCGCTAGCTGCCCCCTCCAAGCGGATTCGGGAGCTGGTGTGTTTTCATTTCGTTGATCGCCTTCAACAGCCGGATTGTGACGTCCCCGTCGAGTTTGTCGCCCGAGTAACGCGCTTCGTACAGCCCCTGCAAGTTGCTCGGTAGCTGCACGCCGTCTTTCACGAGGAATATGATGCGCCTGCCGTACAACGCCATCGCTGCACCGATCTCGATGAGGACGTTGGAGTTCAAGACTATGTGCTCCTTCGCGGCAGCATCGACAAGTTTCATCTCGTCCTCGATGTGGATGATGGCGGCGCCACACGTCCGCATATCATTCATCACTTTGTCGGGAACAGGCTGGGCAACAGACTCGCGCTCTACCGATACGACAGGGATCAGTTGTCCGAAGTTCAACAGATCCTTGATCGGAGTGATGAACGCTGTGTTCTTACCGTGAGTCACGAACACTCGATTCAACCGCGGGTCAGGCCCCTGCTGTGCAACCGGGCGGGTGGCAGCGCTCGGTGGTTCGACAGCTTGCGGCTCGCGGATGTCATCTGCTGCGCCGTCGGCGGAAGCGACGGGAGGAACCATCGAATGTTCAACGCCGGGTGATGTCGCGAGGTCATCTGCGCTCGTGCTGAGCCATTTCCCAGTGCTCGCATTTCGGATCAAACCCACACGCTCCATATTCTTCGTGAACACTGCTGCGCACTTCTCAGCGTGTTCACGAGGAACGCTGAATTCTCTCACTAGTGTGTTCTGGAGGAATATGTCCTCTGGGAGCTTCTTCCCGCGGAAGTATTCATAGACAGCTCGAAACGTCGGGGGCGACAACGCTGCCTGGACGAGCGCCTTCCGTTCGTCGTCCGGAGTACGCGGTTCAACGATGTTTCGCCCACCCTCTTCTAGGGTAACCTTTTCGGAATTGAAGCTTCCCGACGTGAGGCTGTACTTGATCGAAGCCGACAACAGCGTGCGAAAGTCGGAGCTGCCAGGGCTCAGGCCTATAGCGATCGCGGTTTCGGTTGGTGGCAGCGGTTGACCACCATTCTTGTCGGACAGCGCCTTCGCGACTCGGAGTGCGTCTTCCAACGTATGCTTTGGGAAGTCGCTTTTCACGCGGCCGCGATGATCTTCCTTAGTGGCGGATGCGGCACCGCCGTTGCCGTTACGTTCACTGCTGTTTTTCTTCATTCTATTTGTCCTGCGAGTGATCGCTCAGTTTTGTGATCACTAGGTTTTGGTTGTGAACCGAGTGCGCCGAACGTAACATTTCCCTGTTCTACGGGGGTTAGCGCTAGACGCTCTCCTCTTTCTGGCCGGGGTCGGGAATAACTGTTTTCCCGGCCCCGACTCTTTTACAGCCACAGTGTGCCCAGCTGCATCACTCGTTTCAACCACTTTTTTGTAATTACTTCTGTGGTGGTTCGTCGCTGGCGATGCGTTTCTATCGTGTGCCAGGCGGATGACGGTCGGTGGCGGTTAATAAGCGTTACAGCAAGCAATATCTTGGCTGACTTAGAAGAAATTCTCCGCGCTGAGCTACGGGTGACCAGACGCGGGTTGGAATGCCCTGTGGCGCGGTGAGGTCACGAGAGTTCTTCGGCCAGCCGCGGTTTCGGGTCAGCTCTTCCGATGAATATGCTCAATACGAGGCACGCGCTGATTCCCGACAGCTTCATTGAGCGCATTTCAGCCTCACATCCGGAATCTGATCCGTCTTGCCCGTGCCTTCCTCGTTGGGCCAACACCGAGCCAATTTTCAGTTTAACGCTAAGAACCAACGTCGAACAGTTTACGTGTTATTACATTTTCTCGGCAAATTCCATCCTTAGCATGCATAAGTTAATACATGTTATCTTATGTAAATTATGGCGTAACCTTCCCTTTCTGTTCGCGATAACCAGATGCGGGTCGGGAATGCTCTGTGGCGCGGTGAGGTCACGAGAGTTCTTCGGCCAGCCGCGGTTTCGGGGTCGGCCTGTTCCGATGAAGACGCTCAATACGAGGCACCCGCTGATTCACGACAGCTTCATTGAGCGTATTTCAGCCTCACATGCGGAATCTGATCCGTCTTGCCCGTGCCTTGCTCGTTGAGGCAACACCGAGCCAGTCGCGCGCCGGCGGTAATCGTCACCGACAGGTGCGATTACAGCGACTACCGGCCTGCGGCTCGGCTACGGTCAACGCGCCAGTCAGAAGGGTGCATTCGTATCCTGGTACGCGGCATTACGTGCGGTCGGCAAATGGTCTTCTACACGCGCGAGACGTGTTGAATTGTTCCCGATGGCCGACAGCTGCGGAATTCCTCCGTGTCCAACCACCCGAAGCGTGATTAGATTTCGGCCCACATGACCAAAGTTTACTCCGATCCCACCGCCGCCCTCGATAGCCTGCTCCACGACAACATGACGATCGTGGCGGCCGGGTTCGGGCTCTGCGGCATCCCGGAGAATCTCCTCGCCGCGTTGCGCGACAGCGGCGTGAAGGGGCTCACCGTTCTGCAGCGGGAATAGAATAGCCAGCGTCTGACCCGTAGATTATTCTCGCAATCGTATGCCGATCGAGGAACTGCTGAAGCGGGTGACGATTGACGCCGCGGTGTGTCACGGGAAGCCGTGTATCCGCGGTCTGCGTTATCCATGCCGATGCTGCTCGAGTTGATGAGCAGCGGAATGACTCAACAGGAAATTCTTGCTGATTACGAGGACTTGGAACCTGACGATCTGCTGGCGGTGTTGGCTTACGCGGCGCGTTTGAGCGACGCCAAACGCGTTGTGCTGACGCGGTGAAGTTTCTCGTCGACGCGCAATTGCCGGGGCGGCTCGCGCGGTTTCTCGGCAGCGCGGAGCATGATGCACTTCATACGCTTGATCTGCCGAACGGAAAGCCACCATGGACGCTGAGCTTTGTGACATCTGCCAGCGCGAAGAACGCGTGCTGGTGACAAAAGATCTGGATTTCACCGATTCGTTCCTGCTCAGGCATAAACCGGCTCTGCTGTTGTTGATCTCGACGGGCAATATCAACAATCGCGACCTGGAAGCGATTTTTCGTGCACGGCTTTCCGATATTGTGACGGCGTTTGCTTTATCGTCGTTTGTGGAGCTCGACCGAGACGGCATTATCATTCACGGGTAGGGCTTGAGGCGGTTAGGTCGCACGCGGCACTATTGAGCGCAGAGAAAGTTCGTTTGCGCGAGGGCGCACAAACCAGCACGCGAGGGCGTGCGCTCCCCAGACTTGTTGCCGCACTCAAGGACAGCGGCTCCGGAATTCATCCGTGCTCATCCGTGTAATCCGTGGTTAAACTTCCCTTCACATGAGCAAAGTTTACTCCGATCCCACCGCTGCCCTTGACGGCCTCCTCCACGACAACATGACGATCGCGGCGGGCGGATTCGGGCTTTGCGGCATCCCGGAGAATCTCATCGCCGCGTTGCGCGACAGCGGCGTGAAGGGGCTCACCATCGTGGGCAACAACGCGGGCGTGGATGGCTTCGGCATGGGCGTGCTGCTCACGACGCGGCAGGTGAAGAAGGTGATGGCTTCCTACGTGGGCGAGAACAAGGAATTCGAGCGCCAGGTGCTGTCGGGCGAGCTCGAGCTGGAGCTCATCCCGCAGGGGACGCTGGCGGAGCGATTGCGCGCGGGCGGCGCGGGGATTCCGGGGTTCTACACGCGCACGGGGTTCGGCACGAAGTTGACCGAGGGCAAGGAGACGAAGGCGTTCGACGGCAAGGAATACGTGCTGGAGCCGGGGATCACTGCCGACGTGTCGCTCGTGAAGGCGTGGAAGGGAGACAAATCCGGAAATCTCATCTACCGCAAGACCTCGCGGAACTTCAACCCAATGATTGCGACGATCGGCAAAGTCTGCGTCGCCGAGGTGGAGCAACTTGTCGAGGTCGGCGAGCTAGACCCCGACCAGATCCACACCCCCGGCATCTACGTTGATCGCATCATCCAAGGTGCCAGCTACGAGAAGCGGATTGAGTTCCGGACGGTGCAGGGAACCGCTGCGTCGAAGAAGGAGTCGCCGATTCGTCAGGTGATGGCGAAGCGTGCCGCGCAGGAGTTGCGCGACGGCTATTACGTCAATCTCGGGATCGGCATTCCGACGCTCGTGGCCAATTTCATTCCCGAAGGCATGAACGTGACGTTGCAGTCGGAGAACGGCTTGCTAGGCATCGGGCCGTTTCCCACTGAAGACACGGTCGACCCCGATCTGATCAACGCCGGCAAACAGACGATTACCGAGACGCCGGGTTCGGCCTACTTCTCGAGCGCTGATTCGTTCGCGATGATCCGCGGCGGGCACATTGATCTGGCGATCCTCGGCGCGCTCGAGGTGGCGGACAACGGCGACATCGCGAACTGGATGGTGCCCGGAAAGATGGTGAAAGGACCCGGCGGCGCGATGGATCTCGTCGCCGGCGTGAAGCGCGTGGTGGCGGTGATGGAGCACGTGGCGAAGGACGGCAGCCCGAAGATTCTCAAACAATGCACGCTCCCGATCACCGGACTCGGCGTGGTGAACCTGATCATCACGGATCTGTGCGTTTTCGAGGTGAAGGACGGGGACGGGCTGGTGCTGACCGAACTGCATCCTGGTGTGACCGAAGAGGACATCCGCGCCAAAACCGGCGTGCCCTTCAAAGTCGCGCTGAAGCGGTGACTCTAAGCAATGTGGGAGGAGCCTTAGCGCCCCGATTTAGGGGATAGCCGCGGGGAAATCGGGGCACTAAGGCCCCTCCCACATTGGGCTCGCTCAGTCATACATCAGCGGCCAGGGATCAGTGACCGCCTCCTTGCAGACAGCACTGCTTGCATCCCACTGCTCCGGTAGGTCCACGAATCCTTTCACCACGGGATTCTGCTCAATGTAGCGAGCAACGTACTCAAACTGCCTCGCCGTTTTGAGGTGCGTATCGTAGTAGCCGTCTTGCCAAGCCGTGCCATGCGTGCTGAGGACTCGATCAGTTTTTTGACCCACAAAGCTCATCATGGCGTGCATGAACTTGGGGAGCGTCCACGGCTCGCGCAGAGCGACGAGCGCATGCCAATGATCCGGCATCACGACAAAGGCGCGGAGGTGAATGCGTTCGTATTGCACGGCGAAACGGAAGGCAGAGACAATGACCGCGCGTGCCTCCGCGTCGAGCACAGGCTTCTTCGGCAGCAGCGACTTCGTGACAAAGAAAGTTGCTGATACATCACTCCAGCGATGCAAGCGCAGGTTCTTGGAATGTGGAGCAGAAGGACGTGGGATCTGCCTTAAATGTGGGAGGGGCCTTAGTGCCCCGATTGGTGGGCTTATAATGTCTTGCGCGTTTGCCTTACCTGAAGATCGGGGCACTGAGGCCCCTCCCACATTAAGAGCCGTCGGGACGGGCGTCTCGAAGTAGAGATGACGATGGCTGGCGCATCTGGGATTGAACCCTTGGCGACAGCGCGGGCAAGTTGACTTGCAATCGAGATACTCGCGGACGGTCAGTTCATGCCCGCAAGCGCCGCACAGAACGGCCGGCGTGTCGAACTGCTCGTTAGGCCAAACTCTCGACACGTGTCCGGCGAGCTCGGCGTGGCATTCGTAACACGGGAACCACTTCTCGCAGCAGGCGAACTTGATCGCGATGATATCGGTTTCGCCAGAGTAATGAGCGCACCGGGTTTGATCATCCACCCCCACACCTTTGACGTCCACGTTGTGAATCTTCATCGCCACGCGCTCACGCTGCGGCACGCTCGCGCGGACATAGCAGCACGAGGAGTGACGCGATGATCCAGCACGCGATCATGAAAACGAATCCGGCCTCAAACGAGCCGGTCCGCTGGCTTAAGGTGCCAATTATCTTCGGTCCGAAAAAACCTCCGACGCTGGCGATGCAGCTGATGAACCCAACCACGGCAGCCGCCGCCGAAGCCGTGAGAAATGAATCGGGCAGCGCCCAGAACGCCGGCAAATAGGCGCTCGTGCCGAAAATCACCAGCGAAAATATGATGACGAGTCCTGCGTTCGATTGCGGCAGGAAGAACCACGCGCCGAGAGCAAGCGCCGCAGTCAACTGCGGAATGGCGAAATGCCATCGGCGTTCGCCGGTGCGATCTGAATTCCAGCCGATCAGCAGCATTCCAATCAGGCCTACGATGAACGGAATCGATCCTATCCACCCGATGCGCTGCACGTCCGTCCAACCGGTGAGCCGCTGGAGCATGGTTGGCATCCAGAACCAAAAGGCGTAGCCACCGGAGTAGCAGAACAATAACCCGGCAGCTAGCAGCACGACCGGCTGCTGCCGGAGCGCCTGCGACATCGTCATGTGCTCTACGTCGGCCTTCGCGCGGCGCTCCCCGGCGAGGCGGGCCGCCAGCCAAGCGCGTTCCTCAGCGGGCAGCCAATGCGCTTCACCGGGTCGATCGGGCAGCACGAAAAGAGTCACGATTCCGAGCAACACCGCCGGCGCGCCTTCCAGCAGGAAAAGCCAGCGCCATCCAGGAATGCCGAGCCAGTGGACGCCGAGGATCGCGCCCGCAAGAGGTCCGCTTAGGATGTAGGCGATCGGGATCGCGGCCATAAATCGCGCCATCGCCTTTGCTCGGTCCTGGAGAACGAACCAGTGAGAGAGATAAACAATGACGCCGGGGAAAAATCCTGCTTCCGCTGCACCAAGCAGAAATCGCGCGCCATAAAGCTCGTGCGGAGTGCGAACCAGACCGGTGAGCGCGGTTAATACGCCCCATGTTATCAGCGTAATCGCGAGCAGCAGCCTGGCGCTCCATCGTTCCACCAGAAGTGCGCCGGGAATTTGCAGCAAAAGATAACCGATGAAGAAAATCCCGCTCGCCGTGCCGAACACGGAGTCAGTCAGGCCAAGGTCCCCTTTCATCCCGAGCGTCGCGTAGGCGATGTTCGTGCGGTCCAGATAGTTTGCGACGTAGAGGAGGAACAGGAACGGCAGAAGCCGCCACGCGATGCGACTACGTGCCGTTGCTCCTGTCTCTGTCAGCGAGGAAGCCATAATGTGGGAGGGGCCTTAACGCCCCGCGGCCGCTGGCGGTGCAGACTAATGCGCCGCCACTAACCCTCACAATGTGAATGTGAAGCGGCTCAATGTGGGAGGGGGCCTTAGCGCCCGATCTCATAACGGGAAATCGGGGCGCCGAGGCCCCTCCCACATTGAAAACGGCTTCCCAAATTCAATGTCGTGCCAGCTTGAAGGCGGTAACCTCCTTCGTACCTTGGCGCTCGCGTCTGCCGCGGGCAGCCGCGCGTAGTTTTACTCGAACGCTCCTTCACACCTATGATGACACTCGAACATCCTCTCGACGAAGGATCCCGCACATTTCTGAAGGAGGTTGAGGAGTTCGGACGGACCGAAGTAGCTCCGTTCGCCGACCAATGGGATCATGACGAACAACTGCCCCGCGAGATTTTCACAAAAGCCGGCAAGATCGGCCTGATGGGCATGGTCGCGCCAAGGAAATACGGCGGCCGCGGATTGAGCTACGTCACGGCAGCGCTCGCCGTAAAGGATCTCGGGAAGCAATACGCTTCGCTCGCGATGGATATTGCCGCGCATAACGCACTCGCCGTCGGGCAGATCAACATGTTCGGCAGGGAAGATCAAAAGCGCGCGTATCTGCCGCGTTTAACGAGCGGTGAATGGATCGGTGCGTGGGGGTTAACCGAGCCGAACGCCGGCAGCGACACGGGAGGGATCGAAACAAAGGCGGAGCCGCACGGCGACCACTGGCACGTCAACGGGATGAAGCATTTCATCACCACGGGGCGCGTCGCCGATTTGGTTGTCGTGATCGCCACGACTGGCCGCACAGAGACGGGTAAAAATGAGATCAGCGCCTTCATCATGATGAAGGATCAGGTCGAGGGCGTGCGGAAGATTCACACCTACGGCATGCGCGCGAGCGAGACGTCCGAGCTGCGCTTCACGAACTCGAAAGCAGAAATTCTCGGAGAGCGCGGGCGTGGCCGTGAGCAGGCGCTCACCGTCCTCGATCGCGGCCGCATCAGCATCGCAGCGCTTGCTGTAGGCATTGCTGAAGCAGCCTTCGATCGCGCCAATTCCTACGCGAACGAGCGGAAGCAGTTCGGTCACGCCATCGGCAACTTCCAGGCGATCCAGTGGATGCTCGTCGACTCGGCGATGGAGCTCGAGGCTTCAGAAGTGATGACATTGCACGCTGCGCATCTGCAGGATCGCGGCGAGAACACGACTAAGGAATCGGCGATGGCGAAGCTGTTCGCCTCCGAGTCAGCGGTGAAGATTTGCGACCGCTCCATGCAGATCCACGGAGGCTATGGCTACAGTCGCGATCTCCCGATCGAGCGGTATCTGCGCGATGCAAAGCTCTGCACCATCGGCGAAGGCACCTCAGAAGTGCAGCGCCTCGTGATTGCACGGCACGTGCTCAAGGAAGCCAAGCCGCTCAAGCTCGCACATCGCGAGCACCGTGAGGCGAACGTCGATCCGATGAGACCAGCAGGCGGCAACGCGCAGCAGCAACCGGGTGTTGAGACGGGCCGCGGCAGCTAACGGAGCGTTCCCCCTTTCCTGTCATTCCAAGCGAAGTCGAGGAATCTCTTACTGATTCCGTGGACTCGGCGCTAAGCAGGAGTAAGAGATGTCTCCACTTCGGTCGACATGACAAGTGGGGCGGTTCCAGTCGGTCTGCGACGGCTACACGATTCCTGCTAAACCATCGGGCGGAAACGCCCCACGACTTCCTGCAGGGTCTCGCCGATCTGGCCTAACGAGCAGACTTCCGCCGCTTCCATGAGCGCGGGGAAGCAGTTCTCGTCCGTCTCGACGACGGCAGCCAGCTTCTCGAGCGCGGGTTCGGCTTTCTTGGCGTTCTTTGCTTTGAACTTCTTCAGACGATCCACTTGCAGTTGCTGCTTCGAACGCGGCGTGCGCGCGAGCTCAAACTCCGGCAAGTCTTCGTTCTCGTTGCGGTACTTGTTGAGCGCGATGATCGGGCGAACGCCGCTGTAAATCTGCTGCTCGTAGCGATGCGCCGCCGTCTGGATTTGGCTGCGCTGATAACGGTTCTCGACCGCTCCCATGACGCCGCCGAGCCGTTCGATCTCGCGGAACTCTTCGAGGATTGCCGCTTCCACGGCTCGCTCGACCGCTTTCATGCCGGGCGAGCCGCTCAGCATGTTCATCGTGTGCTTAAAGATGCCGGATTCGTCGAGCAGGATCGCCTGACCGTGCGCGGCGAGCCGGATCCATTCTTCGCTCGGTGTGGTGAACGGCTCATCGGCGCTGTTCGAATGACACGAGTTGGTGCCGTTCATGTACGACAGCATCAGCTCCGCGGCGGTACGCGTGAGATTGTTTTTGAACTCGGCAGCGACTAACGAGCGTCCACTCGTCTGGGTGTGGACCTTGAACATCTGCGCCTTGTGGCCGGCGCCAAACGCGTCACGCATGCCGATCGCCCAGATGCGACGGGAGACGCGGGTCAGCGCGATGTATTCGACGTCCAATCCGCAATCGAGGAAGAACGAGAGCCGCGGGCCGAAGTCGTTCACTTCGAGCCCACGCGCCGCCATCATCTCTGCATAGGCGAAGCCGTTGGATAGCGTGTAGGCAGCCTGCTGCACCGGCGTTGAGCCGGCTTCGCCGATGTGGTAGCCGCTGATCGAAACGGGATACCAACGCGGCATGTTCCGCGTGGTGTATTCCATCATGTCGGTCAGGAAGCGGAGCGATGCTTCCACGGGGAAGATGGTTTCGTTCTGCGCTTGAACTTCCTTGAAGATGTCCGCTTGAATCGTGCCACGGAGCTTCGGCACGATGTCCGGACCAAAGCGGCGTTTCGCGGCCGCGATATACATCGCCATGATGATCGGCGCGGGGCCGCTGATCGTCATCGAGGCGGAGAAGTCCGGTGAGCCGAGGTCGAACCCGTCGTAGAGCCGGATCATGTCTTCGACGGTGTCGACGGCTACGCCGCCTTCGCCGATTTTGCCAAACACGCCGTCCGCATCGCTGTCGATGCCGTAGAGCGTTGGGCCATCGAACGCGGTGCTGAGGCGCTTCGAACGCTGGTGCGCGCCGAGGAAATGAAAACGCTCGTTCGTATCCTCAGCGAGCATGAGTCCGGAGAACAAACGCGTTGGCTCCTCAGCCTGCTGTAGAGGCAGCCGTGTCGGCTGCTCCGCTTTATCCTGAGCAGGCGACACGCCTGCCGCTACAGTTCCATTGGAAGCGCCGTTTTTGCTGCCGTTCAGCTTTGACTTCTTGCCGTGACCGTTCTTCTCGTAGGTGCCGGTCTCGATCGTCGGGTTCTGCATCGGCTCGAGATACATCTCGCGATAAGCGCCGTTCAGGAACGGGAACTCGCCGGGTAAACCGTCAGCCAACAAGTAGCGCGTGATGTCACCCGCTTCGTCGATCTCAGGCAGGGCGAGACGTGGAAGCTTTAGACCTGTCGGCGCAGTGCCGACGGGAATGTTCGCCTTGATCTGGTTCCAGCGATCGACCATCTGCTGGCCGAACTTCTTGTCCGTGCGCGCGCGCTTTACCTCGTTCTCGACGAAGTTGTTGTACTTATCTACCGCTTCGACGACGCGTCCTAGTTTACTCATAGCTTTGTTCCTTTGAGGCTCACACGTGCCCTTGTGTCATTCCGACCGAAGTGGAGGAATCTCTCACATCCCGCTCTTCGAGCGCGCCGAGAGTCGGAAGGAGTTAGAGATGTCTCGACTTGGCTCGACATGACAAGGGTGATTACCGCTTCGCGGATGCTGCTGCTGCGGGCTTCGGCTGTGTCAGCAGATCACACAATTGATCAACGCCGACGTCCCGGTGCCGTTTCGCGACGGTTGAGATCAACTTTTGAGGTCGTTCGTTCTGCTCGATGCGACGTTCGATCTCACTCATCGCAGTCTTCGCGCGTTCCTGGTCGCTCTTGTTCACGACCACGATGTCAGCGAGGTCGAGCATCACGATCTTCTGCAGCTGCAAACGCGCGCCGTAGTCCGGGTTCATCACCAGCACCGTCTGGTCGACGAGCTTGGTCTGAAACGGCATCGCTTCCTGGCCGGTGCCGACGGTCTCGATGATCACGTAATCGAATCCGCTCTGCGACAACAGCAGCAGGCAGTCTTCGGTCGCAGGGGACAAGCCGCCGGCCTGCCCGCGCGTGGCCATGCTGCGCATGAATACGCGGTCGTGCTGCGAGTTGATCATGGTGGCGCGATCGCCCAGCAGCGCGCCTTCGCCGACAACGCTTGGATCGTGGGAAAGAATCGCGATCCGCGACTGCGCCTCGCGATGGAGCAGGCGCAGCACGAGCTCGTCGATCAGCGTGGTTTTGCCAGCGCCTCCCGGCCCGGTGAAGCCGATCACACGCGTGTTCCCGGACTTCTTCATGGCAGATTTGCGGGGCGCTTTGCCGTTGGCGTAGGAGTCCTCGATCTGCGTCAGCTTGCGCGCGAGCTGCATATCGGCCGGCGCGCCGTTGCGGCCGCTTGCCTTGTGTTGTTTGCCGTAGCGCTGGTGAACCCAATCGACCATGCCGGTAAGCGACGTGCCGGCGAAAAATATCTTATCGACGCCGCGTTTCTGCATCACGCGCTGATCGTCGTGCGTGATTGTTCCCCCACCGCCGCCGAAGACCGCGATGTCATCCGCGCCCCGTTTCCGGAGTTGCTTCACCACCTCGACGAAAAATTCAACGTGCCCGCCGTTATAACTCGAGATACCAACGGCGCGGACGTCCTCTTGGATCGCGGCCCGCACCATGTCCTGCACGTAACGGTGATAGCCGAGATAAACGACCTCGATCCCGTGGCGGATAAACTCGAGGTTGATGGTGTTGATCGCGCTGTCGTGACCGTCGCAAATCGGCACTGCGGTGAGGACGCGGATCGGAGAGGCCATGGAGGCCGAAGTCTAACGATAATCGTTTGACCGGCAACGGCATTCTGCCCTAGATCGAGCGCGGAATGGGCTCCTCTCGTCACACCACGACGCCGTCAGGGAATCGCGCTGTCGTAGCGGTGGCGACCGCGGGATTGATCGCGGGGAGCCTCGACATCGCGTCGGCTTTTGTCCTCGCCGGAATGAAAGGGCGCACGCCAACTTGGCTCCTGCAATACGTGGCGAGTGGTCTGGTGGGCGCGCAGGCGTTCAGCGGCGGGTTCGCGACCGCGGCCCTGGGGGCGCTCTTGCACTTTCTGATCGCGATGGGAGCGGCGGCGGTCTTTTACGTTTCCAGCCGAAAGCTGAGGATTCTGACGGAACGCCCAGTCGTCGGGGGGCTCGCTTACGGCGTTGCCGTGCACGCCTTTATGAATTTAATCGTCCTGCCTCTCTCCGCCGCAACGGTTCGGCCAACCGTTTCAGGCGTGGTGACGCAACTTATCATTCATATGCTTTTGATCGGGCTGCCGATCTCGTTGATCATGCGCCGTTCGCATCCTTGTCTTCTTCCTAATTATCATGACCGATCCCTTAGATTTCAGCGGCAAAGTGGTACTCGTCACCGGTAGCTCCCGCGGTCTCGGTGCGGAAATGATCCAGGCTTTTGGCGCGCGCGGCGCGAAGTGCGTTGTCAATTACATCGCCGACGCGAACGGCCAGAATAAAGGCGACGCCGACTCGACCGCCGCGGGTCTAAACGCGCCACTCATCGTCGAGTGCGATGTCACGAAGCCGGAGCAGGTGGAGGCGATGATGAAGCAGATCGGCGACATGCACGGCGGGCTCGACATTTTGGTGAACAACTCCGGCATCATCCGCGACCGGACGATGAAGAAGATGACGCTCGACGAATTTGAGAGTGTCGTGCGCGTAAATCTTGCCGGGACATTCAACGTCACGCAGAAAGCCGCGACTGTGCTGCGGAGCGGCGGGCGGGTGATCAATCTGTCGTCCGTCAGCGGCCAGGTGGGCCTCTTTGGCCAGGCGAATTATTCGTCCAGCAAAGCGGCGATCATCGCGCTGACCAAAGTCTCCGCGCGCGAACTGGCGAGGCAGCAGATCACCGTGAACGCGATCGCGCCGGGATTCATCGACGTGGGCATGAGCAAAGGGATGCCCGACGAAGTGACGGAGAGCTTCAAGAAACAAATCCCGCTCGGCCGACTCGGCGATGCGCACGAGATTGTGAATGCCGCGCTGTTTCTCGCATCGCCGATGGCGAGCTACATCACGGGCCACGTGCTGAATGTAAACGGCGGGTTTTACATGGGCTGACGTTTCATTGTGCATGAGCGATCTCGCGTTCGAGCGCGATCTCCGCTACAACCCGCTTGGTGACCATGCAGCGGACGCGTATTTCAATTGCTCCCTTGATCCTTCTCGCGGAGGTCACGCGGGCACTGGCCGCAGATTACTTCGTGAATGCCGATCGGTCGCAGAGCGGGGCGTTTCACACCGTGCAGGTAGGGATCGACGCAGCCGCTGCTGGCATTGGACACGAGCGGACAAACATCTTCATCGCCGCCGGGTAGCTACAACGAACGAATCTTTGTGCCCAAGCCGTCCATCAGCCTGATCCGGCTCGGCGCGTCGCCCGAGGAGACGACGATCGCATTTCGCTGCGAACCGGAGTCTCTCGACGGGTCATTCAGCTGGGGCGCGGTGGCGGAGATTCAGCCGCGTGCGAGAGGGTTCATGGCGCGCAATCTGACGCTTGAGAACCTCACGCCGGATCACAATAGGACGCAAGGGGCTTGCGGCGAGGTCGTCTGCCGATGAGGCAATCTACGATAATGTTCGCTTCATTGGATATCAGGATACGCTCCTCGTCGATGCCACGTCCCGCGTGTACCTCCGGGACTGCTTCATCACCGGCGACACCGATTTTATCTTCGGCGATGCGACTGCTGTGTTCGATCATTGCACAATCGAGAGCGACAGTGGTTATGTGACCGCAGCAAACACGAAGCGAATGACTGCCAACGGCCTTGTGTTCCTGGACTGCACGCTTTCTCCGGGACGAGACCAGAATGCCGCGACAAGCGACGGTTCCTCTGCGACGACGAGTTCCCTTTATCTCGGTCGCCCGTGGGGTTGGTACCTGGCCGACCAGATGCCAAGCACGATTTTCATTCGAACCAGGATGGGCCCGCATATCCGCGGCAGCGGTTGGGATCCCTGGGAGCAGACTGGCGTCGCAGGCGCGGATCGCGACCCGCGGACTCGCTACTCGGAATTTGCGAGCACGGATCTGTATGGCCGGGCACTCAACGACGCAGACGGGAATGGCACTCCGGACACTCGAGTCTCCTGGGCTGACCCGATCACCGCCGCGCAGGCGGCGAATTACAGGTCGAATCTTCGGACCCGCAGAGTTCTGGACTTCACATACGCAGCCGGAAACGAGCGACGTGCAATATCAAGACGCACGCCCTGCGTGGAATCCGGCTGTTCAGCTAGCGTTTTTGCCTTCAGCGCCCCATCTGGTCGCGCATGCGTTGAATCTTTCCACTCGCGCGCGGAAGCAGGCTGGCGACCGCAACATGATTCTCGGCTTCATCATCGCTGGCGACGCACCGAAGCAGTTGATGGTGAGAGCGCTCGGGCCGTCGCTCAGACAAGCTGGCGTAATAGGCGCGCTTCCGGATCCGATGTGGACCTGCACGATCGACAAGGCGTCTGGGTTGCGACGAACCAGAACTGGAAAGATTCGCAGCAGGCGGCATTGAGGAGACACGTTTGGCGCCTGCTGACGATCACGAAGCGGCGATCTTCGCGAATCTCGCGCACGGCGCTTACACAGCAGTCGTACAAGGCGCCGGAAGTGCGCAGGGCATCGCGCTCGCCGAATCTATGATCTCGATTCCGGAGCGACGAGATTGGCGAACATCAGCACGCGCGGATATGTCGGCACCGGAGCTTCAGTGATGATCGCGGGGTTCATCCTGGCCGGCGGCAGCCAGCACGCGAAGATCATCGCGAGGGGCCTCGGGCCTTCGCTCGCGCAAGCAGGTGTGAGCGACGCTCTCCCGGATCCGGTGCTGCAACTGCACGACAGCAATGGTGCACTCCTTGCATCCAACGATAGCTAGCAGGCCTCGCAGCAGATGGAAATCCAGCGGAGCGGGATTGCACCGACGCGGACTGAGGAAGCCGCAATTGAGGCTTCGCTCCCGCCGGGAATATATACGGCGGTGCTTTCCGGAAATGGTAGCAGCGTCGGCGTTGGATTAATGGAGCTTTACGCCTTGCAATAGGGCTGCGGTTCACCTGTGGCCTGTGGCGGGAGCCGTGCACTTGTGATTTCGGCACGCAGTCCTAAATTACGGGCCATGGACACACTCGTCGCCACTCCCCCGAAAACCGCGGCCAAGAACTCGGCGGAAGTCGATTTCCTCCCACTCCAAGGCACTGACTACGTCGAGTTCTACGTCGGCAACGCGAAGCAGGCAGCTCATTACTACAAAACTGCGTTCGGATTCCAGAGCCTCGCGTATGCGGGACCTGAGACTGGCCTCAAAGATCGCGCGAGTTATGTCATCCGGCAGAACAAACTGACGTTCATGCTTACGACGCCGCTTCGGCCCAAGAACCCCATCGCGGATCACATCTACAAACATGGGGACGGCGTGAAGATGCTGGCGTTGAAAGTGGATGACGCGACCAAATCCTGGGAAGAAACAACTAAACGCGGCGGCAAAAGCTACATGCAGCCGACGACACTTACCGACGATGACGGCGAGTTGGTGATGAGCGGCATCCACACCTACGGCGATACGGTTCACCTGTTCATTGAGCGGCGGAATTACAACGGCGTGTTCATGCCCGGGTTCCGCAAGTGGGAGAGCAGCTATAACCCCGCGGAATCCGGATTGCTCTACGTCGACCACTGCGTCGGCAACGTCGGCTGGAATCAGATGAATCCCTGGGTGAAGTTCTACGAGGATGTGATGGGCTTCCGGAACATCCTTACCTTCGACGACAACGACATCTCGACCGAATACTCCGCGCTCATGTCGAAGGTGATGAGCAACGGCAACGGCTACGTGAAGTTTCCCATTAACGAGCCGGCCGAGGGCAAAAAGAAATCGCAGGTCGAGGAGTATCTCGACTTCTATGACGGCGAAGGCGTGCAGCATTGCGCGCTCGCGACGAACGACATCGTGCAGACGGTGACCGATCTGCAAAGCCGTGGCGTCGAATTCCTGAAGATTCCTCCGAGCTACTACGAGACGGTGCTCGACCGCGTCGGCCATATCGATGAAGACCTCGAGCCGCTTCAGAACCTCGGCATTCTGATCGATCGCGACGACGAAGGTTACCTGCTCCAGATCTTCTCGAAGCCGGTGGAAGATCGCCCGACGTTATTCTTCGAGATCATCCAGCGCAAAGGCGCGAAAAGCTTCGGCAAAGGCAACTTTAAGGCGCTCTTCGAGGCGCTCGAGAAAGAACAGGACGCCCGCGGCAACCTGTAGGCAGCTTTAGCGCCGGGAGGACATGCCGCCGCCAGCTTGCCTGATTCGATAGAAGTAAAGGAGACTTGCGCGCTGCCAAAAAAGCAGCCACGCCGAGAACAGACCGACAGCTGTCGCAACAATCACGGCCACCTTGCCCAGCGACCATGGAACAGCGCCGATCGAGGTGAATCCCGCCGCCGACGCGAGAATCAATGGCGAGATCAGCATGAAACACCAGCGCGCCCACGGACGATGCGAGCGCAACCCGATACTCGTGAGCCCTGTTAATACGGCAATGGCCCCGACCAGCGGCGCAGCGAATACCAACCACTGTTCGCGCGTCACCTGCATGCCCCCAGCCATTCGCGGTTCAATTCCCGCGGCCACTGCAGCAATCGCGAGTACGGCACCGACCGCGCATATCCCGCTGAACCACATCAGAACAGTCAACGACAACGGCCTTCGAGAGGAGCGCCAACCGCCGGCAGCCAGCCGATCCTGTGCGAATTGAAGTGCCCTCACGTCGCGACGGGGAGTTCAGCTCTGGAGAAAAAACGCCGAGAGCCGCTCTTCAGCGGGGCGACGTGATGGTCTAACAATGATCATTTAAGGTCAATGCGCGGGCGGAGCGAGGGGAATCGCCTCGTATGCTTGATAATAGCCGAGCTTCCGGCTACTGCCACCAAACAGAGGAAGGAAACACATTTATAACGCTCGACGTGCGTTGAGTCGTACTCTTGGGTTCACGCCGCTGGATACGATCCGCGTTGTTGTAAGCGGCAACGGGTAGGTTCTCCATCGCATGATTCGACCGGAACGCTGCTAATGGAGCGACTTCGCGGCTAGGCGAATCTTCGATTTCCGCGGCGGTACCGGAGGTGAACCGCGCTGTGTGTGGCATCGATTTAGCTTCTGAATGGAGCGACCTGCATGGCTCGCATCGATTCTTTCTTCAAGCTCATGTCAGAGCAGAAGGCCTCTGACCTTCATCTGTCGACCAACAATCCGCCGATGCTGCGCATCAACGGCGAGCTCGTGCGCGTCGATTATCCGGCGCTTCAGAATGACGATCTTAAGGCGATGGTGTACGAAATCGCGCCTGAAGCTAAGATCAAGGTATTCGAAGAGACCTCGGATACGGACTTCGGGTACGAAGTGCCCGGCGTGGCTCGTTACCGGGCAAACTTCTTCCAACAAAAATACGGTATCTCGGCTGTGTTCCGATTGATCCCGTCAAAGGTGCTCACCGTCGACGACCTTGGCCTCCCGCCCGTGCTGCGAAAGTTTCCAATGCTGAAAAAGGGGCTGATTCTCGTTACAGGCCCAACCGGTTCAGGCAAATCGACAACGCTTGCCGCCATGATGGACTATGCGAACCTCCAGCGGCACGACCACATTATCACCGTCGAAGATCCCATCGAGTTCGTGCATCGCAGCCAGAACTGCCTCGTGCAACACCGCGAGGTGGGCATCCACACACGTTCCTTCGCTGCCGCGCTCCGTGGCGCGCTCCGCGAAGATCCTGACATTCTGCTCGTGGGAGAAATGCGCGATCTCGAGACAATCGAGCTTGCCCTGACCGCTGCGGCAACCGGCCACCTTGTATTCGGAACGCTTCACACTTCGAGCGCGGCGAAGGCTGTAGATCGAATCATCGACGTCTTCCCGACAGATCAGCAAAACCAGATACGCGCCACGCTTGCCGAGTCGCTGAAAGGTGTGATCGCCCAGAACCTTTTTAAGCGGATCGACACGCCGGGACGCGTCGCCGCGTTAGAGGTTTTGGTGGTGGATATGGCCATCGCTAACCTCGTTCGCGAAGGCAAAACGCACCAGATCCCTGGGATGATCCAGGTTGGTAAGAAGAAGGGGAACCAGCCGCTCGACGATGCAATCATGGAGCATCTGCGCCATACCCGCATTTCGCCGGAAGAGGCGTACGACAAGGCGATCGATAAGAAAAAGTTCCGTCCGTTCCTGAAAGAGCCGCCGCCGGATATGTCGGAGGAATAAACAGTGTCGCGCCAGTCGCATCATGAGAATCCCGGAACTCGACAGATTCCTCTCGGCGCGAGATGACGCGCTGCTGAAGCTAAAGACCTACAGCTACAAAGTGGTTGTCATGTACCGGATGTCAGACGCTGCATAGATAAAGCACGCGGTGTAGCGCCGATGCGACGCTACACGCGGCATGCCTCTTCGCGAGGATTGCTGCAACCAACTCCGCCGCCCCGAGCGTAATCCCTTCGCCGCAGCGAGTCTCACTGTAAGTTGCTCCGCACCGGCGAGGAACGATACTGCGCCGGCTATGAAGCTGATTAAATGGATTCGGTTCACATGGGATTTGACGGGGCTCCCTGCGTCCGAATGTGAGCTTCCGGAACATTACGAGATCACCGCAGCGACCGCTGACGACGAAAAGGAGCTGCGCCGAGTGATAACGAGTTCGTTCGCGCTCGATCCCGACTGGAACCCGACCATGAATGAAGTGATGCAGACGATTGACGGTTGGCTCTCGGATGCGTGGAGCTCTGACACGAAAGCTGCGCTCGTCTTGCGACATGGATTTCGGATCATCGGCGCGTGTGTGCTATCACTCGACTCCGCTCGTGATAATCACCTTTCGCCCGGCCCGTGCATTTTGATGGAATATCGAAACCGCGGCTTCGGAACGAAGTTGCTGGATCGGTCGTTACGGTCACTACGTGACGCCGGGCTCACTCGCGCCCTCGGTATTGCAAAAGAAAACTCGCCGGCTACGAAGTTCCTCTACACGAAATTCGGCGGCGTCCCAACGCCGCAGCAGCCAACGACACTCGTGGCTGCCTAACCGCTTCACGCTATCGTGGCGTGGGAGATGCAGCGGCCCCCGATGAAGTTGCGCGGCTTCCCTTCAGTAGGCCGAAAAGATCGCTGTCAGTCGAAAGCACCAGCGACGCATCTTTGGTGAGTGCCTTGCGATACGTTTCCATGCTCTTGAGAAACGCATAAAACTCCGCCGCCTGCGGGTTTTGCGTATAAGCGCGGGCGTAGATCTCAGTCGCTCTCGCGTCCGCCTGGCCACGAATCTCCTGCACACGTCGATACGCCGTCGATTGAATCTCGTTCAGGTCGCGCTGCTTCTGGCCGGCGATCCGCGCAGCTTCGCCCTGCCCTTCCGAACGAAATAGCTGGGCGATTTGGTTTCGTTCGCTGATCATCCGCTGGTAGATCCGATCGAGAACGTCGGGGTTGTAGTTCACGCGCTTCATCCGCACATCGAGCAGCTCGATGCCGAACTCCGCGAGCTTGATCGCCGCGCCCGCTTTGATGTCTGCCTCGATTTTCGAGCGGCCAAACTCAATCGGCGGCAGACTCCCGATGCCCCCAAGGCCTACCGGGCCTGCTTTGAGATTCTCGTCCTTCAGCGGCTTGCGCGCTTTATCGGTCCGGACAATCTCAATTAGATCATGGCGTGCAATTGCGTTACGCGTCTCGCTGCCAAGGATGTCTTCGAGGCGCGACTGCGCACTGCGCTCATCGCGCAGCCTGACGAAGTAGGTCGTCGGCTGATCGATTCGCCAGCGGGCAAAGGTATTGACATGAATGTAAGTCTTGTCGCGCGTTGGGATCGCGACGGGCGCGCCATCCCACTCCAGGAAACGTTTGTCGAGACGGTTCACGGCCTGCACGAATGGCAGCTTCGTATGTAACCCGGGTTCCGTGATAGGATTGCCAACCGGCTTGCCGAATTGCGTAATAATCACCTGCTCCGTCTGATCGACGACATAGAACGCGCCGAACAGGAGGAACAACACCAGCGCGGCCAGCGCGACCATTCCCGCAAAAAAGCAACCGCGATTGTTCATGGCGTACCCCCCGGTTTCGTCGAAAGCGGCAGGATCGGGAGCAGCTGGCGCAACGAGTCGTCGATGATGAACTTTTGGCCCATCTGCGGAATCACGTCCCCCATCGTTTCGAGGTAGAGGCGGGTGCGTGTGATCTCCGGCGCCTTCGTGTATTGCTCGAGCATCGCGCTGAAGGAAGCGACGTCGCCTTCTGCTTCGTTGACGCGCTTGAATTGGTAACCTTCCGCGCCACGGATGGCTTGATCGGCTTCACCTCGGGCCCGCGGCACCGCTTGATTGTAGTCGCCGTTCGCCACGTTAATCGCATTCTCGCGATCCTGCTGCGCACGGTTCACTTCGTTAAAGGACGCTTGCACTTCCGCGGGCGGGTTCACGTTTTTCAGCTGCACCTGATCGATGCGAAGCCCGAGCTGGTACAACTTCGCGAGTTCCTGAAGCCGGCTGAGCACCGCCATTTCGATCTCTTGTCGGCCAATCGTGATCACTTCATCCACGGTGCGGTCACCGATCATCTCGCGCATCACGGCTTCGGACAGATCGCGCAAGGTCTGGCCGGGATTCCGCACATCGAACAGATACTGCCGCGCATCGCTGATGCGATACTGCACCACCCACTCGACAAGCGCGGCGTTGAGATCGCCCGTGACCATCGATTTCTCCTCGATCTGATACGGGCTCGCCTGAATCGGGTCCATGTAGCCCCGCGTGAAAAAGCCGAACTCAAGTTTCAACTGTCGGCGTGTCGGCAGCACTGTGACATGGTCGATCCCGAGCGGAAGTTTGAAGTGCAACCCCGGCTCGACCGTCGTGAGATACTTACCGAAGCGGAGAACCACCCCCTCAGACTCAGCGGCCACGGTATAAAACGACGTCCAGACCAGAAACAGAATTGGCACCACAACCAACAGCAGCGTGATTGTGCCCGCCGGCGGACGAGGGACGTTGTCGAGGTTGTAAACGACTGGGGGTCTACTGTCCATGGTCAGAAATTCCGGGATGCGCCACGCGCGAAATCATCATCTGATGGGAGCTTAGCTGCGGGGAACGGCGAGAGCGAAACCTTTCGCGCGGGAGCATTGCATTAGTGGAACACTGCTACCGAACGCGCTGCGGCTGGAGCAGACTACTGCGTCTTCAACACCTGAATGAACGCCTCCTGCGGGATGTTGATCTTGCCGATGCTCTTCATCCGCTTTTTGCCTTCCTTTTGCTTCTCCAGCAGTTTGCGTTTCCGAGTAATGTCCCCGCCGTAGCATTTCGCGGTAACGTCCTTACGCAAGGCCGAGACGCTCTCGCGCGCAATGATTTTACCGCCGATCGCCGCCTGGATCGCAACCTGGTAGAGCTGGTTCGGAATCACTTCCTTCAGCTTCGTCGCCAGCTGACGGCCACGAGCTTCCGCGCGTTCCCGATGAACAATCATTGAGAACGCGTCGACGGGCTCACCGTTCACCAGGAGGTCCAGCTTCACGAGCTTCGCCGCGCGATAACCGACGTGCTCGTAATCCATCGAACCATACCCGCGCGTGATGCTCTTAATCTTGTCGTTGAAGTCGACCAGGATCTCGTTCAGCGGCAGCTCGCAATGGAGCATCACGCGGCGCGTATCCAGCGTCTCTGTGTGGTCCATCGTGCCACGCTTCTCCATGATCAGCTGGAGAATGTCACCGATGTTTTCGTTCGGGCATAACACATACGCCTTCACGATCGGCTCGCGGATTTCCTCGATGATGCTCGGATCGGGCAGGTGCGCGGGGTTGTCGACGAGCAGCGTCTCGCCGCGAGTGGTGAGGATTTCGTAAACCACGCTGGGTGACGTGGCGATGATGTCCATGTCGTATTCGCGACGGAGGCGCTCCTGGATAATTTCCATGTGAAGCAAGCCGAGGAAACCGCAGCGAAAACCGAAGCCCAGCGCGACTGAGCTTTCGGGTTGGTAGATGAACGCAGCATCGTTGAGCCGCAGCTTCCCGATGGCGGTCTTCAAATGCTCGAAGTCCGCAGTGTTGATCGGATAAATTCCGCTGAACACCATCGGATGTATTTCCTGGAAACCCGGCAACGGCTCCTTCGCCGGATTCCGTAGGTCCGTGATCGTGTCACCGATTTTGATGTCAGCGGTCGTCTTGATGTTCGCGATAAAATAGCCGACGTCGCCTGCCACGAGCTTCGGCTGCGCAAACATCTTCGGTGTAAAGACGCCGACTTCCTTGATCTCATGGCGGGAGTCATTATTCATCATCCGCACCTGTTGATCGGCTTCGATGCTTCCCGAAAACACGCGGACATAGGCGACAACGCCGCGGTATACGTCGAATACTGAATCAAACACCAGGGCTCGAAGTGTATCGTCCGCGGGCTCCTTCGGGGGAGGGATGCGATGCACGATTGCCTCGAGGATCTCTTCGATCCCAAGACCCATCTTCGCGCTGCAATCGATCGCTTCTTCGGCAGGAATCTGCAGGATTTCCTCAATCTGCCGGTGAACCGCCGGGATATCCGCGTTTGGAAGATCGATCTTATTGATAACCGGGACGATCGTGAGCCCCTGCTTGTGGGCGAGGTGCACATTGGCCACCGTTTGCGCTTCGACACCTTGCGCGGCATCCACGATCAACAACGCGCCTTCGCACGCCGCAAGCGAACGCGAAACCTCATACGCAAAGTCGACGTGTCCTGGCGTGTCCGAGAGGTTCAGCCGATACATCTCGCCATCTCTGGCCTTGTACTTCATCGCCACCGGATGCGCCTTGATCGTGATGCCCCGCTCGCGCTCCAAGTCCATCGAATCGAGCAGCTGATCCTGGCGTTCGCGATCCTGGATCGTGCCTGTACGCTCGAGCAGGCGATCCGATAGCGTTGTCTTGCCATGATCGATGTGCGCGATGATGCAGAAGTTGCGCGTAAGGCCGATGCACATGAAGCGGTGCACTATGCGGGTGTGCCGGAGGATGGTCAATGCGAGGGCCCTCGCAGCTGTTGCGCTGACAACGTTGATGTCCTCGCGGTGATCTGTTATCGCTTCGACGTGCGCCGGTTAATAATCATCAAAGAGGGCGGCGGGACGATCCCGCACGAGCTGACAGACCAGCGGGTGACGATCGGACGTTCAGCTGAGAACGTGATCATCCTTAACGATCCGTCTGTTTCAAGCCGTCACGCGCAGCTCGACGCGACCGGCGAAGATTACCGCCTCATCGACTTGGAGTCGACGAATGGCACTCGCGTGAACGGGCAGGTGATCACGAGTGTCCTCCTCCGTGCTACGGATCGGATCCGATTCGGAAACGTGGAGGCCTCGTTCGAGAATGCGCCGGCAGACCCACGGCCGCTGCCGCGGGTGGAGCAAGTTGAGGCCCGTGCCGCCGAGGTGAGCTCACGGCCGGAGGATTTCGGAAATGCGTCACCATTCCCGAAGAGGAGATCCGAACGGGACCCGGTCCGGCCCCTTGTCTACGGAGTAGCGGCGCTGGCGGTTCTCGCGTTTGTCGGGAGCATGATTGCGCTCGCGCAGATGCACTCGCCGATACCATAGCGCCTGTTCGTTAGCCAGGCACGCGACGGTTTTCGCTTTCTCGTCATAGCGTCAGGGTTCCACCGCTTTTATCGCGAAGCCAAAATCACCAATTCGAAATGTCAAAACGCCTGCTCCTCTGGGACATCGACGCGACGCTGATTACCACCGGTGGCGCGGGCGACCAGGCGTTGAAGCGCATCGTCGCGAGGCGTTATCGCGCCGACGATGATCTACGCGACATTGAAATCGCGGGACGCACTGACACGGCGATCGTCCGCAGCATTCTCCAGAAGTATGGCGTCGCCGCGACGGCTGAAACTGTTGGTGGTTTTCTCGAGGAATATCTCGAGCATCTCGGGCAGCTGCTGCCGCAGCTGCGCGGCCGAGTCATGCCAGGTGTCGCTGAGATTCTGGAGCACCTGCACCCGAACACGGACCGCGTGCTCGCGCTGCTCACAGGCAATTTGCGGCGAGGTGCTCAGCTGAAGCTACAACGTTACGGGCTCTGGGCTTACTTCGAGTTCGGAGCGTTTGCCGACGATCACCATGATCGAAACGAGCTCGGCGCTTTCGCGCGGCACCGCGCTGAAGAAAAGCATGGCCATGGCTTCGACGCCGCGGAAATCGATGTGATTGGCGACACCGGTCACGATATCGCCTGCGGGAAGATTTTCGGTGCCCGCACGATCGCCGTTGCTACGGGAACGTGGACACCCGAAGAACTTGCCGCGCATCAGCCTGATTTTTTGTTCAATGACCTCTCGGACGTCGCCGGTGTGATCGACGAACTTGGGTGGTGAGCGATTGACGATTGGCCGGCCAGTGACATCTTGCTAGACCGCATGACCGCTTCTTCCACGGAACGTCCGAACGTGCTGCCGCTCGAAGGCGAAATTGACCTCCATGTGTCGCCGAGCATCGCCGCCTCTCTCAGCGCGATGGTCCAGCAGCGGTCGAAGCACGTCGTCGTCGATCTGTCGCGCGTCTCCTATATCGACAGCTCAGGGCTCGCTGTGCTGATCGAAGCGATGCAGAATGTCGTCGGATACGGTGGAAAGTTTGCGCTTGCCGGATTGCAAGATGGGGTGCGCCCGATCTTTGAGATCGCGCGGCTTGATCAGGTTTTCCGGATTTTCGACGATGTGGACGCGGCACTCGCCGCTTGAAGCAGGATCTCCAGCGTCCGCGCGACGTTGATAGAGATATCAAACCGAGCGGCACGCTGGACATTTAAGGGAAACGCCTCTGAACGCCTGGCTGCATCCATCCACAGCGTTATCGCATTGGCAACCGAACCCCCGTTCGGTGCGTCAATGATTGAACCGTGAACTCCATCCTCGACCGTTTCGGCGAAGCCGTTGCTTCGCGTTGTAATAATCGGCAATCCTGAAGCGAGAGCTTCCAGGCAAGCATTCGAAAATGGATCGTACAGCGTTGGCAGCACAAAGATGTCGCTTGCGCAGTAAAGTGCGGCAACGTTCGGTACCTCGCCGACAAACTGCGCATAACGCGATCTATACCTGCTCGGGGTTCCGCGGCCGGCGACGAGGAGCTTGAGATGCGGATTATCAAGCTTCTCAATCCCGCGTAACGCGTGCACCAGCCCTTTCCTTTTCCATCCCGATCCAACGAACAGCACCGCGATATCTTCTCGCTGGAGTCCGAGAGCACGGCGTTCCATCTCCCGCGCTTCTACATTGCACCGAAACTGATCAACGGGAACGCCACTCGGCACCACTTCGATCAGTTCCGGAGGATAGCCGTAGAACTTCGTGATCTCGTGTTTCACCATTGCGGAATTCGCTATGACGCGAGCAGCGCCGCCTTTTCGAAAAAGCGCCTCTTCGAGGCGGAGGATCGCAGCGTGTTTCCGATTGAATGCAGTCGTCAGCCGGTGCCACGCGGTGTCGTGCCCAGTACGGCGTTCCATCCACGCAGCATGGACGCCGTCACCAGCGCGATAGACATCGCAACTCCACACCCGCTCGAGACTCATCAACACGTCGACTGAAGCTCCGGCGCGAACCCGCTCTACTGCGTCCGCAAACTGGAGCGGTGACGCCGCTCCGAATCCGCTGATGTCGCCGAAAGGCCATTCGCCGCGAGGCCAATCGTTCGTGGTGAACAGTTGCGCCTTGTGCCCCGCATCCACGACGCCTCGTGCGAGGCGCTTCAGATACGCTTCCGCACCGCCGCTCGGCGAGAATCCGCGACGAATGAATGCGATGTTCAGATGATTGGTGGGCACAAGACGCAACCGGCTCCCCAGCGGAGTCGAACTTTACGCTGACGCGAAACACCACAATACTTCTTGGCTAATGCCGGGTGAAACTCTAAACGCTCCGCCCGCACCTCCTTCGAGGGCTGATCGCGTACTGCCAAAAAGTCTGCTCTACTCGATCTCTGCGCGCATTGGTGGTTCCGGTTTGGACACCGATGCATTCGAGACTTTGCGCGCTTCGTACCATGGCGGCTTTCTAGGGGAAGCCGTCGCTTACGACAATCGGCAGAAAGAAATTCCGAGCCGCTACATCCATTCGCTTCGGTGGCATCCGGTAAGGCTGATCTCCTTTATCGAGCGGCCCTACTACTACGGAGCCAAAAAGAAATACCTCGATTGGATCGTCTCAGGGCAGCTGGGGAGCGGCCGTTTCGATCTGTTCCATAGCTGGTCAGGCGATTGTCTTCAATCGCTCCGGATGGCTCGCAGCCGCGGCATCCCTTCACTGGTTGAGATCCCCACATGGCACCGCGACCGGGGCAAAACCGTCCGCCCGCCGGCATCCATTGCACCCTCGACGAAGCGGCACTGGAAGCACAGTTTCCTGCTCGATCGCGAACGGTTCCTTGAGGAATACGCTCTGGCGGATTTGTTGGTCGTACTCTCGGAGAAAGCTGCGGAAACATTTCGCGTGCAAGGATTCCAAGACGAGAAGCTGTTCTACCTGCCGCGCGGTGTGGATGTAGAACGATTTCGCCCTGGTCCGCGGCCGCCGGTTTTCCGCGCGGTTTTTTCCGGTGCGCTGATAGAACGAAAGGGTATTCATCACCTCCTCGAGGCGTGGCATCGCCTCGATCTTCCGAATGCGGAGTTGTGGCTCGTCGGTTCGGTACACGATGAAGCAAAGCCGCACCTCAAGAGGTTTTGGCGCGATAACATCCGCGTCGTCGGGTTTGCGCCGGACGTGGAGAACTATCTCAGCGAGGGAACAATCCACGTGTTTCCGTCGCAGTGCGAAGGCAGCGCGAAGGTCACGTACGAGGCCGCGGCATGCGGCTTACCACAGATAACAACGCGCGAGGCTGGCGATGTAGTGAACGACGGAATCGAAGGGATTATTATCACCCCAGGCTGTATCGATGAACTCATGGAAGCCATTCTGCACCTGTACCAAAATCCCGACATCGTCGCGCGGATGAGCATCGCGGCGCGGGAGCGGGTCGTGGAAAACTTCACCTGGGATCATTTTCGTGCGCGGCTCCTTGGCGGATACGCGCGGGCGATGACGATGAAGCGCTGACGCTGGTCGTCTTTTATCGTCTCCAATCCGCATTCGAAAGCATGGGCGCGACTTGATGAACATCCTTTTGATCCAAGTCAAGCGCATCGGCGACTTGATCCTGACTACCCCAGCGATTGCTGCTGTTCGCGCAAAATTTCCGAACGCAAGGATCACCCTTGTCGCCGCATCCGGTTCTCATGAGTTGCTGCCGGCGATTCGCGGTGTGGATGAATTTCTGTTGGCACGCGGGAAATTAATGGACGTGCTGGCCTGGTTTACGGTGGCGCGGAGCCACTACGATTACTCTTTCGACTTCACGCGCACTGACCGCTCCGCGTTGGTCACCCTCCTGTCTGGCGCGAAGAAACGAGTTACCGCCGACCAGCCGCGGTTTCGTGCCCAGCTGCGGGCGCGCACCTACAACAAACTTGTCCAGCTGCAGAGCAACCAAATGCACACGGTTGATTACCACCTGGCGCTCCTGCGGCCACTCGGCATCCGCAACGCCTCGCCGTCCATCCAGCTGGCTCTTCCGACGGGCGCGACGCGAGCAGCTGATCGCGTCCTCGCGAACGGCGGCCTTCGCGCAGGTGAGTTCTTGATTTTGCATCCAGGCTCAGCGCGCCGTGAGAAATACTGGGAGGATAGTCGCTGGGCGACAGTCATCCAAGCCGCTGCGGAGCGCGGACTTAAGAGCGTGCTCACCGGCGCCGGCTCGGTAATCGAGCAGGAGCACATACGAGAGATCCGATCTGGGTGCCGAAATGGCGTGATCGACCTCTCCGGCCAGGTAGATCTCCTCACGCTCGCAGCGTTGATCCAGCGGGCAAGGCTGCTTATCACCGTCGATTCGGCCCCTATGCATCTTGCGGCAGCGATGCATACGCCACAAGTGGTGCTGTTTGGACCCACGAACCCGTTGCATTGGGCACCGCGGTTTACGCCCGCCGTGATTCTTCAGGCCGGGCAAACGGCGCCCCTACAGGAATTCAACCCGAAGCAGAAGCCCGCAGCTATGAACCTGCTCTCGACTGAGCAGGTGATCGATGGTATGGAGGCGCTTCTGGCCGGTATGAACGCCGCCGCTCCGTATGGCACCACCGACGGGTATCCGACCCAAAGTTAAACGCTCCATTTGGGAGACTATCAAGGCCGCCTCTGGTCCGTATCGGCGGCTATTCAGGTATGTCGCACCCTACAAGTGGCGATTCGCGCTGGGGCTCGGCTTTGGATTTGCGTATGGCCTCATCAGCTCACTGCTGCCGATCGTTCTGGGCAAGGTAATGGCGGCGGTGTTCGAAGGCGGCGCCGTTAATACGCAGGAGCTTGTGAGGCATGCGAACCAGTTCGATAACGCTCCCAGGATGACAACCTCGATGATCATCGTGTGCTTGGCGATCCCGGCAATTATGACGACGCGCAGTTTCGCGAACTACCTCAACGCGTACTACATGACGTGGGTGAGCATGAAGGTGCTCACCGACATCCGCACGCAGCTGTTCCAGAAGATCCTGGCGCATTCGATGGATTTCTTTAACAAAATGCGCTCCGGCTTCCTCATGTCTCGCATCACGAATGACACGCGCATGATGCAGATGGCTCTGCAAAACGTCAGCAGCGACATCTTCAAACAACCGGTGGCGATAATCAGCGGAGTGGCCGTGCTGTTGTACCTGGATTGGAAGTTTACAGTCGTAACGCTGATTCTGTTCCCGACCTGCATTATCCCGATCAGCATCTACAGCAGACGGGCACGTCGCGCGGCTAAATTTGAGTTCGAAGACATGGGGCAAATGGTCGTCACCATGCAGGAGACGTTCGCCGGAATACGCGTGATCAAGTCGTTCGCTCGAGAAGACTTCCAGGAAAAAAGCTTCCGTCGCAGTAACCGCCTCCTGTTCGAAAATGGCATGCGGATCACACGCGCGATGGAGTCAGTTGGACCGTTGGTGGAGACCATCGCCGCGATCGGCGTGGGGCTTGCGTTGTTGTATGTCTACTTCACGCAGTTGAGTGCAGCGCGTTTCATCGCGCTCAACACAGGTATTTTCCTGCTCTACGAGCCGATTAAAACGCTCAGTCGCATACAGGTGGTGATGGAGCGTTCGATCCAGGCGACGACGGAAATCTTCGCGATCCTGGATCTGAAGCCGTCGGTGGTTGATGTGCCAGACGCCATCGAGCTGCCACAATGCAAGGGCCACATCGAACTCGATCACGTCGCATTCCGGTATGCCGGCGGAGTGACCGACGCGGTTCAGGGTTTACAGCTGCAGATCAAGACCGGCAAAACGTACGCTCTCGTAGGCGCGAGCGGCGCGGGCAAGAGCACGATCCTTTCGCTGCTGCTGCGCCTCTATGACCCGACCTGTGGCACGGTGCGGATCGACGGCTACGATCTTCGAAAGGTGACGCAGAAATCACTGCGTCAACAGATCGGATTAGTGACGCAGGAAACGTTTCTGTTCCACGACACGATTTTCCAGAACATCAAATTCGGCCGCCTCGATGCGACGGATGAGGAAATCTACGCCGCCGCGCGCGCTGCTTTCGCGCATGACTTCATCATGGCACAGCCGCAAGGATACGACACTGTCATCGGCGACAAAGGCTGTCTGCTTTCCGGTGGCCAGCAGCAGCGTCTCGCGATCGCACGTGCGCTGCTCAAGAACGCGCCAATTCTCCTGCTTGACGAAGCAACCTCCGCGCTCG
>JACDHZ010000219.1 GCA_013820755.1 Chthoniobacterales bacterium
CAGACGCGCTATCGACCCTCCGAAGTTCATCCTCTTCGTTAACCAGCCGAAACTGCTCAGCGATCCGTATTCGCGATACATCGAGCGGCGGATTCGGCAGATCGAGCCGTTTCCCGGCTTGCCAGTGCTTTTGACTTGCCGCGCTCGCACGCAGACTAACGAAACGTGATTCTGCACGTCGCAGCGATGCGAAGGTTGTTATGATCGAACATTCTCCATCCGCGCCTGTCTCAAGCTTCTCATGAAATCGACGCAGGAAATCACCCACGAAGTGCAGCAACTCGGCCAGTGGATACCTGCGTTACGCGAACAGGTCGGCCATGTCGTGATCGGACAAAAATACCTCGTCGATCGACTGCTTCTCGGACTACTCGCAAATGGACATATCCTGCTCGAAGGCGTCCCCGGACTTGCGAAAACGCTGACCGTGAAAACGATGGCAGCAGCGATCCAAACGGGCTTTCAGCGGTTGCAGTTCACGCCTGACCTGCTGCCCGCCGACCTAATCGGGACGCTCATCTACAATCCGCGGAGCGGCGAGTTCACGACCAAACTGGGGCCTCTTTTCTCGAATCTCATCCTCGCCGATGAGATCAACCGCGCGCCCGCGAAGGTGCAAAGCGCGTTGCTGGAAGCGATGCAGGAACGGCAAGTCACGATCGGTGATAAAACATACCCACTAGCCGATCCATTCCTCGTTCTCGCGACGCAGAACCCCCTCGAGCAAGAGGGCACCTACCAACTGCCCGAAGCTCAGCTCGATCGTTTCATGTTGAAGCTGAACGTCGGCTATCCGCTGAAAGCAGAGGAACGCCGGATCCTCGATCTGATGGCCACGTCAGCACCGGATCTGAGCGTTTCGGCCGTCGTTGATCCGCAGCAAATCGTCGCCGCTCGATCAGTCGTCAACAGCATCTACATCGACGACCGCGTGAAGGATTATATTGTCGACGTCGTCTGGGCAACGCGCGAGCCTGCCACATATAAATTGCAGCTCGATGGGCTGATTCGCTATGGCGCGTCGCCACGAGCGACAATCTTCCTGGCGCTCGCTGCTCGCGCGCATGCGTTCCTGAACGGCCGTGGCTACGTGACGCCGCAGGACATTAAAAGCATCGGCGCCGATGTCCTGCGCCACCGCGTTATTGTCAGCTACGAAGCGGAAGCGGAGAGCATCACCAGCGAAACAATTGTCGAGCGCATCTTCGCCGGACTGCCGGTGCCGTGATCAATGCAGCAGAGCGACCAAACACCCGCGGAAATCCTCAAAAAAATCCGCGCACTCGAGATCAAGACCAAGGGTCTGGTGCAGACTGTTTTTGCTGGCAACTACCACAGCGTTTTTAAAGGTCGAGGCATGAACTTCGACGAAGTTCGCGAGTATCAGCCGGGCGACGAGATTCGTGCGATCGACTGGAATGTGACCGCCCGACTCGGCACTGCGTTCGTCAAAAAATTCACTGAAGAGCGTGAGCTCACCGTATTGCTCGTCGTAGACGTAAGCGCATCCGGTAACTTCGGCAGCGTCTCTCAATCCAAGCGCGAACTCGCGGCGGAGGTCGCCTGTCTGATTGCCTTCAGCGCGATCCGGAACAACGACAAAGTCGGCCTGCTGCTGTTTACTGATTCCGTCGAGCTTTACATTCCGGCGAAGAAGGGCCGCTCGCACACGTTGCGCCTCATCCGCGAAATCCTCTTCTTCGAGCCGCAGGGTCGCGGCACCGATCCGGCATTGGCGCTGAAGTACCTCAACCGCGTGATCACTCGCCGCGCGGTAGTCTTCTTCATCTCGGATTTCCAAACCGGTGACTTCTCCCGGGAGCTAACGATCAGCGGGCGGCGGCATGATTTTATCGCAGTCCACGTGCAGGATGAACGCGAGAAGGTGCTGCCGAATGTCGGTATCATTACGCTTGAAGATGCGGAGACCGGCGAACAGATCGAGATCAACACGGCCGATCGTTCGACGCGCACGCACTTCTCGCAGCTGGCGGAAGCTCAGGCAGCCGATCTCACCCGCACGCTTCGCCGAAACAACATCGACACAATCGCGCTGCAAACTGGTCGGGACTATCTGCCGGGCCTGCGATCGTTCTTCAAACAACGGGAGCGCCGGATGGCAATCCGTTAGACCTGTGTCTGTATGCAATTCATCCTCGCACAGGAACTGCATGACATCTCGCCACCGGTCGATTACTCCCTCGTGCCGACGTGGGTCATCTTTGCCGCAGTGTTCGCGGGTCTGTCTCTTCTCGGGCTGATTGGCTGGCTGATTCGTCGTCGGATGCGGCGGCCGAAGCCGATGCTGTCACCGCGTGCGCATTCGCTGGAACTGCTCCGCCGCGCGCGTGAGCAGATCACGGAGATTTCGCCTTACAAGTTCAGCATTCGTGTCTCGGATATTTTGCGGCGATACGTGACCGAGCAATATCAGCTGCCGCTTACGCGCCAGACCTCTGTTGAGTTTCTCGAAGCGCTCGCGCGGACAGCATCGTTTTCCGAAGAGGAGAAATCGCTGCTCGGAGATTTCCTGAACCGCTGTGACTTAATCAAGTTCGGACGGTACGATGCTACGACCGCGGACAGCGAGTTGCTCCTGGAAGAAGCGACCCGCTTCGTAGAAGGAGGGCAGCTTGAACTTGCGTAACTGGCTGCCGCACGACTCAGCGCTCACGTTCGCACAACCCTGGCTGTTGCTGTTGTTGCTGCTCCTCCCGCTCATCGCGTGGCTTCGAGGCCAACGCGGACCGGCAGCAGCGCTTATATTTTCATCGACTGCAATCCTGCGCGGTCTCGGCAAGCCAAGCGCTGCACGTGCCGGCAAATTCCTGCGTGCTCTGCTGTTCCTCAGCATGGCGATCTTCATGATTGCTCTCGCACGGCCGCGGCTCGGAAAGAGTCTCACGCAGGTGGAGGCGAGCGGAATTGATATCATGATCGTGCTCGACGTGTCAGGATCGATGTTGATCAAGGATTTCACTGTGGGCGGTGACCCAGCGACTCGCGTGGACGCGAGCCGGGAAGTCACCCGCAAGTTCATCGAAGGACGTCCCAACGATCGGATCGGAATCATCGCGTTCGCGGGCCGGCCATACGTCGTCAGCCCAATGACGCTGGATCACGACTGGTTGCTGCAGAATCTCGATCGCGTGCGGATCGGGCTCGTAGAGGACGGAACGGCGATCGGCTCCGCATCAGCTTCCGCCGCGAATCGCCTGAACGACAAAGGCTCGAAAAGCCGCGCGATCGTCCTGCTGACAGACGGTGAAAACAACGCCGGCAAAGTTCCGCCGACAACAGCCGCGGAAGCGATCAAGGCGCTAAAAATCCACTTTTACGCAATCGGGGCCGGCATCAACGGCGTTGCTCCCGCGCCGGTGCCCGATCGTCGCGGCGGGTTCGTCACCGATCTTTCCGGCAACCTGTTGTATCAAAACCAGCCGGTCCATTTCAACGAAGCGCGCCTGAAGGACATGGCGCGAATTGCCGACGGAAAATTCTTTCGCGCCACGGACACCGAGTCGCTCGAAAAGATATTCAGGGACATCGACAAGCTCGAGAAATCCACCGTCACCGTGCACAAGTTTCAGCAATACCGCGAGCTGTTTCCGGCGTGCATCATGGCGGGCTGCGGCGTGTTGATCGCGCATATCCTGTTATCGCAGACACTCTGGAAAAAACTCCCATGAGCTTCGCGCATCCAGAGTGGCTCTGGGCGCTCGCTGCCGTTCCGGCACTCGCGCTGTTATTCCTGCGAGCAGAGCGGAGGAGCGCTGCGCGATTGCGCGACTTCGTATCGCCGCGTCTGCTCCCACAACTCGGCGCCACTGTGAACCGGTTTCGACGGTCCTTGCGATTCACGCTTGTGCTGCTTGGCCTCGCGCTTGCGACAGCTAGCGTCGCCCAGCCACGTTGGGGCTACACATACGAGGAGGTAAAACGGAAAGGCCTGGACCTGATCATCGCCGCGGACACCTCGCGCAGCATGCTTGCGAATGACCTTTCGCCGAATCGCCTCCAGCGCGTAAAGCTCGCGGGACAAGATTTGATTCGCGAGCTTGGAGGCGATCGGGTCGGCTTGATTGCGTTCGCCGGTCGCGCGTTTCTGCAGGCGCCGCTGACGATTGATTACGCCGCCGCTGTCGAAGCACTCAACGATCTGGATACGGATGTCATTCCCGAAGGCGGCACGAACATTTCTGAGGCAATTAACCTCGCGGTGAAGACATTCGGCAAATCCGCGCTGGGGAATCGCGCGCTGATCATTTTTACTGATGGCGAAGAGCTGGCGGGCGAGTCGGTAAAGATCGCGAAGACTGCTGCGGATGCCGGTGTGCGGATATTTACGATCGGCGTCGGCACGTCTGAAG
>JACDHZ010000220.1 GCA_013820755.1 Chthoniobacterales bacterium
CTCGCTCGGTGTCGGGAAGAAATCGACATTCTCACGCGCGGGCTTTTTCGCCGGGCAGGTCGGCCGACAGAAAATGCCCGTGGTGCGCACGCCGACGAAGAAGATGCCTTCGAAGCTCGCGTCGCGATTCAACAGCGCCCGATACATCGTATCGGTGGGCGGAAGCAGTTCCATTGCAGTCATGCGCGTTCGATTCCCATCGTATAGCAGCCACGCGTAGCGCTGCGAACGTGAATGAAATTAGTCTCGGGATTTTCGAGCAGCTTTTCAATCACCGCTTCGGGTTCGTCCCCGTTTACGACCGCGGCGTCGATCATGTCGTGCTTCGAATTGTAGGCGCGAAGCACGCGGCCGCGGCGGAAGTTCGCGGGAAAGCTCGCGGTATCCATGTAACGCTCACAGCTGTCGGCATGCACGAAGATCGGCCCGGTCTCCGAGTATGGGTGACCCGGTGGCACGGAGGCGAATGGAAACAGGATTATGCGCTCTCCCGGTTCCGCCCACCGGAGGCAATGTCGGCATGGATATCCGGCAGGAGAATCAGCCACCACGAATGCGTGATCGGGTGCTCCGCTTGCAGCCGTGCGGCGCGCCGTCTCTGCGGCTGCGGTCGGAATCGGAACGATGCGGTAGATCGACGTTTTCATAAGCGCAGCCTACGCGCTGTGGTTCACTGCCCGCATCGACGGAATTCGGGCACTGAATTCCGAGCACGCGCTGGAGGGACATGCTTCCGCATGTCCTTACCTGGCGTGAATGCCGGCTCTGAGCGCAGACGTGCAGAAGCACGTCCTCCGGGTCACGATACGCGTACGGATCCACATCCACGGCCGCGGTCACATCCTCGGGCAACGGCAGTTTGTCGAGCGTCTCCCCTGTTTATCGGCTCAGCCGCATGATCGTTCACCGCGCATCAGAATGTGAAAACGAAACTGCCCCTGCAGCTTCTCGAGCGGCGCCGGACGGACATGCTTCCGCATGTCCTTGCACGGCGTGAATGCCGGCTCTGAGAGCGGACGTGCAGAAGCACGTCCCTCCGGGTCACAATAACGAATACGGATCCACATCCACGGCCGCGGTCACATCCTCGGGCAACGGCAGCTTGTCGAGCGTCTCCCGCACAAGTCGGCTCAGCCGCATGATCGCTTCACCACGCATCAGAATGTGAAAACGGAACTGCCTCTGCAGCTTCTCGAGCGGCGCCGGTGTCGGCGAGCCGATGATGAATTCCTCCGGCAATGCTTCGCGCAACCGGCGCCCGATTGTCTCCGCAGAAAAGCTGGCACGCGCCTCATGTTCTGAACGCACGGTGATCAACACCGCATGTCGGAACGGTGGAAAATCGCAGCGCTCGCGGAATTCCAGCTCCTGATCGAAATAGCCGGTAAAATCGTGGTGGCGCGCAAACTGAATCGATGGACTGAAGGGTGTGAACGTTTGCACGAACACTTCGCCCGGCGTTTCGCCGCGGCCTGCCCGACCAGCCACTTGCGTCAGTAATTGAAACGTCCGTTCGCCTGCCCGGAAATCCGGCATGTGCAGCGCGAGATCGGCGTTGATGATGCCGACGAGCGTTACGTTCGGGAAGTGCAGGCCTTTCGCAATCATCTGTGTGCCGACGAGGATGTCGATCTTGCCGGCGCGGAAGGAGCGCAACGTTTCGCGGTAAGCGTCTTTGCGCGTCATCGAATCGGCATCCATTCGCCTGACGACTGCTTTGGGGAACAGCTGCTGGACTGTTGACTCGACCTTCTCGGTGCCGAAGCCGGAATAAATCAGCGCGTTCTCGCCACACGCGGGACATTTTTTTGGCACGGTCGCGGTGTGTCCGCACAAATGGCAACTCAACCGATTTGCCGTGCGATGGAACGTCAGCGCAACGCTGCAGTTCGGGCAATCCCGTGCTTCGCCGCATGCGCTGCAAAGCAGCGACGTCGAAAACCCGCGCCGATTGAGGAACAGGATTGTCTGCTCGCGTTTTTCGAGTCGAGAGATGATCGCGGTATGCAATTTGTCGCCAATGATCGTGAGCGATTTTGCTTTCCGCGCCTCGAGCCGCAGATCGACGATACGGATCAGCGGCATCTGGTTGTCATCGACGCGCTGAGTCAGCTGCAGTAGCTGATACTTGCCGCGGGTCGCGTTGAAGTAGCTCTCGAGCGACGGCGTGGCAGTGCCGAGCAGCACGACCGCGTTTTCAAGTTTCCCGCGCAACACAGCGACATCGCGCGCGTGATAACGCGGCGCTTCCTCCTGCTTGTAGGTGGTCTCGTGTTCTTCATCGACTACGATCAGCCCGAGATTTTCCAGCGGCGCGAAAATCGCGCTGCGTGCGCCGATCACGATTTTGGCGCGGCCCGATTGAATTTTGTGCCACTCGTCATGTCGCTCGCCTTGCGACAAGTGGCTGTGCAACACCGCTACGCTCTGATTCGCATCCGCGAAGCGGCTTTTGAAACGTTCCACCGTCTGCGGCGTCAGTGAGATTTCCGGCACCAGGACGATGGCTGTCCTGCCGCTGTCGATCGTGGCGCGGATCGCCTGCAGGTAAATTTCCGTCTTGCCGCTGCCGGTGACGCCGTGCAGCAGGAAAGGCTTTGCGCTCGCACGTGACTCCAGCGCTTGCGCAACAGCGGCGAGCGCAGCCGATTGCTCCGTGTTCAGTGTCAGGTTCGTCGTCGGGACGAATTGCTCCTCAGCGTGCGGATCGCGTTGCACTGCCTGCTCGCGCAGGTCCACCAAACCGCGCTTCTGCAGCGCGCGGAGTGTCTGATTGTCGAGAGACGTGTCGCGCAGCAGATCGGCCGCGGGAACAGGAGCATCCAGCTTCAACACCGCCTCGAGCAGCTCCGCCTGGCGCGGCGCCCGCCGCCGCAGTTTATCCAGTTCGTCCTCCTCAGGTGCGCGTCCGCGCCTAACGAACAGTTGCTTCTTCCAGCCGACTTCGCCTCGGCGAATGACCTGCGGCAGCAGGCTGCGCATCACGGTCTCGATCGGGCAGCAATAGTACGCGCTCATCCAGCGCGCCAGCTCGAGCACCTTCGGGCTCAGCGCCGGCGCGTCGCCGACGATCGCCTCAATCGGCCGAATGCCGGACACGTCGCTCTCCTCGAGAATGGCAACGACGGTCGCGAGCGCTGATTTGTCACGGAATGGAACGCGGACGCGCCAGCCAATGTTGATGCGATCGGCAAGGTCCTCCGGGATCGAGTAGTCGAGCTCGCGTCGGATTGCGCGATCGATCAGAACCCGCGCGAACCTGGCTTTCGCGGCGGGTGTGGAGGGAGAAAAGTGATTGCTCAACGAAAAGGATGCGCGGATTGATCCTGCGTGAGCTTCCCTCGGTTCGCGCCGTACTCCAAATCATCGCGGCTCATCGGGTGAGATTGGCCGCGTGGTGATATTGCTGGATGATCCGGTTCGCTCTCAAACTGCTTATCTGCGCGCTACTGGCCATAGGGGTCGGGACGGCTTATCTCGCGATGCGCTCCGGAGACGCGTTCTACACGGCCCATGAGTTACTCAGTCCTCAGCGATTTCAGCAATATGATACGTTGATTCGCTCGATCGCTGTCCAGAACAGTATCGATCCTATGCTCGTGAAGGCGGTGGTTTGGCGCGAGAGCCGTTTCGATCCGCAGAAATTCGGCACCGCGGGCGAACGCGGGCTGATGCAGGTGAGCGAGAAAGCGGCGCAAGAGTGGGCGCAACAGAGCGGCGTGGGAGACTTTCAGGGCGAGGAGCTGTTTGATCCGAAGGTGAACCTCCAGGCCGGCACGTGGTACCTCGCGCGGGCGATGCAGCACTGGCGGAACCAGGCGGACCCGGTGCCGTTTGCGCTGGCGGAGTACAACGCGGGGGCAAGTCGCGCGCAGAGGTGGGCCGGTGGCGATGGCGACGTGGTCATCCCGCCGGACAAGTTCCGCGACAACATCGACTTCCCCGGCACACGCAAGTACGTCGATACGATCCGAGCGCGCTTCGAGTTCTACAAGCAGCGGGGTAGGATGTGAATGCGCGTCGCGCCTGTTGAGGCGGCAGTCGACTCGCGCTGAATCCCGGTTAAGCGTGTGAGCGTGGACAAGACGGGGATCGCAGACACGCTCGACAACATTGCGACGCTTCTGGAGCTTAAGGGCGAGAATCTGTTCAAGATTCGCGCCTACACGAACGCCGCGCGCTCGATCGAGACGTGGGGTGGGAACATTTCCGACTTATCTGATGAGGCAACGCTGGATAAGATTCCCGGCGTCGGAAAAGCGATCGCCAGCAAAATCGCAGAGCTCGTCCAGACCGGGACGCTGAAGTTTTACGAGGAGCTGAGCGCGGAATTCCCGAAGGACATTCTAGAGCTGTTTACGATTC
>JACDHZ010000079.1 GCA_013820755.1 Chthoniobacterales bacterium
TTGGTGATCGTCGGGCTGCCGAATTTCTTGTCGAGGATGACGTTGCGGCCGCTCGGTCCGAGGGTCGCTTTCACAGCGCGCGAGAGTTTCTCGACGCCGCGGAGAAGCGCATGCCGCGCGTTCTCATCGAATTGTAGTTGTTTAGCTGCCATAGTTTTTAGTTCTTAGTCTTTAGTTGTGAGTTGAGAGCTAGCCGGAGAGGCGACAGGCAGGATGCCCGTCGGCCGAATCAGGCTGGAAGCCCGACTTCCGGCTAATCAGTTAACCAATGATGCCGAGGATATCGTCCTCGCGCATGATCAAGTAGGACTCACCGTCCACTTTGATTTCAGTGCCGCCGTATTTGGAGATCAGCACCTTGTTGCCTTCTTTCACCGTGAACTCGACCTTCTTGCCGTTGTCGTCGAGTTTGCCGGTTCCGAGAGCGACAACTTTGCCTTCCTGCGGCTTTTCCTTAGCGGTATCGGGAATGATGATGCCGCCCTTTTTGGTTTCTTGCTCTTCGATCGGCTGCACCAGCACACGATCTCCGAGCGGTTTTACGTTGATTGCCATACTTGAGTTACTCCTTCTTGTCTTTGTTGGTTAATGCCGGCAGCCACTCGGTTTTGTGCCGAGTAACTGTCAGCAAATGGTTGTTGTTAAAAATTACTAATTACGTGCGCTCCCAAGAGGAAGCGTCGCTGCTCGTGATGATGTGACTTGGATCATGAGCGTTACTTCTTGTCTTCGTCCACCACTTCGAACTCTGCGTCGACGACGTCGCCGTGCTGCTTGCGCGGACCGTCAGTGTCGGGTTCGGCCTGAGGCTGAGGGCGCCCGCCTGCTTCCGCACCGGGCATAGGACCTGTACTCGCAGATGCCTGTTTGTAAAGATCGGCGCTGATTTCCTGGAACTTGTTCTGCAGATCTTCGTAGGTCGACTTCATCGCGTCGGTGTCGTTGCGCTCGATCGCGTCACGCACCGCTTTGATGGCTTCTTCGACCTGGGTGCGCTTCTCCGGCGCGACCTTGTCGCCGAGATCCTTCAACTGCTTCTCGCACTGGTAAGCCAGTGTGTCGGCGTTATTCTTAATCTCGATTGCTTCCTTGGCCTTCTTGTCCTCCTCGGCGTGCGTCTCTGCGTCGCGCTGCATCTTCTCCACTTCCTCTTTCGACAGGCCTGAGCTGCCGGTTATGGAGATTTTCTGCTCCTTACCGCTGCCAAGGTCTTTCGCGGAGACGTGGAGAATGCCGTTCGCGTCGATATCGAAAGTGACTTCGATCTGCGGCGTGCCGCGCGGGGCCGGCGGGATGCCGTCGAGGTGGAACGTACCAAGATTCTTGTTGTCGCGGGAGAGCGGACGCTCACCTTGCAACACCTTGATCTCCACGCCCGGCTGGTTATCGCTGTAGGTCGAGAAGATCTGCGATTTCCGAGTAGGGATCGTGGTATTACGCGGGATCATCGGAGTAGCTACTCCACCTGCGGTCTCGATAGCTAGTGTCAGTGGCGTCACGTCCAGGAGCAGCACGTCTTTGACGTCGCCCTTGAGCACGCCGCCCTGGATAGCAGCACCGATAGCTACCACTTCATCCGGGTTCACACCTTTGTGAGGCTCTTTGCCGATCAATGTCCGCGCGGTCTCGATGACTTTGGGCATGCGCGTCATACCACCGACGAGCACGAGTTCGTTCACGTCCTTCTCACTTAGCTTCGCGTCGGCCAAGCAATCCTTGACCGGCTTGATCGTGCGCTGGAAAAGCGCATCAGTCAGCTGCTCGAGCTTTGAGCGCGTGAGCTTCTTCTGAACGTGTTTCGGCCCAGTCGCGTCCGCCGTGATGAACGGCAGATTGATCTCGTACTCCTGTGAAGAAGAAAGTGCGATCTTCGCCTTCTCAGCTTCTTCCTTGATGCGCTGGATCGCATCCGGCTGCTTAGACAGATCGATGCCCGAGTCTTTTTTGAACTCGCCTACGATCCAATCGACGAGGACGTTATCCCAGTCGTCACCACCGAGGTGCGTATCGCCGTTGGTCGCCTTCACTTCGAAGACGCCGTCGCCAATCTCGAGCACGGAGATATCGAACGTGCCGCCGCCCAGGTCATAGACAGCGATCTTCTCGTCGCTCTTCTTGTCCAAGCCGTAAGCGAGTGACGCTGCGGTCGGCTCGTTGATGATGCGGAGAACTTCGAGACCTGCGATCTTGCCCGCGTCCTTCGTCGCGTTACGCTGCGAGTCATTGAAGTAAGCCGGGACCGTGATGACCGCCTGCGTGATCTTCTCGCCGAGTTTCGCTTCAGCATCGGCCTTCAGCTTCGTGAGAATCATCGCCGACACTTCCGGCGGGCTGAACGTCTTCTTCTCGCCGTTCACTTCTACCTGCACGTGCGCGTCGCCATTCGCCGCCTTCACGATCTTGTAAGGCACGCGATGCTCTTCCTCGCGCACTTCATCGAACTTCCGTCCCATGAACCGCTTCACCGAGAAAACGGTATTCGCCGGGTTGGTGACCGCCTGCCGTTTCGCCGCCTGACCGACGAGGCGCTCGCCATTCTTCGCGAACGCGACAATCGAAGGCGTAGTCCGCGCGCCTTCACTATTTTCCAAAACTACAGCATCGCCGCCTTCCATTACGGACATGCAGGAATTCGTCGTGCCCAAATCAATACCTAAAACTTTCGCCATAATCGTGTCCTTCCTCCGGCCGCGAGAGCGGCTCGACATAGCCATTAGCAATCCATATACCGGCGGGATATTAAAGCCATAACTCTCTTAAGTTCAGGGATTTGCTGCCGTTGATTACTTCCTTAAACCGAACTTTAGAGCGCCAGTATGTCGCTATACCGACTCTGCTGTCGCACTTGCGCGTTGTGCATGTCTCATCTTTAGTCGCTAGTCGCATGTGATACCTGGTTCGAGTGGGAGAGCAGATGGCCGCGCTATTCCGCCACATACGACCGCGGTGGAGGTGCAGGAGCACTTCCCCAACTGCGAGCAGCCGTAGCCCCGCCATGTCGCTGGTAATTACAGCGGTATGCCTCCTGCTGCTTCGGCGGTGATGCAACAAAGTCTCGCCACCAGCGTTGCGGCACCTCCTGAGCCAGCTCCGGATATTGTATTTGCATGCGTCCATTGCGCCACCTCGTTCGTCGTCGACGCAGCCGCTGCTGGGGTGATGCTGCAGTGCCAGAACTGCCAGCAGCCGACTACGGTGCCACTCGCAAACGACGCGCAGCCGGCTGGCAACAATGCTGTCATCATTTCCGACCTTCAGCAGCAGCTGAAGGAGAATGATTCACAGCGGACGGAGATCACCGGCTACATCAACCAGCTCAGCATTCAGCTACACCGGTGGCATCTGCGGTTGAATAGCTTGAATGAGCGACAGCAGAAGCTTCAATCCCAGCTGACGACCGCGCGTAGCGACGCCGCCCATTAGCTTTTAAGCTCCCAGCAGCCGGTCCGACGCTGCCGCAACATTGCGGGAGAAGCAGGTCCGAGACACCGCTCAGGTTCCGGCGTTAGTCACGTTCCGCACAGGCACGAACCATCCCAAGATGAACCTTTGCACCAGTCACAATTTTAGGTCCGAAACGCGATCCGCGCGACAGTGCGCGGAGAACCGAAACCGGATGGCGTGACGCTGCAGGAATCAGCTCCTCGCCTCCTGAGCAGCGACAGCCGGGCTCTCGTGCCGTAAGCGCCACCGGCGAAACGTTTCCACAGCGGTCCAGCAAAGCGTCAGCCAGGCGATACCAGCAGTGATCGCGCCGATCACGTCCGTGAAATAGTGCGCGCCGAGATAAATGCGTGTCGCGCCGATGATCACGATCCACAACCCCGCGATGGCGAAAAACAGCACGCGTATGGCAAGACTGTACACTGCGGAAGCGGCGAGGATCGCGAGCGAACCACAAAGCAAGGTCGTGCCCATAGTATGACCGCTCGGGAATCCGTAACTGGTGAGTGTAACCAGCGGATTCTCCAGCACCGGCCGCGCGCGGTGAAATAAATGCTTTAGAACGATATTCAGAACGCTTCCACCAAGCATCGTCAGCGCAAACGCGGAAAATCGATACATCGCCTGCCTCACCATAAGCACGAGCGCGACCAAACCGGAGACGCTCGTCACAAAGCCGACTGAACCCAGGAAAGTTACGCCTTTAACGATGTACGTAAGACCGGGCGTTGCTATCTGCGTGAAGACGTCCGCTGCAAGTTCATCCATCGCGGAGAGCCAGCCCCGCGTGGAGAAATCCTCGGCGATCTCACCGAAACTCCAGCACGTCAGAATAATCAGCAACATTCCGACGGTCAGATGCAATCCGAGATACCCCTCAGGCGAGAGACGTGCGTGCAAAAAGCTTACTGCACGCGCACTACGGCGGGGAGTAACTTCCCTTTGTCTCACTCGCGTATCCAACCCGAGCTCGATCGGTGGAAACGCTCGACGGTTAAAGTTTCGAATAGCTGCGCCTCTGGTCGCCAGACGTGCCGCTGGATCCGGATCGTCGACTGTTCGATGCAGATCATGTTCAGCGAATTCGGCTGGCCGCGGCCGCGTGTCGACGTGCTGGTTCCGGACGAGACAATCAGCGCCGAGTAGCCGGGGATGTTGTAGCGCTTCGCGGTGTAACCGATGTCGGCGATATGAAAATGGCCAGCCAGCAACAGATCGACCTGACACTCGGCAATTGTCTTAATCGCGAGCCTCGAGCGGCCAACGACCCGCCCATGCGTATCCGCCGGAAGGTCGAAGGGATGATGCGTGACGACAATCTTCGTGCGACCCGGTGGCACCTCCTGGAATTTGGTGCGCAGCGTTCTGAGCTGGCGGCGGTTGATGCGTCCATCCTTCCAGGTGAGCGCGCGCGCGGTGTTCACACCCACGACTGCGATCTCGTCGTCGCAAAAAAAAGGCTGCAGATCGTCGACAATATAACGTCGGTAGCGATTGAGGCTGCGAACGAACCGTGAGAACACATTGTGCAGTGGCACGTCATGGTTTCCCGGCACCACTATTTGCGGGAAAGGAATGGAGCGCAGAAACTCTCGCGCCGCGAGGTACTCGCGTGTCCGTGCTCGTTGTGTCAGATCGCCAGAGACAGCCACAAGATCCGGCTTGGCACCGCGGATGAACATAACCAGCGGGGCGAGGATGGCCGGGTTTACGCGACCAAAGTGAAGATCCGAAACATGTATGATGGTGCGCATTCAGCCGATCGCGCCGTCCTGCGGGACAAGCACCCGCAGAGCATGGCGCCGAGTGCGATAGTGCAGCGGCGTCTCCATCCATTCCACTTCACCATCGCGCGCTACGAGGAGCCGCGACCGGCGTGATTCGATGTGCGCCTCCTGCACGCAAAACGCCTCGAAGTCCTTCGCTTGATTCACCCGCCCGAAAAGCGCGTGAATCGCCAGTCGAAACAGTCCCAGCCGCCCGGTCCTCTGCGTGAGGTACAGGCCGAGATTCCCCGCATCGATGCAACTGCGCGCACCAAGATTAAATCCAGCGATCTCGTACTCATTATTACCAACGAAAAGAAAAGCCGTCTTGCGCGCGAGCTGTTGCTCCTCAGTGCTAATCCGCAACTCCATGAATGGGAACCGGCGAAGCGCATGCATGCTAGCCCACAGGAAGGCCGGCCATTTGCCGCGAGCCAGCTGCTCCTGCTGCGCCTCCCGCTCTGCCACAATGTGCGGGTAAATACCGAGGCTGGAGTTGTTGATGAACACTCGGCCGTTGACTTCGGCCACGTCGACTGCTGCGACTCGGCCTTTGAGTGTGGTGCGGACTGCGCCTTCGAGATCGAGCGGGATCTTTGAATCCTTCGCGAAATGGTTGAGCGTTCCCGTCGGCAACACACCGAGCCGCTTTCCGGTGTCTGCCAGATGTGCGGCAACAGAACTTATCGTGCCGTCTCCCCCTGCGGCGACAATGGTTTCTTCACTACTCTTTGCCGCATCGCTAGCCAGGGCGGAGACATCGCTGTCGCCCCTCGGCTCCACGATCTCCACGTTGATTCCGGCTGCTGCGTACAAGCTCGAGATCTTCTCACGCGACGAGTCTTTTCCATCCGCGGCGGCGCCGGCGCCGTGGTTCAAGATCACGATCATCCCACTCGAATCGTGCCCGCCGGGCCCGCCGATGCTACGAAAATGCCCTCTCTGAGTGTCCGGCAGGATCGAGCTCTGCGGGCTCGCGACGGTCGCAGAGAGGCGGGGCGCCTCCGAGCAGCCAGCTGCAGGCACTCGCGCCCGGCCTCCCTGGGGCGGTGACGCCTGTCTGTTGACCTTCGAGCGCCCCCTAGAACAAGCCCAGCACCTTCAGCACAACGATGATTACGATGATTACTCCAATGATGTAGAAGATGTTTCTGTTCATGTGGCTTTGCTGCTTATCAGCCCGCCGACTACGTGACGAGATCTTTCGCGAGGAATCGTAACGAGCTTCTCATCCGCGGCGGGAGTATGCTCGCTCCGCTCCTTGCAGCGGTCTCTTACTTCTTCGCCAGCTTTGGGGGAAACAACCAGATTAACCGACCGGCGTCCGCGTCTTGGCCGATGTCTACGCGCGCGACTCCGGATTTCGCGAGCTTCAAATCTGCGCCGGTAACAGCGCGAATGACTCCGCTGAAATCGGGTTCATGTCCCACAATCATCAGCTGCTCGAGTTTGTTTCGCTTCAAGAGGTCGCGCAGTTTGGCCGCATTAAATCCTTTTCCGAGCACTCGTTCCTGCCGTAACTCGACTTTCAGACACTTCGCGGCGATCTCCGCGGTTTGCAGAGCGCGAGGTAGCGGGCTCGTCAGGATTACCGACGGGGCGACGTCGAGCTTGCACAGCATCTTCGCGACGCGGCGTGTGACCTTTTTGCCTTTTTGGGTGAGCGGGCGGTCGTCATCGCGTTTATCCCATTCTGGCCAATCCGCTGCACCGTGCCGAAGGAAATAGAGATTCATGAGCATGAAGATACGCCACGTTGGCGACGAAGCTCACAAAATTCGACCGGCGAAGAAGGGAGCGGATGAGGCACTCCGCCCGATACAACTGCGATGGAACTGCCGCTCTCCCGAGACGAACCGCAATGGCCCAAACTGATCGGCGCCGCAGCTGCTGGAGGTCTGGCGTCGTTGATAGTCGCGCGGAACTTCTTTCCCGAAGAGAAGAAGGTGCGCCATCGGGTTCACGCGCACTACGCTGCCGGGGACGATGTCTTTGTCCGGACGATGGGCCAGTTGCTTGGCCCGCCGTTGCTGGAAGGTAACAAGGTCACGCAGTTGGAAAACGGGGACCGGATCTTCCCCGCGATGCTTGCTGCGATTCGTTCGGCGAAACGCACGATCACCTTCGAAAACTTTCTGTTTCGCGAAGGGGAAATTTCCGATGCGTTTGCAGAGGCGCTAGGCGAACGAGCGCGCGCCGGCGTGAAGGTGCACTTCCTCCAGGACGCGATGGGCTGCGATGCGGTCCATGGCCGGGCCATCCGGCACATGAAAGAGGCCGGCGTGAAGGTGCAGATTTTTCGCTTCGTCCACCTGTTGACCTTTAACTACCGGACACATCGGAAGCTTCTAGTGATCGACGGAACAGTTGGTTTCATCGGCGGAACCGGAATCGCCGATGACTGGAAAGGCGACGGCCGCACGCACGGTTTGTGGCGCGACACGCACTACAAAGTCGAGGGACCGGCCGTGGCACAAATTCAGACAGCGTTCATGGATAACTGGGTCGAGACTCGCGCCGAATTACTGCATGGTGACGATTATTTCCCGAAGCTCGAACATGCCGGCGGGACGACATGCCAGGCATTTAAAAGCTCCGCTGGCGAGGGCTCCGATAGCGCGCGTTTAATGCTGCTTATCTCCATTGCCGCGGCCAGGAAGCACATCCGAATTGCGAATGCCTATTTCATCCCGGACGAGCTCTGCATGGTCACGCTGCTGGAGGCGCTGCAGCGCGGAATCAAAATCGAAATCATCACGCCTGGTCCGGACATCGATGCGCAGGTCGTCCGCGCTGTCGGAAAGACGCGATGGAAGCGATTGCTCGAAGCTGGCGCGCGTTTCTACGAATATCAGCCCGGCCGCTTTCATTGTAAGTATCTGCTGGTCGATGACGTCTGGGCTTCCGTCGGCTCCGCCAACCTCGATAATCGATCCATGTCGCTCAACGAAGAGGCGAACTTAAACATCCTCGACCCGAAGTTTGTGACGGAACACGGGCGTGTGTTCGAGGAGGACAAAAGTCACTCGCGGGAGATTACCCTCAGCGACTGGCATGAGCGTCCCTGGCGGGAAAAGATCAAGGGACGCCTGGGCTACGTCTTCCGCCAGCAGATGTGAAGCAGGCGTTGTTTGATTGGGCATGAACGGCGAGTCTGCTCCACGTCTGCGCGTTGCAACTTACAACATTCACGGCTGCGTGGGAATGGATCGACAGCGTTCAGAAGCGCGCATTGCCGAAGTGATTGCAGACGCCGGTGTTGATGTAGTCGGCCTGCAGGAAATCGATTCCGGGCGAACCCGCTCGGCGGGCGTTGATCAGACAGCCGAGATCGCACGGCAACTCGGCTGGCATCATCATTTCCACCTGGCGATGAAGCAGGCCGACGGGCCATACGGCGACGCCATCATCAGCCGCTATCCGCTAAGCCTGCGCCGCGAGATCGAGCTGCCGGGAAAGCCTCCGTGGTATTGCCGGGAAACGCGCGGTGCGGCATGCGTCACAGCCACCACCGAGATCGGCGTTGTCGACGTCGTGAACACTCATCTCGGCCTCGGGCGGCAGGAGCGCTGGTTCCAGGCGCAACTCCTGACGAGCGGCGAGTGGATCAGCAGCGGTGAAGCTCCGATGATCCTGCTTGGTGATTTCAACAGCTTCGGCTGGTCTCGCTCTTTCCGTTTGCTTGGTCGAAAGCTACGCAACGTCCGCACGCTCCTGCCAGGTGCGAAGCGGCTCCGCACCTTTCCGACGAAGTTCCCGCTGATCGCGCTCGACCATGTGTTTGTGAATGCTGCTTTGCAGCCGACGAACGTTCGCGTGCACTGTACTCGTCTCGCACGTGTCGCGTCTGACCATTACCCGCTCGTTGTGGAACTCGTCCGGGCTGGAACCTGATTGGCTGCGTCCAGATCGACCGCCGTGGCGATTCATTTACATGCCCGCTACTAAAGCTTACGCCGCGCACTCGGCGTCATCACCGCTTGCACCATTCTCTTTTGAGCGCCGCGATCCCAAATCGACAGACGTGCAAATCGACATTCTTTTCTGCGGCGTCTGCCATTCTGATCTCCATACAGTTCGTGACGAATGGGGCGGCACGAAGTTCCCCTGCGTGCCCGGGCACGAGATTGTCGGCCGTATAACGAAAATCGGCCGCGAGGTGAAGAAGTTTTGCGAGGGCGAGCTCGCGGCTGTCGGGTGTCTCGTCGATTCCGATCACACGTGCGAGAACTGTCGGGAAGGACTCGAGCAGTTCTGCCAGGGCGGCGCGACGTTCACTTACAACAGCGTGGATAAACACACGGACGGTCTGACCTACGGGGGCTACTCGAAGAGCATCGTCGTGGATGAATCCTTCGTGCTGCGTATTTCCGACAAGCTGGATCTCGCCGCGACCGCGCCGCTGCTGTGCGCCGGTATCACGACCTACTCGCCGATGCGAAAATGGAAGGTCGGCAAAGGCCAGAAGATCGGCGTCGTGGGGCTCGGCGGGCTGGGACACATGGCCGTGAAGTTCGGCGCCGCGTTTGGTGCACGCGTGGTGTTGTTCACCACTTCGCCAGGGAAAACTGAAGATGCGAAGCGAGTCGGCGCGCATGAGGTCGTCCTATCGCGGGACGAAAATGAGATGAAGAAGCACGCCAACAGCTTCGACTTCATCATCGATACTGTTTCGGCGAAGCATGATTTGAATGCGTATATGGCACTCCTGAAACGCGACGGCGTGATGACGTTGGTCGGCGTCCCACCGGAACCGGTGCCGCTCGAAGCTTTCTCACTCATAGCTCCGCGCCGCATCCTCACTGGCTCATTGATCGGTGGCGTGCCCGAGACGCAGGAGATGCTCGATTTTTGCGCGGAGCACGGCATCACGAGTGACATTGAGATGATCTCGATCGATAAGATCAACGAGGCGTACGAGCGGATGCTGAAAAGCGATGTAAAGTATCGCTTCGTGATCGACATGGCCTCGCTGAGCTGACGCGTCTGCGACGGTTTCCGGTTACCAGGAGAACGTAATGGCCGACCAAGGCACAAGTTTCAGCGCCTCCGTTCCGGAGAAGTATGACCGCTATCTCGGGCCGATGCTGTTTGAGCCGTATGCGCGCGACCTCTCGGCTCGGCTCAAAGTCCGAGCCGGTCTGCACGTACTGGAAGTCGCCTGTGGCACGGGAATCGTCACGCGCTCTTTGCGAGAGCGAGTTCCTGCCGACGGCAAGCTGGTTGCGACGGATCTCAGCGAGCCGATGCTCGCATTCGCGCGAACGAAGTTCACCGCGTCAGACGCAGTCGAGTGGCAGCAGGCGGACGCGATGGCACTGCCGTTCCCTGACGAATCCTTCGACGCGGTTGTCTGTCAGTTCGGACTTATGTTTGTACCTGACAAGCTCCTGGCGCTGCGTGAAGCGCGCAGAGTTTCTACGGACGGTGGACAGCTCTTGTTCAACGTTTGGGAGAGCCTGGAACGGAACCCTCTCACGGACGTAGCACACACGACGGCGGCTTCATTGTTTCCATCTGATCCGCCTAAGTTCTTCGAGACGCCATTCGGGTGCCACGACGTCTCTTTCCTGAATGGACTGCTTCGCGAAACCGGCTTCAAAGACGTTACCGTCACGCCCGTTGATCTTCCCTGTGTCAGTCCGTCCGCTGCTGATGCGGCGAGAGGCTTGGTTCAGGGAACTCCGCTGGTGGTCGGGATTACTGAAAGAAACGGCGATATCGACGCCGTCACGAATGCGGTTGCCCAAGCCATCCGCGCTCGCTTTGGTGACGGTCCAGTGCGGAGCAGGATGCGCGCGCTGATCTGCGAAGCGACTCGCTAGAAAACGCGGGATCTACTCTGTCCGCAACGCGGTAATCGGACTGACACGCGTCGCGCGTCGCGCCGGCACGAAGCACGCGAGCAGCGCGGCAGCTCCCAGCAGCGCTGAGGCAACCAGCAGCGCAATCGGATCTGCCGGGCTGACCTGGTAGAGCATTTTCGCGAGCACGCGGCCTACTGCCAACGCAAGCAGAATACCAACGCCGAGCGCGAAAGCGGTCTGTAGCGCGCCTTGTTTCATGATCAGCTTGAAGACGTCGCTTCGATGCGCGCCGAGTGCCATGCGGATACCTATTTCGCGGGTGCGGCGCGCCACCGCGTATGCCTTCACTCCGTAGACTCCGATGACGGCGAGTAGAAGCGCGATCCCACCGAAGATCCCGAACATCACCGCCGCGAGACGGATCGCCCAGAGGCCAACGTTCTTCTCCACGTAATCGGCGAAGGGGGCGATCTGCAGCACCGGCAGATCCGCTCCCACGCCGCGCACCGCCTGGCGAAACGTGCCGATCATTCCAGTCACAACCGAGCGTTGTGTCGACGCCGTGCGCACGTGGAGATAAACCGCACCGTTGTAAGCCTGCGCAAGCGGCACAAAGAGCCGCTTCGGCATGGTGACGTCACCGAGCACTTCGTGCCGATGCGCGCTCACGATCCCGACGATTTCCATCTCACCGGAAGAGCCGTCAGTGGGTGCGTTGGTGCCTTTGATTCGCTGGCCAAGCGCGTCGCTGTTGGGGAAGAGTTTCTTTGCCATGATTTCGTCGATGATCGCGACCTTCGGCGTCTCTTTGTTTTCGGCTTCTGCTTGCGTGAAATCGCGCCC
>JACDHZ010000080.1 GCA_013820755.1 Chthoniobacterales bacterium
TCCTGCTGATCACCTCTTTCACCGTGGCGCACTCCCTCACACTTGCGCTTTCGACTTTCGGAGTGGTTGATCTGCCAAGTCGATTTATCGAGGCGACAATCGCCGCGTCCATCCTCTTCGTTGGAATTGAAAATATCGTTCGTCGTGATGGGATCCTGCGAGGACGATGGCTTCTCACTTTTGTATTCGGACTCATTCACGGCCTCGGTTTTGCCAGCGTGCTGCACGAGATGGGGATCTCGAAAGAGGGACTCGGCGCAGTCATCCCTCTTGTTGCCTTTAACTCCGGCATTGAAGCTGGCCAGCTCGTGATTGCAGTGATCGTGTTGCCGATCATTTGGCAACTCCGCCGCCGGCCTATTTTCCTGCGCTTTGTCGTACCCGTCTTTTCGTTGCTCGTCGCGGCGGCTGGAGCCTTCTGGCTGCTTGAACGGACGCTCTTGCGCTGACGCAGTGATCCATCTGAAGTGGATTTCTGGGGCGCACTGTCGTCGCATCCGGCGATCACAACGCCTTTGACCTCCATTAATCGATCCGAAAGGCCTCCCTCCCGAACATTCCTAGCGGCGTTCTGTGGACTTCCGGCACCGGCCCCGTCAGAAGTACCGACGCGGTTATAAATGCCTACAACAAAAAGAACCACCTCGCGCTTAGGCGACGAGCGGCGGTCCGCCGAACCAAACCTGCTGGCGTTACCAGATGTTCACGCGCTTGTCTGCGGCACGCATCATTATCGAATCGGCCGGACTATTGAACGCGTTCGCAAATTCATTGAAATTCGAGAATAACTCGCTGGGAGTTTGCTCACGAGAGGAGTCGAACCTCCACGGGTTTCCCCATACGGTCCTGAGCCGTACGCGTCTGCCATTCCGCCACGTGAGCTTCGCGAGAAGCGGCTGCTAAGTTGCCCGCGAGGCATTACGGCGCAAGCGCAATCGAGCTTTCGACGGCGTTCAGCTGCGGCGTTTCTTTCGTGCCCGCTCCTCGATCTGATGAGCCTGCTTCGCTTGGCCTAACGAGCGCAACAGGTCCGCGTAATTCGAGCTCACGATCTCGTAGTCGGCAGTAGGCCCCGCAGCTGCTTCCTCCCATGCCTGCAGCGAAGCGCGGTAAAGTTCTGATGCCCGAGCATAATCGCCGAGAGAATGATAAACCACAGCGAGATTGCATTTGGATTGCGCCACGTCCGGGTGCGCAGCAGGGTACGCATTCTCGCGAATCGCGAGGGCACGAAGATGCGTCCTTTCGGCTTCATGAAAGCGCCGCTCGTTCGTATAGAAAACCGCAAGATTGTTAAGAACTGATGCGACATCAATATGCTCTGGTCCGAGCTGCTTCTCGTAAATGTCGAGCGCTTGGAGGTAGTACGGCTCAGCCGCTTGTCTCGGTCCGGATTTCCGATAAAGCAGTGCGATGTTGTTGAGGATGGTGCCCAGCTCGGAATACGGCACGTCCGGCAGATCCCTGCCTGCTTCGATCGCCATCTCGTAGTAAGTGATCGCTTCCCTGGCATCTCCGGCGTTCTCGGCCAGGAAAGCGAGACGACGCGCGGAACGATAAATGGCGCGTCGATCCGGTGACTCCCCGTTTGTCAATACCGCGTGGGCTCGCAACAGATACGGCCTTGCCGCAGCGCGATCGCCGGCCTGGTCATGCAATTGCCCGAGCTTTTCGAGGCTCAACGCGATGTTCGCGTGATCTGCGGTGAACGCGCGCTTCGCGAGATCTAGCGCCGCCTCGGCAACGCGGATAGCCTCCGGCAGGCGCTCCGTTCCGCGGAGCATGTCGAGCTTGTCGTTGAGAATTGCCCAGAGCTTTTCGTCGCCCTTCACGCGGCTCACCAACCCTCGCTGATCTGGCTTACTAGCCGAACCGCGAGATCTTCAGCCGCGAGTGGCAACGCCTGGCGTTCATCCGTCGTGACATCGGTCCCAACGAAAAAGCTGGTTCCGCCTGTGATCGTTGCTGGACCGAGGAGAGGCTTGCCCGCGCGGTCTCGAAGAGTGTAGCCGACGTTTATTCCGAGGTTAAACTCGGTTGTTGCAAGCACATTGCCCCGCACAGAGCGCACCGGCCCGCGTGCGATACTCACCACGACGCCGTCCAGCACCGCATCCGCCTTATCCGCAGTCGTAATTGCATACGTGCCGTCCTGCTGGAACTGCTTGATCAACGTGTTTGCGATCAGCGTCTCTACGCGCGGATTGAAGGTATTGTTTTTGAAATTCAGCACCGCGATCGTTTTGATATCGCGAAGAAAGTGCGGCTTTACGTCCCCGACGTGATAACCGGCGCAACCGCTGAGGCAGAAAACAGCCAGCCCCGCGGCGAGTAACCGTTTCACTCCTACGGCGTAGGTGATGGCTCCGGCGCGGTCGTGTCGCCTGGCGCCATCGATGCCGGTGGCGGCAACGACTCGTCGTACTCCGGCGGGGGCAACGGTGCTGCGCTGCCGGGCGATCCGCGCATCGGCGTGCCGCTGTTAGAGCCTTCGCCGGGTGGCGGTTGGAACGGCATCGAGGGCTTTGGCGCCCTCGCGGTCGCGGCCGTGAGCGCCGCCGGCTGAAGCATGCCATCCCCAACTTTTGCACGCAGCTCATCGACACGTTTTTTTGCGCGATCCCCTTCGATTGAACCCGGCTGCTGCCGAATGACGTCATTGTAATAGATGACCGCTGCGCGGTAGTTCTTTTGCTTGTCGTAAAACTTGGCGATCTGGAACGAATCAGTGGTCTGTTTCTGTTCCAGCTTCCGGAGGTTCTCGCGCGCCTGCGCGACCTTCTCACTCTTCGGGTAGCGGAGCAGAAAATCTTCAAACGCGGTGCGCGCGTTCGCAGCCGCCTTGGCGTCGCGCACCCCGCTACGCGCCGCAGTAAGCCAGAGGTAGCCAATCTGGTATTGCGCGTCGGCTGCAATAGGATCATCCGGAAACTTTTCCACTACCGCTTGGTATGCGGCGACGGCCGCCTCCGTATTCCCCTGTTTCTCAGTCGCCCGGCCAATGTCGAACTGCGCGCGAGCGGTGTATCGCCCGTAGGGTGCCGTCCGGACGATGGTGGCAAAAATTTCGGTCGCGCGTTCCATGGCAGTCCTGACGGGAATGCCGAGCAGTTTCATTTTTTTGCCGGCTAAGTATGTTTCGCCAATCCGGAATTGCGCCTCAATCGCGTCGTCAAAGTGGCGACTGCGGGGATATTCTTCAACGACCACCTTGTAAGCGGCAGCAGCTTTGAGATCATCGCCGCGGCGCTCCATGACCCTGGCGTAGTTGTATGCAGCCGCGCCTGCGAGAGTATCCTTGCGATACTTGCGCACGATTGCCTTATAGGCGCTCTGCGCGCGGCCGAGGTCGCCGCTGTTCTCGGCGTCTTGGCCGATCTGGAAAAGCTGCTGCGCCGTCCCGCTTACCGGCTCTTCGCCCGCTCCGAGCGCCTTTGCTCCTTTAGCTGGTTTGAAAATGACGGATTCTGCCCGCCCTAAGGGCGCAATAATGACGCAACAGAGGAGCAGGATTACGGGGGGGTACAAACGACGAAGGCGCATCGAGAATCCAGACCGTAAAGAACCTTACCTGAAACGTCAAGTAAGCTGGCGTGCAAAACAGGCGACGAGAGACATCTCCTTGCGGCGCCTGTTCCGAATCATTCATAAGGCCTATTGAATCTACGGGACCAGCAAAAAATCCGGCTCGGCGCATGCGCGTGGAGCTTTGACGAGTGGCGCGGCGCGTTTTACCCCGCCGAGCTGCCGCAGGACCGGTGGCTCGAGTTTTACGCAAATTACTTCTCGGCTGTCGAGGTAGACTCCACGTTCTACAGCGCGCCCACCGAACGAACGGTGCAGCGATGGGTCGAAAGCACACCCGCGTCATTCCGCTTCGCATGTAAGCTACCCCGCGAAATCACACACGCCTCTCGCCTCCGCGATTGGCGCTCGGACTTCAATGCCTTCCTCCGAGCAGTCGAGCCACTCGGTACAAAGCTCCACGTCATTCTCGTGCAGCTTCCGCCTTCGTTCGCGCCAAAAGACGGAAAATCGACGCTGCGCAGTTTCGTCGAGCAACTTCCCCGGGACTTCCGGTTCGCCATTGAATTCCGTCACGCCGGCTGGCACAAGCCACAGATTATTCACCTGCTCGAGAAGCACCGCGTCTGCTGGGTTTGGGCCGATACGAGCCCGCTCAACGAGCGGAACCTCGCGCCGTTCGAGCTATGGCCGAACACCACCGACTTCCTGTACGTGCGCCTGCTCGGCGATTACGTGACGAAATATGGAGCCGCCGGCGAACGGATACACCAATACGGGAAACTGCTGTGGAAACGCGAAGCTGCGCTGGACAGTTGGGCTCTGAAGATCGAGCGACATCTCCAGGAAAGCCGAAACGTCTGGACATTTGTGAACGATCACTTCGAGGGATTCGCGCCGGAGACGTGCCAGCGCCTCGCACAGCGGCTCGGCTACGATCTGCCGCTCCCCTCTTCCGCGGAGACGTTGTCGGCTGATCCCGGGCAGCTGGAGTTGTTCGAAACTGCGACGTCGCCGCAGTAGATGATCTTCGTCGAACGTCGAACGAGAACCGGAATGATTCTCGCGTTAGCGAATTTCCGATGCGCCGAAGTACGAGTGCAGCGCCTCGGGCAAGCGCACCGAGCCATCCGGCTGCTGTCCCGCTTCGACGAGCGCTGCAAATAGACGCGGCAGGGCAAGTCCGGAGCCGTTCAACGTATGGCAGAAGCGGTTTTTTCCTTCCGCGCCTTTGAACCGCAGGTTCATCCGTCGCGCCTGAAAATCTTCGAAGTTCGAGCAACTCGACACCTCGAGATAGCCGTTCTGCCCGGGCGACCAGACCTCAATGTCGTAAGTCTTCGCGGACCCGAAACCAAGATCGCCCGTGCAGAGTTCTATGATTCGATAATGCAGACCGAGTAACTGTAGCACGCGCTCGGCATTTGCGGTTAGCGACTCGTGCTCCGCATATGAGTTGTCCGGAGCGGTGAGCTTTACCAGTTCGACCTTGTCAAACTGATGGACGCGAATGATTCCGCGGTTCTCCCGCCCGGCTGATCCCGCCTCGCGCCGGAAACAAGGCGTATATGCAACGAATTTCTTCGGCAACTCACTAGATGAGAGGATTTCCTCCCGATGGAAGTTTGTCACCGGCACTTCGGCCGTTGGCGCTAGGAACATCTCATTCTCCTCCAGCCCGTACATGTCTTCCTCGAATTTCGGGAGCTGCGTCGTCCCGACCATACAATCGCGCCGCACCAGAAATGGCGGACTCATCTCCACGTAGCCATGCTCGCGCGTGTGCAGATCGAGCATGAATTGAATCAGCGCCCGCTCAAAACGCGCGCCCGCACCGATGAAGCAGATGAAGCCGCTCCCGCTCAGCTTCGCCGCACGCTCGAGATCGAACAGCCTCAAGCGCTCGCCGATTGCAACATGATCAAGTGGCGGCGAAGCGAACTGCGGCTTCTCGCCCCAACTTCGCACGACGGGGTTGTCGCTGGCGTCTTTGCCGATTGGCGCAAAGGCATGAGGCAAGTTGGGGACGTTCAACAACAAACTTCTCTGCCGCTCTTCACCCTCCGAAGCCTGCTCTTCCAGCTGTGCAATTCGTTCACCGATTGCCCGAACGCCCCTTTCCAGCTCTTCCGACGTTTCACCCCGGCTGCGCTTTCCGCCGATTTCCTTGCTGATTCGCTTGCGGTCGGCATTTAGCTGCTGCAGCGACGTCTCGGCCTTGCGACGGTCCGCATCCACGCGCAGCACTTCGTCGATCTTCGCCGCGTCATCGCATCCACGCGTTGCAAGCCGCTCTTTCACAAACTCCGGCTGTTCGCGAATGAGGCGGATATCGAGCATGCCTCCGAATATCAGGGCGACAGCGCGAGTGCAACCGTTGCCATTGCAGGATGATTGTCAGCTTTCCGTCTGCCCAGAAGCGCACCACGATTCCATCAAAACCGCGTGACAAGCCCGCATGCAGTTCCATATTTCGCACGTGGAACAGCTCAACCTCCTCGGGGTTGCACTCGGCCTCGCCGCACTGGCAGGCATCAATCTCTACCTCACCGTATTCGTCACCGGCCTTGCCGTGAACCAGCATTGGATCACGCTTACGCCGCAGTATCAGTCGCTCGACGTTCTCGCGCATCCGGCGATTATCACGATCGCCGGCGTGCTCTACTTCATAGAGTTCTTTGCCGACAAGGTGCCGTGGATCGATTCCGCGTGGGACTCTGTCCACACGGTGATCCGGCCGATTGGCGGGGCGTTACTCGCAATCCAGGTACTGGGGCGGTCGACGCCGACGTTCGATGTGATCGTGTTGCTGCTTGCGGGTGGCACTTCGCTCGTCACGCACACGGCGAAAGCGTCATCGCGCCTCGTCGCGAATACTTCACCGGAGCCGTTCTCAAATATTGGGCTTAGCCTTGCCGAGGACGCAGCGGTGTTCGGCGGTCTAGCGCTCATTCACTACAACCCGGTGATGGCGCTCGGCATTTTTGCAGCCGCCCTCGCGACCTTCTTGTACTTCGCGCCGCGAGTGCTGCGGGCAATGAAAGCCAAGATTTGGCTTACTTTCAGGAAGCTGAACGGGCCCGCCGATTCGAGCACCCTATCCAGTTTGCCTATTACGCTTCCGTCGAAATTTGCCGAGGAATTCAACCGCCAGAACGTGCTGAGCGAGACGATCGCCTGGGCTGTGCCGTGCATCAGCGGGAAGGGCCGCCGAATCCCTGCCAATCTTTTCGGGGCTCTCGTTGCGACCAACGAGGAGCCGCGGAAGCTTGTTTTCGTGGCGCGAAAAAGCGGACGCGATTTCTCGCGAGCGATCGATCTGGAAGGCTCGATGGCCATGCGCGAGCCGAAGTTTCTCTCAGACAACCTTGTGATCTTCCCCGCTACAGGCAAAGGGCCCAAATATCTCTTCTTGTTTCCGCGTTCAAGCGGCCCAATAGTCGAGGAGATTTCCGAGTATCTGCGATCGCGATTAATCGCACCGGACCCGACACCAATCGTGCAGAACGCCGCTGCTGAGCCAGCGCTACACGGCTGAGCGTACTGGCTAAGTGGCGTTGCGGAAGTCGGCCGCTCTGGTTGAAACGAGCCGCCCAGGTTCACTCTTCGCGGCGCGTGTCCCCCTCGCCGCTACCGCTTAGATGGAAACCGTCAACCGTTACGAGGAGCTGCGCGAAAGTGGTCGCATTCGCGAGCGTGCGCTCTTCGCCGCCGCGCGGGATCCGAGCGAAATCGAGCTGCAGGCACGTTGGTTTGCTGGTGACTTCGGGAAGTTGTTCCGCTCGACCTGCGGCAAGGAAGTCCAAGTCGTGCAGTTCGGCACGTGGAACCGCGAGGTCGGCCCCGACTTCACCGACGCCGCAATCCGAATCAACGGCGTAGAGGTACTTAGAGGAAGCATCGAATTAGACCTTGGTATCCGAAGTTGGGAGACACATGGGCATGCAACAAACCCCGCATTTGAAGAGACCGCCCTGCACGTCTTTGTGCATGGGAGCAAGCAGGCATTTTTTACTCGCACGCTTTCGCATCGAAACGTGCTGCAAGTGCAAGTCGATCTCGCAAGGTTGCGAGACAGCTTCCCCGCAAACGTGCCGCTCGCGCGCCCGGGTCGCTGCCAGGCTCCGCTCCGTGGGCTCGCGGAGGATCGCGTCAACGGCGTCCTCGCCGGCGCGTCTCGGTTCCGCATTCAACGAAAGGCGGCGCGGCTCCGCACAATAATCGACGCGCACGGCCGCGACGAAGCGCTGTTCCAGGAACTCGCCGCGGCATTGGGATACAAGCAGAACAAGCTGCCGTTCACGTTGATGGCACAGCGGATCTCGCTCGCGGCATTGCGTGCGCATCCGGACAATGCCGAGGCGCTGCTCTTCGGAGTCGCGGGCTTCCTCGCCGCGACAGATCTCAGTCTTTACGAGAATGACACTCGTGGGTACGTGCGTGGACTTTGGGATCGCTGGTGGCCTCAGCGCGATGAGATGGAGCGGCTAGTCCTCCGGCCAACGCTCTGGCGATTCACTGGTGCGCGGCCGCTAAACCATCCTCAGCGGCGGCTCGGAGCGCTGGCGACCATCGCATGCGAGTGGCCGGGGTTCGTGAATTCGATAGGCGCAGAGAACGCGGCGAGTTCGACGTCCGATTTCCTGCTCCAAACCTCGCACCCGTTCTGGAATCGGCATTACACGCTCACTTCCGAGCCGGCTCCAAAAGAGATGGCGCTGATCGGCAAGTCGCGTGTCGCCGAGATACTGGCGAATGTTGTGTTCCCATTCCTTGCTACCGAAGGGACCCAGTCGCCGATCGACTGCGCAAAGCTGCCGGCGCAGCTCTCGAATCGGCGGGTCGAAACAGCCGTCACGCGCCTTTTCGGCGATGATCCGCGCAGTCGGCAGTTCGTAAAGACGGTCGCGCAGCAACAAGGCTTGCTGCAAATCTACGAAGACTTTTGCCTGCAGGATAACTCCGACTGCGCGCACTGCCCCTTCCCTGAGCAAATGCAGAAGTGGACGTGACCGGTAGCGGCGTCTTCATCCAAAAGAAAAAACTGGGGCAGCAGTTGCAGGCGTGGTAATCGTACTCCCTTCAGGCCCATGACTCATCTCAGCCATCGTCCAGCCTGCCGCGCCTTCACGCTTATTGAGCTGCTGGTCGTCATCGCGGTGATCGCGGTGCTCGCTGGCTTGGCGTTCCCGGTATTCAACAGTGTCCAGAACTCAGCCAAAAAGACGCAGGCTAAAAACGGTCTGGTCCAAGTAGTGACGGCGGTAAACGCGTTCTACACGGAATACGGCAAATACCCTGTCTCGATTACTGACGCGACGAAAGACGCGTACTTCGGCGCGGTTACCGAAACAGCGCCGAATGGTTCGGCCAGCTATAGTAACAACGACGTGCTCATCGACGTGCTGCGGAACAACAGCGGCGCGGGATCATCAAACCCAGCGACTGTCACATCATTAAATCCTCGAGGAATCGCGTATCTCGACGTTCGCGCCGTCGGAAGCAATGCAAAACCCGCTTCAGGCGTGATCCCTAATGGTGCGATTGTGGCGTCACCGCTCAAAGCGGGCGTTTGGTACGACCTTATAAAATTCTAATCGACACCACGTATAACAACAGTCTCACCAATCCGTATACCGATACCCCGGGCGGGACGACGTTGACGACCGGTGTGGTCAGCTGGTCGCTCGGGCCAAATGGCGTACTTGGTGGCGGCGCGGCTGCGACGGGTTTCAACAAAGAATATGGGAGCGCAAACAACTACACGAGTTCAAGCGACGTCATCTCCTGGCGTTGATGGTGCCGACGCTTGTCAATGCACGATCCGCAATCGACAATGGAAATTCTTCCCGCGGGTGTAGTTCAATGGTAGAACGGCAGCTTCCCAAGCTGCATACGAGGGTTCGATTCCCTTCACCCGCTCATCGCCTCGCCAAGGGGAGAGATCTCCGAAAACGGTCATAACACGTTCACCGACGTCCGGCAATGTCCAGCCCGGCTGTTTGCGCTTGTGCAACATTTCCAAGGCGATGGCACAAGTAAAAGCCGGACTCTAGGACGGTTCGACTATGCTCGGCTACCTCTTTAGATACCTCGTAGCACGGACTACATACGACGTCGTGTGCGGACATGCTGTTCGGACTGCTGAGCAACGATCGCTTGTGGCGCATGCCAATGCTCTAGGGGAGTTGGAACGTGAGCGTCGGCGGAACTATGTCGCGCCGATCGATGACAACATGGTGATTGCAGGGCGTCGAAATGCACCATTAGGTTCATCTGAGCGTGCCGTGGAATCGTGTTATGGCCCGCGGCTTAGCGACCCCTGTAGCAGCAGCCACGGCTCGTCCAGCTCGTGCCTATGATACGCCTGCCCCGGCGGCTACACCTGTACCACGGCTACTTTCAACGCCCGCCCCGGCATATCCAGCGATTCAACCGCCGCATGATCCAATACAGCACTTCCGGTTGAGCGGACTACGGCCACAGTGGCTACACGTCTGTCGCGGTTGAAAGTGACTTTGAATTTCCGGAGCCGCGTAGTTGGAGCCGTCTCGCTTCCAGAACCGTCGGCGGCACTTTCCCCGACTGCGGAACCTGCCAGGGCGTTACGGCCAGTCGCCATTTAAAAGGTTGTGCAACTTGCGGCCGCGCAATGAAACGAGGGCGTAAGAAACACTCCGGCATTCTTTCCGGTCTCAACCCGCAAAAGGAGAGTTGGACGGACACCCGGAACCGAATCATTTACGATTCTGGCGAGTGGCGCATCATTCGGCTGCGCCAACTAATTCGCGGTCAACAACGGCGGCTTGATACAGAGGCAGACGATTTTTTTGCGGAGAACGCGCTACCCCTGCAGAAAATGACACCGCAAGAGCAAGACCTAACGCGGCAAAAATATTGTGAACTGCCAGACGACTTCTTGTCAGCGCGAAGAACACAAACCAAGAAAACTGTCGCCGACGCGGAGGAAGTGGATCCGCTGTGGCGCAACCTCTCGTCGCAATGCGACGCGCGGTGCTCAATTATGATGGTGAGTGGTTCATTCGGCAGGCGAAGGCGCTTACGGCCGCTCCGCAGCCCGAAAAGATACGCTTCAACGCCAAGGTTATTTATCTGCTCGAAATGGCGCTTTGGGGGCACCCGCGCAGAGCAGATGCACGGTGAAAACACGCACGCTGACCTACCCAGCACTGCATCTGCATCTGCAATACCATCTGTATCCCCTCTGGACGACGGCGGTTATGCAGATGCAGATTCTGCTCATCACGGGGAAATGGACCCGGAGCAAGATCGGAAGCAACGTGCACTTGCCGCGCACGTGACTTCTGGGAAGGGCGTTAGGCAACAGGGCGACCGCACTTACTACGCTGCCACATCGGGGGGGCCACCAACTCTCACCCCGCAGGAGAAGTTCACGAAAGCGATGGCCCGCGATATCTACTCGGCTCTGCAGGCAAAACCTGTCGACGCGAAAGATCCGAACGGCCCGGTAATCGTGGACGGACTGCAGTTCGAAAAGCCCTCCCGCGTGGTGGACAGGATTCACGAGCTTGCGAAGGAACTCGGTTTCAAACTGGAAAACAGGCTCGCACGGATTCCGTATCCGCTGGCTCCGCTCAGTGACAGCGACTGTTGGCGTGTAGTTGCCGGAGTGGCGATTGTCGGAAGCGCGCCCGGCAGCTGGCACTCTAACACGACCACCATTGTTCGCCGACGTTCGCGCGTGTCACACGCGTTGCTTTTTGCAGGCTCCCTTCCTTCCGAGCGAGATCGATACGCGTTTTTCTTTCCACTGGTGTTCACACGTGTCGGCGAATAAAAACCAAAGACCTCGCTTCCGCACCCGATGCCCAACCCCTTTTCGAACATCCGATCCTGTATTCGCCCTACGAATACCCGACCCGTCATTGGGAGCTGGATGAGAGCGGCCCGCGTGATGCATAACGAGGCCAAGGCTGCCGAGGCTTTTGCCGCCGCCCGCGTCGAACAGGAGCAAGTGGTGGGAAAGCAAAAGGATTACGGTCCCGCCCTTTGCGCTCTGGGATTGATCGATGCCGGCCTGGGCAGGAAGGAGCTCGCACTGGAGGAAGGAAAACGTGCGATGGAGTTGATGCCGGTAGAGAAGGACGCCACCAACGGACAGGCAATGCAGATTTACTTCGCCATCATTGCCGCGTGGGTAGGCGAAAAGGATCTGGCCTTGCAGTACCTGGCCCTGGCTGGTTCGACGCCTGGCGCCTCGATCGTCGCGAACTACGGCAGGCTC
>JACDHZ010000221.1 GCA_013820755.1 Chthoniobacterales bacterium
CTCGAACACCGCGAGGTAATCACAATCCCGGAAAACGAATTCCGGCTTCACCCCGAGCGCCGCAATCAGATCTCGATGGGACTCGTGAGACGGCGTCGCGCGTTGCGATGGAAAGTCGAGAACGAGGCGGTTAGATTCACGTGTGACGGAGAGGGAGCCTGCTTGTGTTTCAAACGAGACAGTGTCTCCGCCGATCCCGAGGTGATGAAACAGCACATGGGCTGTAGCTAACGTCGCATGGCCGCACAGCTCCGCCTCGACAGTCGGCGTGAACCAGCGCAGATCGTACGTCTCACCGCGCCGTACCACGAATGCCGTCTCGGACAGGTTGTTTTGAGCGGCGATCTTCTGCAGCGTTCCTTCCGGTAACCACTCGTCCAACACACAGACACCAGCCTGGTTGCCGGCAAACGTCTCGTTCGCGAAAGCCGCTATTTCGAAGTACGGCAGGCGGATGTTTTGCATCCACATGCATTACCTTTGGTGAGCGCCGCGATACAGATTCAGATGTGCGAGTTTACGTGTAGTACAGGCGGAGACGTGAGCGATCGGCGACGCTAGTAAAGGACCTGAAAAGCTCGCACGCGCGCGGTCATGTGCGCGGTAGCCGCTGCGCCTCGTCGTCATAGCAATCACGGTCCGCACTGTTCTGGCCGCCGCGATCGGCTGCTCGATGCGGTAAACTCCTGTTCACGTTTTTCCAACCAGTGCGTCGCCCAGGCTTTGGCGAGAGGCGCAGTTGTGACTTCAAGAAGGCGCGCCGGCTTCGACGAGCTGCCGTTCGCGTGCTGATGCCATATTCCACGCGGAGTGGCAAAGAGGTCGCCGGCCTGCCACTCGATGCGGTTGGTTTCACCAGCATCAACACTGATCATCGAATAGCCGGTTCCGGAAATCACGTAGAACAAAGCCTCGTAACTGTGCCGATGCAGCTCAGTCCGTGCGGTCGGCGCGAGGTCGGTGATTTGGGCTTCGACATCATATAAGTCTCGAAAGGAAAATCGCTTTGCCTGAGGTTCATCTTCATGACACGACGACTCACGCTTCACCGCAGCGAGTTTCCTGATGATCAGGCCGTGTTCGGTGGGATGCGTGACATCGTCGAACAAGTCCGAATCCCCGAGCTTGTCTGCGTCGCCGATCACAGGGTGGAACAAGTCTTCTGGAGCTCTGCGGCGACGCGTTCGGATGCAGCGCGGGCAAATGAGTATTGCTGAACAACCGTTCGCTGCTCGTCGATTGTAACGAGGCAGTATCCCGGTGCCTCTTCCGTAGCCAGCACAGGCTCCGTCAGCTCAGGCCAGGTCTTGAGTTGTCCAAAGATCGAAGGAGCGCTCGAGAAGAAGATGCCGCTTTGCACGACCTGAAACGCGCGGTGGACATGGCCAAAGAAGACACCGCGCAAGCGGAACCGCGCTGGCGTGATCGTGTCGATGAAAGCTTCCCGGTTCGAAAGGAGGATCGGCACCGGCATCCCGATATCGCTGTCGAGCCACGGTACATCGAGCGCGACTGGAGGATGGTGTAACGCGATCACGAGCGGCGGTCCGTCGGCTGTGCAGAATGACGCCAGCCCCTCTAATTGCGACTGTGTTAACTCTCCGCCCTGCTGAATGACGCCACGAGAATCGAGCAGCAGGAACTGCACACCACCGACCGATAAAGATCGTTATTGCCGGGAAGGTAGTGGATCGGCGCCCTTAGGTTGGCCAAAACGGACGCTGCGAACCTGTAGCTGATCTCCGATGATTCATCCACAACGTCGCCGGTATGCAGCACGAAATCGAACGGGAACGGTAGCGCATTGATGACCCGGACCAACTCGCGCAACTCGCGAAGCGGATTATGCCCGCATGTTTCGAACGTCGGATCAGAGCCGATGTGAGAATCGGGGATGTGGAGAAAACGAACCATTGAAGTTTGGCGCAAGTGCCTAGCTCACCTCGAACACCCTCCGTTACTCCCAATTCGTGGCCGACTTTCCCAATGATCACGGACTGCCCGACAACCCGGCGGCGTGGATCGCCTGGCGCTCGCGGGGTATTCGGCGGCGCACATTGCTAGGCAGCGGTGCTGCGTCGGTCCGAGTAATACGAATGGACGGCGCTGGTTCATGGGGACACGCACGTCGCTAAACACGTCGGCACGGTTTGGCTCGCGTTTAAAAGACGCCGTCGTAATTTCATCACAATTCTGAGTGAAAATCGCATTGAAGCTTAAAAGAGCTCCTATTCCTTCGGTTATGAAGCGCAAATTCCTTATTAGCTTCGCATCCGTCTCTTGTAGCTGTTATGCGCTGCTGCTTCTCGGTGTGCCGCACGTAGACGCTGTGGTTGCTGAAAACACTGCGCCTTTAGTGGTCGGTGAGACATTCACTATCGACTCGAAGGCGGTCGCTGAGGCACGGCGAATTAATGTTTATCTGCCGCCAGGATACGCTCAATCTCCCGACGCGAAGCTCCCTGTGCTCTATATGCCCGACGGCGGTGTGTCGGAGGACTTCGTTCATGTGGCCGGTTTGGTACAAGTGCTAACGGGCAATGGCACGATGCGGCCATTCCTGCTGGTGGGAATCGAAAACACCCAGCGCCGCCGGGATATGACGGGGCCGACCGAGAGCGAAAAAGACAAGAAAATCGCTCCGAAAGTGGGTCAGTCTGCGGCGTTCAGAAAGTTCCTGCGGGATGAGTTGATGCCCGAAGTAAAACGTCGCTATCGAACCACCAACGAATCAGCCATTGTCGGCGAGTCGCTGGCTGGCCTATTCGTAATAGAGACATTTCTCCTTGAGCCGAATCTATTCGACACATACCTCGCATTCGATCCGAGCTTGTGGTGGAATGGGCAGGCATTGATCGGTCGCGCGGCGGACAGCCTGCACAACTTGCCAGAATCAGAAAAGACGCTGTACTTCGCCAGCAGCTCAGATGGCACTCCAGAGATTACGGAAAGCTTTGCGGAGGTACTGCGCAAGGAGGCGCCTGTCCGGCTGCGATGGCACTATGAGAAAATGCCGGAAGAAAAGCATTCGACGATCTATCATCCAGCGGCCCTCAAAGCTTTTCGTGCGGTGTTCAAGCCGTCAGGAAAGACTGGCGAATAGGATCTTGGGACATTCGGCGGCCGACTGTTGCTCTCGAGCGCGCGGACACCGCAGTCCCGGTGCGGAAGGCGCTTAATAAAACGGCTCCCGAAAGCGGATCGCCGATCGCCGCGCGTGACACCGCTCCCTACGCGATCGCCGAGCAGGCCAGATCTCTCAGCATTCTCGACGCAGCAAAACAGGCGGAGCCGATTGTGCCGTCCAGCATGCGTTGCGGAATACTCTGCGTCGAATCGGTCCGTCCGCCGTCGAGAAAGTCGCGCGGACTCGACACCTGTGGCGTATCTGTTTCATGTTCGACTTCATCTCAACGACATCGGCGATGAGCTGTTACCGTCCGATCGGCTCGCTTCAACAGGCGTTCTCTTTGAGCGGCTCGAAACCGGAATCCCTGCCAACGCGCCGATCGTGTGGGCGATAGTATGAGCTTTGGTAGCACGCTCATGGCGGCAGCCTCTCGGTCTTGGGTTGTCATCCGATCAGTGCGCAGTGTTCTGGCTCGCACACTCGTTTGGCCGGTCCGCCAAACTCCGGTTCACGTTTTTCAAACCAGAGCGTCCCCCATGCTTGGGCTAGAGGCGCGGTTGTGACCTCGAGTAGGCGCGCCGGCTCGGACGAGCTGCCGTTCGCGTGCTGGTGCCACGTCCCGCGTGGAGTGGCAAGGAGGTCGCCGGCCTGCCACTCGATGCGTTCAGTCTCACCAGCATCAACGCTGATGGTCGAATAGCCGGTGCCCGCAACGACGTAGAATAACGCCTCGTACGTATGTCGGTGCAGCTCAGTATCGCCTGCGGGCGCTATCTCCGTCAGCCGCGCATCCAAGTCGAGCATCTCCGGCAAGGAAAGGTCTGCTATCGGGTCGCTCCCCCGATTGGGCTGCCAATCGACAGGGTATTGGGCGAGTTGCCTTACAATCCGCCGGATTCGGCAGCAGACGCGTCCTGCTCTGTGAGCGAATCCACTCCCGCCAATTGCCCACTGCAACTCAAGAAGGGGTCGTGGATCGTGAAGCGCTGTCCGAATCAAAATTGTCGAGGAAGCAAACCATAAATGAAGAGCTAGCTCACCTCGAAAACACCCTCGACTTCGACAGTGAAATCATATGGAAGCGCCGCAACACCTACTGCCATCCGTGCATGCTTTCCCGCATCTCCAAAGATCTCGACGAACACGTCTGAGGCACCGTTCATC
>JACDHZ010000222.1 GCA_013820755.1 Chthoniobacterales bacterium
CGTTAAGATCATCGGCGAGTAAACCCGCCGGTGCAGCCCTGAAGGGATTGCTGATCCCGGAGCGTCCCTGCTCATAGCATTGTTGACGCCGCCGGACATCTTTGTGACAACGGCGCGTGCCGGACGCGACCATCTCTGCGATTCCCGTGCAACCAATCGGTGCGCGTCCGCGCCTCGATAGCATCGACGTGCTGCGCGGCCTCGTCATGGTGATCATGGCGATCGATCACACGCGTGACTTCCTCAGTCATGACCTAATGTATTTTGACGCAGTCGACCTAACCAAAACTCACGGCGCGCTCTTCCTCACCCGCTGGATCACCCATTTCTGCGCTCCGGTTTTTTGCTTCCTCGCCGGCACCGGTGCCTTTCTTTCTTTCCGCCGCGGTAAAACCAAAGGGGAACTCGCGCAGTTCCTCCTCACGCGCGGGCTATGGCTTGTCTTCCTGGAGATAACAATCGTGCAATTCGGGTGGCTGTTTCACTTCGAATTACCGGGAGGCGCCGGGGTGATCTGGGCGCTGGGCTGGTCAATGGTCGCCCTCGCCGCGCTGATCTATCTGCCGCTCGGGGCGATTGCGATCTTCGGTCTTGTCATGATCGGCGGCCACAACCTCCTCGATCCGATCACGCCTGAAGCCTTCGGATCTTTCAGCTGGCTTTGGAAAATCCTGCACGTCCCGGCGCCCATTCACGTTGATTCTCAATGGGAATTCTTTACTGCCTATCCGCTCGTCCCATGGATCGGCGTCATGGCTGCAGGTTATGCCTTCGGCGCGATCGTCAAACTCGACCCGCCGCAGCGTCGCAAGTGGCTCCTCTGGCTTGGCCTTGGGTTGACGGCTGCTTTCATCCTGATCCGCGGAGCGAACGTTTACGGCGACCCCGATCGCTGGTCCGTGCAGCGCAGCTCCTTTTTCACCGTGTTGTCCTTCATCAATTGCCACAAATATCCGCCGTCACTCCTGTATCTTCTCATGACCCTCGGTCCGGCTTTTATTTTCCTGCGCACAACCGACCGCGAGTTAGGAAATTTTGGCGGCCCTTCATCGTTTTCGGCCGCGTGCCGTTGTTCTACTATCTCCTGCACATCTACCTCATCCACGCCACCGCCCTGTTCATTTCCTACGCACGGCACGGCGGGCCAGCCGGCTTGTTCTACGGTCCGGTGGATGATTTCGCGTCGAGGTATCCCGCGGACTACGGGTTTGGACTCGTCGGTATATACGCGATCTGGCTCCTCATTATCCTCCTTCTCTATCCGCTCTGCCGTTGGTGGGCAGAGTTGAAACAACGCAGACGCGACGTGTGGCTAAGCTACCTCTGATTCTCCCACGGAACCTGGGGCGGGCGCTCGATCTTTCGTCACAGTCTGAGTGAAGTTTGCAGAGTCATTGCGATCCCGGCGATTTCCTGCAACAGCGGGCCCGTAGCCGTCGCCGACCAGCTTGCGAGAGATATAGATCAGCAGGTGGTCGAAACCCGGCGTCGTGGGGGACAACATCACACCGAAGTTCGAATCCCCCTCGAGCCCGGCGCAGCAATTAGAGGAAAAGCCTGTGTCACACTGAACGTCTCGCCGCGAGTCCGAGATGGAATCAACCTCCCACACTACCGGCTCCGTATCTGCAGGAAATCCTGGTGGACGGAGAGGCGATAGGTGCCGTCAGTCACCCGGTGTTTGGCCAGATAATCCTCGACCTCGTGGCGGGCTGGTGGCCGGCTGATGGGTAGCAGGTTGAGCATAAATTCGGCGATCGCATAAGCCGAAGCCGCCTCCTTCGTCTCGACGTGCGCTGGGTCGGTCGTGATGACGACATCATAACGGTCGCCATGTTTCGCGCGAAACGCTTGCGCGAGCTGCTGCAAATCGAACCGGTGCCCGAAGAAATGATCGAGCATGGCCATGCAGGCAGTATCGCGATTCTGCACGACCACGACGGCCATGCCGATTGGTGACATCCACGAGACGAGCCGGTCGAGATGAGCCAGCCATTCCTCCGCGGGAATGTAATAGAGCGTATGGGAACAGAGCACGAAGTCTCCTTGCGTCTTCGGATCGGCAGCAAGAATCGGCGCGCCGATGGCTTTGGCTTGCGGGATGGCTTGTTTGAGTTGCGTCAGCAAATGGGGGTTCGGTTCGATCGCGATTGTCCGATCGAAGGCGTCGGCAAAGGCCTTGGTCAGCTCGCCGTTTCCGGCGCCGGCGTCGATGAAGACGTTTCGCTTACGCAGGCCATCGACGAGTTTCTGCAGGAAACGTTTGGCGTTCCGCTTCTGATCCGTGTGATGGAGAAAGATTTGGAACGCCCGCTTGTAGGCCTCGCCTTGCGAGTCGAACACTTGTATCGATTCTGATTTCAGCATGCTTTGCTCCACCGACGGGGCTGATATTCTAGGCCGGAATCGCGCGAACCTTGTTGTTTTCCCAAATGATCATCGGCAAACCAAGTCGACGAAGCTCAGCGCGCTTCTTTCGGGTTGCACTGCGATGTGCGCGCAGAGCGACATTCACCCACTCAGGTATTTCGCTCTGGCGAATAGGTTTCAAACCGTTGCCGCTTTTCATCTCGTCCCGAAGAACGCCGTCAGATGAACGATACTGTGAGTGTGCGAAGTCGCGACTAATTTCCCTGCAGGCGTGGAGTTGTCCCAAATAGCCCACCTGTCTGCAAGTGGAGCGTAATCATTTACAACGTGCTGTATCCCACGCCCGAATCGCCGCCGGATATCGATCGCCGGCACGTCGTGTCCGCCTTCCCGCACGCGCTGCCGGACGCGGCGAATCGCCTCCCGCGGGTCCGGTATCCAGATGAAGTGCAGCTCGATCGAATAGCCGCGCTCTTTCGCTTGGGCGAATAGACGAATGTAGGTCCGGCCGCTGAGCGTCGACTCCAGGCCAACACTCTCGCCACGAGCGATAAGAGCCCGCAATTCGCTGAGCAGCAGGCGGCCAGCTTTCAGGTCGGACTGCCTGCGGGTCCAGTGGAGACAAACCACGTGCAATCTCGTCGGCGTTCAGAAAACGCGACACGGCCAAGCTCGGCAAAAACTCACGCGCGAACGTTGTCTTCCCAGCACCATTGCAGCCGCCGATCACATACAAGGTCGGCTTCGGTTTCACCATCCGCATCGCTCTCGCGCAACGGTTCGTGGCGCGCAATCCTTTTTCTTGCGCTCAATGGGCGCGTTGAAAGTTTGTTTGCTACGCTCATAAAGACCAAGAAAAATCTGACGAAACGTCGCTTCACAGCGCGCAAGCGAAGCTCCTGCGCGCTGTGCCAACCACACAAACGCGGCGGGCAACAAATAGAAATCCGGCGAGCGGCGGCGACGAATGGGAGCAGGAAGGTCAGGGTATGATCCGCACCCTTGGCCCATACCTCGACGAAGGGCGCATCTGCATCTTCTCGATCAACGGCGTGCACAACGATTCATTTAATAACAAGGGCGCGCACCCCTTCCATCGCAGCTGGATGCAGGCGCAGTACGACGCCTATGTGGCAAAAAGAAGTTTTCCCGTTCATCGACTCCCAGTGCCAGACGCCCGGCATCCCGATCACCACGCTGAGCGCATCGCTCGGTGCCTTTCACGCGGCCAACACGCTCTTTAAGCATCCCGACCGCTTGAAGCGCTGCTACGCGCTCTCCGGCGTCTACGAAATGCGGGACTCCATGGACGGAATGTACGACGACAACTTCTACTTTAATAACCCGGTCGACTACATGGCCACCAGAATGATCCCTGGTTTCTCCATCAGTACGGCAGTTGCGACATCCGGCTAGCGACTGGCACTGGCCCTTGGGAGAACAGCGGACCGACCTACCGAATGTCCGAGGTGCTCAGGAACCGCGGAATAGCTCATCATCTGGACGACTGGGGTCCGAAAGGCGGTCACGAATGGCCTTACTGGCATCACCAGATGTGGGAGTACGTGGGCGCGCACTTCTAGGAATTTCAACCGCCAACGCCATCATTCATCGGCATGGGTCGACGCTGATTTGATATCGACCACCGGGTGCCGCAGGCTAGCAGACCAATTTCAGCGTCTCAGAATTTCCGCGTTTCAGCATTTCGCGGCTGGAGCCACCCCGCCACCCGGCTCAAGCGTGTAAAAGTTCGTCCAGGCAACGTTGTTCACGCTTTCCACGACGCAACTCGCTCGTCACGCCGGAGCCTTGGCCAACGCGGGTGGGAGCAAATCTTCTATGGAGTTCGACGGCGGCCATCGCAAGCGCGCGCTGGTGAGATCATCGGCGACTAGACCGCCCGTTTGGCACGAGGA
>JACDHZ010000081.1 GCA_013820755.1 Chthoniobacterales bacterium
CCGAGCGGAACGCTTTCGCAGAATAGCTATAGTCGAAGACTTTCTCGCCCGCGGCAGTTACACCCAGTATCCGTGGAAACTCAGGGGCATTCGAGTAGTGGACTAGGTAGTTATCGGGAGCGTCTTCATAGACGCTGCTGCGGAAAGGAGAACGGATGCTTTGGTTGTTAGGAAAGTTCCAGACTTCTCTTGCAGTCCTGGCGGCAAGGTCCAGTTCATACTTCCGCGGAGCACTGTAGCTCCGGTTGTAACCGAGTGGATGATGCTGTGCGCTTCGCTGGCCATTGTCGAAAAGAAGAAGATGATCGTCTTTGGTAATTGAGACAGAGTGCTGACCCAGAGGCGCATGACTCCCAGGTGTAAGCTCCAGCGCGTATTTTCTTAACGATGGGTACTGATACCATTCTTTGGTTTTATCCCCCAGAATCCACTTAATTGCCTTTGTTTCGTAGTCGAGACAAATAACGAAATTCTCGCGGCTGGAAATGATCAGGGAATCATCTGATTTGCGATACGCCACCGAGTTATTGTGAAACCAGTCTGAAGGAGTCGAATATTGATATTGCCCCGTCGACTCTCGCACGAACCCGCTCGGGTCGTCGCCACCTGCTATCATTGCCCGCCTAACGATATCTCCTAGGAACCACTTGTTTAGGACTTTGCCACGGCCGTCGATCTCAATATTTACTGAGGTAACCCATTTAACGGTGTTCGCATCTAGGATCAGCCCGTATTTACCACGGTCGATACTGTGGTGCAGTCCGACGATACCAAGGCTCTGTAGGTCGGCTACTCTGGTGACTACGCCGTCGAGCTCGATTCGGAGCAGGCCCTCATCCGATAGATAGATGCCGTTGTTGTAAAAGGCCGTAGTGTGGCTCCCGACTCCGGTAGTACCTACCCAACGAACCGCGCCGTCGGTATCGATTACCGCGGGAGTAGTCGTCCCGCAGTTAGTTGCTACGAGCATGTAATCATAGCTAAGAGCTTTGGTCGTGCTTCGTGGCTGGCGGACAGCAGGCGTGCTGTAGTGACAAGGATCGTCGAATGTTTGAGTGCCGACAATCGTTCTGGTAGTTCGGGAGGAACCATCATTGAATAGGTAGGTAAGTTCTACCGTATTATTGTAACCGGCGTAGAGGCCGAACACGGGCACCACTATCCTACTATTTGTTGAATCCAAGTAGCCGCGGCTTCCGAGGTACCTCTTCGAGTAGGTCGCAGAGATAGGCCGGGTGACGGAGCCGGGTTTTGGCGTGACTGCGAACCGGACACGCTTAAGAACGGTTATATCGCTTACCGTTAAGGTAAGCTTTTTTATGAAAGGCGAAGGACCGGCGTTTTGCGCCGAGATGACGATGGCGGTCTCAGTAGATTGAGTCGCTATCGCGCCGCGTGGAACCGCGATCAGCGCGATACAGGCGAGAACGAGAATCCGAGCTTTCATATTCGCAGGCACGAACCTCCCAAAGCAAAGCCTGTGTCTGTTGTGCGGACGGACGCCGCGAGGGCACGCAATCGGGAGGATCGAGCTTGGACGGAGGCGGAGAATTTGCTTTTCATGTGCTAGGCTGCGGCGGGCGATCCCGCCGTGGATGGCCGCGCGGGGAAAGAGGCGCTCAGGCTGAGAGCCCAATGCACCTGCTGTCAAGCATATTGCGGGGAATGTCGTCGCCGCTTGGCTGGTTGAGGCTGCGTGAGAACGGAGTTGGCGCTGAATGCAGTCGCGTAATGCACTTGTCCGATAGTCGCTGCTCGGCATTTGAATCAGGTTCCACATGAACTTGCGCGCCGTGCTACCGTGCCCCGATGGAGAAGCTGATCATCGTGGGCAGCGGCTGCGCTGGTCTCACAGCGGCTATTTACGCGGCGCGCGCCAACTTGTCCCCGCTTGTCTTAGAGGGCAGCCACCCAGGCGGGCAATTATCGACCACCACGCTGGTGGAGAACTTCCCTGGATTCCCCGAAGGAATCGACGGACCGCAGCTAGTGATGAACATGCACGCACAGGCGGAGAAATTCGGGGCGCGGTTTTCGTATTCGGAAGTCACGGATTTCGATAATGACAAAACACTACGGCTAAAAATCGACGACGAGTGGGTCCAAACCCAGGCGCTTATCGTGGCGAGCGGAGCGTCGGCCCGATGGATTGGTCTCGAGAACGAAGAGAAATTGATTGGTCACGGCCTCACTAGTTGCGCGACGTGCGACGGAGCGTTTTACCGGAATGTGCCCGTCTGCGTCGTGGGAGGCGGTGATTCCGCGGCGGAAGAGGCGCTCTTCCTGACGCGGTTTGCATCGAAGGTTTACCTAATACATCGGCGCGACAAACTTCGCGCCTCGAAGATCATGGCAGATCGTGTGCTGGCGTGCGAGACGATTGAGCCAATCTGGAACACGGTCATCACGCAGTACATTCCGGACGACAAAGGTGAAATGTCGGCGGTGAAACTGCGCGATGCGAACACGCACGACGAGCGGGTGCTTGATGTTGCGTGCGTATTCGTGGCGATCGGACATGATCCGAACACGAAGGCATTCCGTGGGAAGCTTGAGACAGATCCCGATGGTTACCTGCTTGTGAGGCATCTCGCGGAGAGCAAACATCCTGGCGTGTTCATCGCAGGCGACGTGGCCGATCGCGTTTACAAGCAGGCAATCACCGCTGCCGGCTCCGGTTGTGCGGCAGCAATCGAGGCTGAGCGATACCTGAGCGGGCTCGAGCACTGATGCCGCGAAGGCCGACGCAGCAATCGGCATCTCATTGAAGATTTGCGACCTCACGCAGTTCTACTCGCCGCGTAGCGGCGGGGTGAAACGCTACGTTCATGAGAAGATAAGATTCATCCGGTCACACTCACCGGACGATGAGCACGTGTTGATTGTTCCCGGTAAGCGAAGCGAAATCAGCGCCGGTTCGATGTCGCGGGTATACCGGATTGCATCGCCGCTAGTATCGCCTAGCACGCAATACCGGGCTCTCCTGAACCTGCGGGCGGTGGATGAGATAATCGACAGTGAACGGCCGGACATTATTGAATCTGCGGATCCCTACCAGTTGGGCTGGAAAGCGGCTGCGATTGCTCGACGCCGCGAGATCCCCGCGGTCGCATATTATCATTCCGATTTCGCAGAGGCCTATCTGCGGCCCACTGCCGAAAGGCTCGGGACGCGCGCAGCCACAGCGCTCACAAATGTCGCGCAGGCGTATGTGCGGGAACTTTATAGCCGATTCGAACTCACGATCGCTCCAACCCATCAGCTAGCCGACCGGTTGCACAATTGGGGCATCCGTGAAGTGCGGGTCGTTGGGCTTGGTGTCGACACAGATATTTTCAAGCCGGCGCCAGAGTCTGCTGCAAGAACCCGCGCGATGCACAGTATCTCGCCCGAGGCGAAGTTGCTGATCTACGTCGGCCGACTGGCCCGGGAGAAGAACACTGGCACGCTCTTTGCAGCATTTCAGTTGCTGATGATGCGCAGGCCCGGTGACTTTCATCTACTCATTGTTGGCGATGGCCAGCAACGGGATCACCTACAGACACTGCAAGCATCAACTCCCTCGGTCACATGGTTGCCTTATTGCTCTGACGCCGCAGAACTTGCAGTGCTTTATCGCGCCGCGGACTTATTCGTCCATCCAGGAACGCAGGAGACATTCGGGCTTGTTGCGCTGGAAAGCCAAGCGTGCGGCACGCCGGTCGTGGGCATACTCGGCAGCGCGATGGACGGAATCATTCTGCACGACCAGACAGCATGGGCGACCGAGAATTCGCCCGAAGCACTGGCGGATGCGGTCGAGCGAGCGACGGCGTTCGATTTGCTTGGAACGGGCACCGCCGCAGCGGAAGCCGTCACACAGCGATTCGCGTGGCGGCTGGTGTTTGACCGGTTGTTTTGTATTTACCGGGAGGTCTGCGGGTCCTACAAGCGACGCAGACTGTGATGAGAACCGAGAAGCCATTTACGATCCGCAGCTACCAACCGGCCGACCGCGACGCGGTGCGTCGGCTTTGTTGCGAGACGGGCTTTCTTGGCGATCCAATCGATCCCGTGTACGAGGATCGCGAATTGTTTGCAGATTTTCTGACCACGTACTACACGGATCACGAGCCTGAGTCTTCGTTCGTGATCGAGGTGGACGGCGAGCTGCGCGGCTACTTGCTGGGTTCTCGAAAGCCATTACGAAACCAGGTTTACTCGTTCTACCAGAACGTGTGCCTGTTCCTGCGGGCGCTAATGCGCTACGGGAAGTATAACGAGCGGTCGCGACGTTTTATTCTCTGGATTCTGATGAACGGCTGGCGGGAAGTACCCGCGTCGCCTCGTCGCACACCGCATTTTCACATCAACCTTCTGCCCGACGCGCGGAAAGTGTCCACCACGCGGGCCCTACTCAGCGCGTACTTCAGTTATCTTTATCGATCCGGCGAGAAGCGCGTGTACGGCCAAATCGTCACGTTCGAAAGCCGTCGTGGCGAACGGATGTTCGAGCGGTACGGGTTTAAGGTTTTAAACCGCGCCGAGATCACAAAATATAAGTTGTTCTATCCGCAGTCGGTCTATCTCAGCACCGTGATCAAGAATCTCGAGACGGCAGAACCACTTTCGGCGTATACGCGGTCGCCCTAGTCCTTGTTTGCCGTGGCCGCCTGCGGTAAATTCGTTGCGTCTTTTGCCGGCATAGCTCAGTTGGTAGAGCAGCTGATTTGTAATCAGCAAGTCATCGGTTCGAGCCCGATAGCCGGCTTTAGCTATCTTTAGCAGTCGTTGCAAATCAGGCATTTACGACGTTTGAACATGTTTCGCCTTTAGCTGCGTTTGGCTCTAATATGCTCGGTTTTGCGCGTGCCGTATAAGATCAACGTATAGGGTTGTGCTCAGAATCGCGTCGTCTCGAGCTTTTCCATGAACTCGTGGATGCGATTTCCTGGCGTCCGCGCAGGGAAGAGTTCCTGCACCGGGACTCGCAGAACCTCTGAGAGATAGAGCATCGTCTTGTCGTCGACGTACGAGAGACGTGCTTCGATTTTGGAAACTCCGCTGCGGCTCGTGTCGAATCCTGCGAGCTGAAGCTTTGTCGCGAGATCTGATTGCGACCAGCCGAGCGCGTAGCGGCGACGGCGCACCTGAGGGCCAATGTTATTCTTGTAGCGCATGTGGAAGTGGTCCTCGCGTTACGAAGTCTTTGGTTGCGCTGTCTCAAAGCTCACGCGCGGGGCGGATGTCGTCTGGCAGAGCTCCAGCAGTTTGTCGGCTTCGACGCTCGGCAGGGCGCCAATGACCTCCTCGCGGAATTCAGCAATCGGCCGCAGATAATATTTCGATACGAAAAGCCGATCGAGCGCCTCCCCGGCAAGGCCAAGCACACGGTCAAACGTCTCGCTCTCGGAGTCGATATGCGACACCAGCGCAGGGGCGGGGAAGTTCACTCGTGCGATGCAGCCGTTGTTCCCTGTCACCGACCACCGCGAACCTCCGCCCTCTGTCGGAGTGTATTCGTGTTCGTGGCGGCGAGCTTCGCGGACGAGATCGGCTTTGAGCCCTTTCAGGCGTTCGGTTCGGATGGTGGTGTCGCGGTGGAGCAGAACGGCTTCGTTTACGAGTCTATTTACTTGGATTTCGGTCATGGCAATAAAAGCAGGGTTGAGTTTCTTGCCGCGCTCGCTCCGGCGCACTTGCTCCAGAAGTGGCGCGACACGAACGGTCTACACCACGGTTTTTGCCGACCTGGTGAGCAGCGCGCCGTTCTTTCTCCAGTGTTCTGGAGCGCGCATCAGACGTGTTCTCACGACCTGCGAAAAATTTTGACAGGTTTGCACCTGGTCCGCCTTGGATCGGGCGCTTTGAAGCGCCCGGAACACCAACTTCCGCTCTCCTGCGGCGAAGTGGTTATCGCTGGAATCTTGCTGCTGTGTTCATCTGAACATACGCTGCTGAAGGAAGAAAGAACCCTATGAAAGCAGCCACGACACGCCACCGCCAACCCGCAGAAAATGAGTCATTTACCTCAGCCACGACGATTGCAGCTCTGCTGTTCTTGGCTGTGAAGTTTCCCCACCGCCAATTCAACAGCGCCGAGCTAGCCGTTCTCTCCGGCGTTGGCGGGACGGCGATGTCGCAGATCAAAAATGCAGCGGACACGCCGTTTTCGCTCGGCAAATGCACGCTGCAGCGTTTGGACGTCTGGCTTGCCAAGCACCCCGGCTTTAAACAAGAATGATTCCCGGGGTTCGGGAGGAGGGAACAAGGTATGCCAAGAGGAGTACGCAAGAGTATCATGCTCCCTGGCTTGCTTGCTCCCGCGGTGAAGCAGCGCTGCGCGGAATTCGGACACAGCACGCTCACTCCGTATGCAGTTGAGCTGGTCTGCTACGATTTGCGATCTGACGCGAAGCACGAGATCACCGTCGCGATCGCTTGTGACACCCAGGCAGCGCAGGACGCTTTCGATCGTGAGTTAGTCTCGCGCTATCAGCCGGGCCAGAAACGCGAGGGGCTGCTGGTGCAGATCGTCGAGCGCATTCACCACTTGCAGGATCTCGCGGCACGAAGCCGGCACGATCTTCCGGTGCAGCTGAGCGCCGTCCGCGATCGTGTCACCTTCCCTTTCGACATCTGGCGTTTGGTTGACGTGCGATGGCAGGATCTTGGCTATCCGTCGGTCTCGGCCTATCTCACGGGGCTGATCCGCTACGATCTGCTCGTAGGAGGACCGCATTCGTCGACAACGGCCGACCCGCGCTCGAAGCTGCAACGGAAGCTCACGCGGAAAACACTCGCGGCCTACCGCAGAGGAGGCCGCCGCAAGATCCTGCTGGATCACCTAATCGAAGAAGCAGAGGGACACCCGGTGCCGCAGGAAGAGCTGCAACGGGTGAAAATGCGAATCGCGAAGGCGCTGCGCGACATCTCGATCGCGCGTTGAGCCGTCATCCCATCTAAAACGAGCAATAGCTCCTCGAACGCAACCGATAACGACCTCCCTTCCGCGCAGCGAGCGATAGAATCGCAGAGACGGTTTGCACTTGAACTCGCCAACGGTGGAGCTGACTTAACTTTGGGCTCGGCGGGCGGGCTGCGCGCTTCTGCCGAGCGGATGTGATTGGATAGGAAAATACCTCTTCAGTTCTGCGTCAGAGAGATCGTCGTTGATGTAGTGCAGCAATCTTAGTGGTTCGCGCACGTATGATGGAAAGTCATCAGCCGCCGTGTCGACGAACCGATTGAAGCGTCGCATATGGTGATCGAATAAAGATAACCCCACATCGAGGGTGTCCGTTATCAGTGAGCGACGTGATCTTGCTCTTATTCCTCTTCAATTTCCGCACCGCGGCAATTTCCTTCACTTCGATTCCGATCTCGTTGCTCGCCGCAGTCATCGTTCTCGAAAGACTCGGCTACAGTCTCGACACGATGACGCTCGGCGGTCTCGCAATCGCCGTCGGCGTAGTAGTCGATGACGCCGTTATCGACGTTGAAAACATCCTGCGCCGGCTGCGAGAGAACCGGTCGCATGCAGATCGGATTTCGCCGCTGCAAGTCGTGCTCAATGCTTCAATCGAAGTAAGAAGCGCCGTCGTTTACGCCACCTTCGCTGTCGCGCTTGTCTTCATTCCCATTCTGACGATGAGCGGAGTAGCCGGTCGCTTGTTTGCTCCGCTCGGAGTCGCTTACATCCTCGCGATCATGGCGTCACTGACCGTCGCGCTCACCGTTACGCCAGCGCTCTGTCTCTCATTCCTCGGCCTTCGCCACATCACTGAGAAGGAGCCGCCGGTAATGACATGGTTGAAGGCGCGCTACGAACGGATTCTCTCGCGCGTCGAGAAGCGACCGCGGACTGCGCTTTTGATTGCGGGAGCGCTAACCGTCTGCGGCCTCGCCATCCTGCCATTCCTCGGCGGCGGATTCATCCCGGAACTTCGCGAAGGACATTTCATCATTCACATGTCAGCGGTTCCGGGAACGTCGCTCGGTGAATCGCTGCGCATCGGGCACCAGGTCAATGAGGAGCTTCGCAAACTTCCCGCAGTTCGCTCAGTCTCCCAGCGAGTCGGTCGAGCGGAAAAAGCGGACGACATTTTCGGCAGCCATTACAGCGAGTTCAATGTCGACTTGAAGCCGCTCAAAGGTGAGGAAGGCGAGAAGATCGTCGGCGACATCCGCAAACTGCTCGCGCAATTCCCCGGCGTGAATTTCGCGGTCAAAACATTCCTGACCGAACGCGTCGAGGAAACGCTCTCTGGCTATACCGCCTCCGTCGTCATCAACATCTACGGCAGCGATCTCGATCAGCTCGACTCAAAGGCGCAGGAGATCGCCCGCGTGCTCGGCAAGATCCGTGGTTCGACGGAGGTGCAAGTGCAATCCGCGCCCGGAACTCCGCAGCTCGAGATCCGCCTTCGTCCCGCGGACTTGGCGCTGTGGGGTTTTGAACCGGTGGACGTCCTGGAGAATGTCCGCGCCGCCTATCAAGGCGCGGAGGCCGGGCAAATCTACGACGGCAACCGAGTCTTCGGTGTGGTCGCGATTCTTAATCCCGCGCAGCGCAACGACATTGGCGCAGTCAGCGCGCTGCCGCTTCGCAATGGAACCGGGCCGTATGTGCCGCTGGGCAAGCTTGCCGATATTTACCAATCTGGCGGCCGTGACATCGTCTTACACGACGGGGCGCGCCGCGTGCAAACCGTCACCTGCAACGTGGCGGGCGGTGACGTGAATTCGTTCGTCGCCGAAGCGCGCAAACAGATCGCGCAGTCAGTCACTTTGCCGCAAGGCAGCTACGTCGAGTTTGGCGGAGCGGCCGCGGCGCAAGCGCAATCGCGCCGCGATTTGCTCATCCATTCGCTGCTCGCCGGGGTCGGAATCATTCTGCTCCTCACGCTGGTCATGCGGGGCTGGCGTAATCTGGTTCTGGTCCTCGTGAATCTGCCGTTTGCGTTGATCGGCGGAGTACTCGCGGTCTTTGCGGCTGGCGGTTGGGTTTCAATCGGAGCGCTCGTCGGCTTCGTCACGCTCTTTGGAATCACCCTGCGCAATTCGCTGATGATGATTTCGCACTACGAACATCTCATTCGCGAGGAGGGCATGACGTGGGGCATTGAGACAGCCATCCGCGGAGCGTCCGAACGCCTGATTCCAATTCTGATGACCGCGTTCGTAACGGCCTTTGGATTACTTCCGCTTGCAATCGGTGCAGGCGATCCGGGTCGAGAAATTGAAGGACCAATGGCAATCGTAATCCTCGGCGGTCTTCTCACTTCGACAGCTCTGAACCTTCTGGTCTTGCCGACGCTGGCGCTACGCCTCGGAATCCGCGCCGCGACTCCCGAGGCGAGCTAACACTCTAGCCTAACGAATGGCGTTCGCAGCGACATCGCTACCGAAAGCAAAGGCCCGCTGGCTGAATCGGACGGTGCTCGGCATCGGTTTGGCTTCGCTCTTCAGCGATTGGTCGCACGAAATTGCGACCGCGGCGATGCCCGCATTTCTCGCAACGCTTGGAGCGGCGGCTGCGTGGCTCGGTCTGATCGAAGGTGTTTCAGATGGGCTGTCGAGCTTTGCGAAAATGGCATCCGGCTACTACACCGACCGCCTACAACGCCGAAAACCGATCGCCGTCGCAGGCTATGTCGTCACTGCGATAGGAACTGCGTCGTTAGGCCTGGCGACGAACGCATGGCATGTGCTCCTCGCGCGCGCGGGTGCATGGCTGGGGCGCGGAGTGCGCACACCCGTGCGCAAGGCTCTGCTTGCGGGTTCGGTTGATCGCGCTGCTTACGGCCGAGCCTTTGGACTTGAGCGCATGATGGACACAGTCGGCGCGATTGTTGGCCCGGCGAGTGCCCTGCTCATCCTGCAGTTTTCGAATCACAACTACCGCCTGCTTTTCGCGCTCACGTTGATTCCCGGATTGCTCGCCGCTGCCGTGATCGCGTTTCTCGTTAAGGAACGCGACCGTGCCCCGGTCCCGCACATTTCATTTGGTGAGCGGTTGCGCCTTTTGCCTGCTCCTTACCGAAAGTTCCTCGTCGCGGTCGGACTTTTCGGCGCGGGCGATTTCGCGCACACGATGCTTATCCTGCTCGCGACTCAAAAACTCGCGGTCGTGATGGGTATCGGAAAGGCGGCGAGCATCGCCGTCTCGCTCTACATCCTCCACAACGTCTTCTACGCCGGATTCTCGTTCGTCGCAGGTTGGTTGGCGGACCGCATGCGGAAGAATTGGCTGCTCGCCATTGGTTACGCGCTCGCAGGTGCAATGGCCTTAGCGATTATGTTATTGCCGCCGACCGTCGCAACATTCGTTCTCATTTTCCTTTGCGGCGGGATCTATGTCGCCATCGAAGAAACCGTCGAGGACTCGCTTTGTGCCGAGTTGGTTGATGAAAGCCATCACGGCATGGCCTTCGGCGTCCTTGCCACCGTTAATGGCGTTGGCGACTTTCTTTCGAGCATCGTTGTCGGCGCGCTTTGGACCGCGATGGGAACGACCGTCGCGTTTGCTTACAGTGCAGTTCTTTTTTTTTGCGGGCGCCATGCTTATCACGATGTTGCCGACGCGAGAATAATCAGCCCTGGCAAGTCACCTCCGAATCGTTGAGCGACGAGATTTAATCCTTACCTAAATGTGAGACCGGCGAGTTCGTCCCGATATCTCAGACAGCGTCTGAAATATTTCTGGCCGATCCCTGCTCTCCGCGTACGACCAATTCGCCCGTCAGTGTCGGGCGTTTGTCGACTTGCAATTTGCCCGACTCTCTCGGGCCGAATGTTCTCAGGGGGCTAGGGTTCGCTGTAAGCGGCGCGCTTCTGCTTGAGGATCTCGATGCGATCTGCTGACTGCGCCAATCTGGACGACGGACCCTCCACGTCCGAGGCTATTTCTCGGCTGTTACGGTTTCGATCGCAGAAATCACGTCATCGACACCGCGCAGCTCGCGCGCGCGTTCATCGAATTGTGCACCGCTGCTTCCGCTGAGATAAAGCATTTCCGGCGAGGCGACGTTGTGTGCCGTGCCGCAGATTGGGTTCTGCGCATCGTTGTGCAGGTATGTGAAGGCAGCAAATTTCTCGCCGCTCTGCTGATCGGGAAGCGGATATGAGAGGATCGCATGTTTGGTTAGTTCCGTTAGGCCGATGTCGCGCGCCATGTCGTCGAGATCGGCGCGGTCGTTTGGCGCATGAGGAAGAATTGCCGGCTGTTGCCGAAGACCGCGGAACGGATGCGGCTTTCTTTGAAGCGGCCGTATTGCTGGACAATCGAGATGTTCCAGCAATTGAACTTCCGCATCTGCGCGTAGCTCTCTTTCACGATTTGTTCGCCACCTGGGATGTCGAGCAGGCGCGCGACTTCTTCGTAGACGTTTCGCTTCCGCAGGCGGCGCGGCATCGTGATGATGTGCTGCCGCGTGTAGTTGGTGATCAGGAATCCAGCGACACCGCGGAGCAATTTCGCGGCTTCGGGGATGTAGCCCAATTCGAAGTGAGCGATCTTACCCGTGAGCGAGATGTTGCTGGTGCCGTCGGCGCACCAAGGCAGCAATCGTGTCGCGAGATCGTCAGCGGCGTCGGAGCCGTCGAGTTGGATTAACTCCTGCAGCATTCGATGTGTCGGGTAGTCCTCCGGTTGCAAGTAGGCGAACGCGAGATTGCGAACTTCGCGTCGCGTATTCGGCTCCTTGAGGAACTTGAGCGCTTCTTCTTCGCTC